>NZ_LMRM01000016.1:0-59417 GCF_001426045.1 Methylobacterium sp. Leaf94
GGCCCCGGGCCCGGGCGGAGCCGAGCCCACACCGGCGCTCCGGGGACGCCCGATCAGCGCAGCCGGACCTGGTTGTTCGCCAACGTCGCTCCCCGATCCGTCTTGAACAGGGGCGCAACGTTGTTGCGAACAACGACGTCGGTCGATCTCACGCCGGTCTTCGAAGCACGAACTTCGATCCAGTTCCGGATCTTCGGATCCGTCGAAGAAACAATATTTCCCTCAACAAAAACACCAGAAATGCCATACAACGCGATCGCGTTCCAGACGTTAACACTGACCTTATTGTTCGTTACACGAACATTCTGCCAGGAACCATCAAAAATCGTAATGCCCTGCATGTAGTCGCCGGGCCCTACGAACTCGATGATGTTCGAGTCGATCAAGATATTTTGGTATTGCCCTGAATTTGGGGCCGGAAAACCCTGAATACCATCGGCATGGAGCGGGTCTACCTGCGTATGGTACCCGCCTCGGATCCTGTTGGAGACGATCCTCAGATTGTTGGCGCCGAACTCGATCGCATCGTTGCCGAACGCTTCGAAACTGCAACCCTGAACCACTCCGCCATCGCCGGCCACGCTCAGGCAATTGCGAAGGTTGAAGAAGCGGCTTTCCTTCACGGAGACCTGCGGGCCGCGTGCGAACAGGCCGATCGGATAAGGCCGATCGACCCAATCGCGGCTGCTCCAACCCGTGACGCTGTCGGAGGTCGCGAAACTGCACCGTTCGAACAGAATATCCCGCGAACTCGGATCTATCAGCACCAGACCTGGGACGGTCGCTCCGCCCTTCTCTCCTCTGAACGCGAGGTTGCGGAAAACGATCTGATCGGATCCGCGCACCACCGTCGGGCCCAAGACCGCACCGTCTTCACCGGTCAGTTCGAGCCGACCACCTTTCAGAGATTGAAGCGTCAATGGCCCATGGCCACCAGCCATGAGGCGCAGGCGCCGCGTCGTGCCGGCGGGAGCTTGAGCGAGCGCCGCAGCGATCGAGTCGCCCGGCTTGACGATGACCTCCCTGTCGGTCGCCGAGGCGATGCGAGGGAAGCCGGCCGCACCGAGGCCAGCGATCACTTCACGGCGGGACAAGAGCGGAAAAGACACGTTCACCTTGGCTTGCGGGCACCCCCCAGAAGCTTTGTGCAGGCCCCTTCGTCTGTCAAGGCAGACAGTCGAACTCCGGCGCGGACTGGATCGCAGTCGTTCCCTCGCGGCATGCCACCGATCGAATGGCTTAGAGGGGCGCTCCGGCGCTTGCGATGCGGTTCCGATGCGCGGGCTGCGGACGACTCGATGCAGTCTGTGCACGGTGGGCAGGAGAGCTCCCACTCAGGTCGACCCAATAGCGGGGTTTTGCGGCCGACTGCCGCTTCAGCCATGCGTAGCGCACGGTGTTCCAGGGCATGATGGCCGCATTCAGATTGTCGAGGACGTAATCGCCTCTGTTCGTGCGCACCGTCAGAACAAGGTGGCCCTGGCCATCACGCGTCATGACCGTGGCAAGTGAGAGGGCTGAAATTGGAAAACCGCGTCGCGCAAGTTCATCCCGCTTTTGAACCGCATAATCGTTGCAGTTGCCGTATCGGGTTTCCAGTGACCAATGATCACCGTCCTTGGCTGGATTCGGTGCTATACGCGCGTTGACAGCTGCATTGACGCTCCGCATCTCGGCGAGATTATTTGGCGTAAGCTCGATGACGATGGGCGTCTCCTCTGAAGGTGTCGCACACTGGGACTGATACTTCAGACAGAATTTGAGAAACGCCATCGGCGCCAAGGTCGGCTCGCCGTCTGCGATGAAGACCGCCTGCGCGGTTCCGCTCGCTGCGTGTCCGTTGGCCGAGGCCGAAGGGGGCGACAGGGCCACAAACAAGGCCGCCATGACTGTAGAGCGCCGCATAACCACCTCATCCTCGGAGGCGACGCTAAAGGTGAGAGGTTACGAAGAGGTTCGACGACGACCTCTCCGCGCAGCAGCCGAGCCTTCCGCATCCGACCCACTCGTCGCTGCATCGCTGCCTGCCGGATGTCGACAGTGACAAGCCTCAGCGCTCGCGCTTCAAGGCCGACCCGATTCCGCGACCGTCACATCGGCATCGCGCAGGTCAGCCCCGGACAGGGCAAGCTGCATCGGTTCGTGGCCATGGACCGTTGAAGCCCGCTTCGCTTTCCTTGAACAGCACGGACGCGCAACGCAACGGATCGCCGAAGCGTGAAACGCCCGATGAAATGCGTGGCGCGCCGGCGAAGAGCCAGAGCGCATCCCCGTGTCCGGCTCGCTCGGCGAGGCTTCTCCCGCTACCGCGCGACGGGGACAGATGCGGGAAGGCGCCCGAGATCGGAGGGGAATGGGAGCGCGCTTGCCGGGACATCGAACCCGTCTTCTGTGAGCTGCTGCCTGCGTGGGTGGCCTGCAATCACATCGATCTTGGGTACGGTGCCCTCCTCGAGACCACGACCGTCGCCCGCGCATGGCGCTTGATGAAGGTCCGACACGCCCTCTGGGAAATCGCCAGAGGCATGTGCCACGAGGGTCTGTCGTTCACCGCCGCGAAGCCACCTCGTCCCATTCGGGTAGCCAACCGTCTGGCGACGGGAGGGCCGGCCGATCAGGTAGCCCTGGACCGCGTCGCAGCCGATCGCCCGGAGGAGATCGAGTTGCTCGCGGCTCTCCACGCCCTCCGCCAGGGTCGGGATGTTCATGTCGCGGCCCATCTGCGTCACCGCTTTGATGACCGCCAGGGATTGCCGGTCGTCCAGCGCCGCGGCGACGAAGCTGCGATCGATCTTGATCCGGTCGAGGGGAAGATCGCGCAGGTGGGCAAGGGAGGAGTAGCCCGTCCCGAAATCGTCCATCGCGATCTTGACGCCGACCCGGCGCAGAGCGTCCAGGGTATGGGCGATCTGCCGCCCGTCCTCGACAAGCGCCGTCTCCGTGAGTTCGAGTTCGAGCCGGCTCGCAGGCAGGCCGCTCGCGGCCAGGGCTTCGGCGACATGCGTCAGCAGGAGGGGCGAACGGAGCTGGACCGCGGACACGTTGACGGCCAGATGCTGCGCGTCCGGCCAGTTCGCAGCCTCCCGGCAGGCCTGTTCCAGCACCCATTGTCCGATCGGAACGATCAGCCCGGTCTCCTCGGCGAGGGGGATGAACTCATCCGGCGAGACCAGTCCGCGATGCGGATGGTTCCAGCGGATCAGGGCTTCACAGGAGACGATCCGGTCGGTCGTGAGCGACAGGATCGGCTGATAGACGAGATAGAACTGCCGCAGGGCGAGCGCCCCGCGCAGATCGTTCTCGAGATGGCCGCGGGCGGCGATCGCCTCGATCATGCCGGGCTGGTAGCCGACCGCCACCCCGCGGCCCCGGCGCTTGGCTTCGTACAGGGCGATATCGGCCCGCTGCATCAGGTCGCTGGGACTGGTGCTGTCGTCGAGGCCGCACACGCCGATGCTGCAGCCGACGACCACGGTCATGCTCGCGAGGATGTAGGGCTTCTCGATCTCCGCCACGATCCGGTCTGCCAGGGCCTTGGCCGAGGCCGTATCGCCCGCCGTGAGGATCGCGAGTTCGTCGCCGCCGTGCCGGGCGATGAAGTCCGCCTCGCCGATGAGCGCGCGCAGCCGGCCCGCCACCGCGACGAGCAACTGGTCACCGACCGCATGGCCGAAGGTGTCGTTGACGAATTTGAACCGATCGAGATCGAGCAGGAGCAGGGTGGATCGAGCCCCCGTCTGATGCACGGCGAGCATCCGCTCGTTGAGCGCGCGCCGGTTGCACAGACCCGTCAGGGGGTCGTGATAGGCCAGTTGCGAGATCTCCGCCTGGGCGCGCCGGTCCCGGGTCACGTCGTCGTAGGTCAGGACGGCGCCGTCGGCGACGGGCTGGCAGGCGATCGACAGGATCCGGCCGTCGTCGAAGAGGTGCTCGATCCGGGTCTCCTCGTCCTTGCCCATCCAGAGCCAATGGTTGCCCGCCACACGGGCGGTGCGCTCGGCATCCCATCCGTTGGAATCACCCGTGGCCTTGAGAAAGTCCTCGAGGTGCATCCCGACCCGGACGGCGTCCGGAGCCAGATCGAGCATGCCGAGGAGGCGCTGGTTGTAGAGTTCGATGGATCCCTGGGACGAGATCTTCAGGATGCCGTTGGACATGTTTTGGAGCGCCGTCGCCAGGACGTTCAGGTGGGCCTGTTCCTGGGCCTCGAAGCGCCGGGTCGCCGCTAGGGCGACGAAGGCACCCGTGATGAGGATCGCCGCACCGGCGGCGGTCAGGATGCTCAGCGCCACCTGGACGTTCGGGCCGAGCGTCGCGGTGGGTTGCCCCTCCAGCACCGTCCCGGCCAGGGAGGTGAAGTGTGTTCCACACACCGCCAGGACGATGAGCGCGCAGGCGATCGCATCGAAGGGCCGGCGCTCGGGGAGGAGGCGCGCCCCCGCCATCACCCCCGCCCCCAGCAGGTAGGCCAGGGCGTTGGCCGTGTCCGACTGGCTTTGGGTGCAGCCTTCGAGGGCGGACATGCCGGTGATGTGCATCGCGCCGATGCCGAGCCCCGCCACGGCACCCAGGAGGCCCCGGGCCGGGCGACCCTTCGGCAGGGCCGAGAGCGCGAAGGGCACGCCCACCGCCACCACGGCGATCAGGGCGGACGCGATCGTAGTCCCGGAATGGAAGCCCAAGATGACGTCGGTCCGATATCCGAGCATGCCCAGGAAGTGCGTGGTCCAGACTCCGAGCCCGGCGGCGAGGGCCGTGCCCACCAGCCATCGTCCGCGTCGGGTCGCCGGCGCGGCCTCGGCCTTCCGGAGCAGGTGCACCGTCAGCCAGGCACTCAGGGTGCAGATCGTCGCTGCAGCCAGGACGGAGACGACGGCCTGGCTTTCCAGAAGCGTTGCGAGGGTGAGCATCATGGGATGCATTTAGCCCGGGAGACCTTATGTCTTCGTCAAAAGCTTCAGTGAACGCCGCGTTACTCTTGCTTGATGTTATCATGGTCGTCCGCGGCTTTTATCGCGGATTGAAGGCGGCATACTCAGACACGACTTTGTGATTGGGATACTATAGCCTAGTTGTAGAGGACCCCGCCCTTCCCGTTCCTCGATCATCGTCGAGCTCCTGGTTGCCGTGAAGGCCGGCCCGACCGGCGCGCCTCGGGTCTGGAGGGACTGCCGGTTCTCCCGTGCATCCCGCCCCGTCATCTGCTAGAACGAAGGAAGAACATGTGTTGGGGCGGCCACCGGCCCGGTATTGATCCGGGCACGGGCGCTCGGCCCCTCTCCCACGCAGGGTGAAAGGGCCGGAGGGCGCGGACGCTCGGCGCGTTCCGTTTGCCCGGCGAACCCAGCAGGGCGCGGACCGCCCACTCGATCACCGGGGGCGATGGGGTGGCCGGCACGAGGCGGGATCCACACGGGCCGGTCCTCATCACGGATGATACGAGAAGAGGATCCGATCATGGCATTCAAGGCGAAATCGGCGGCCGAGACCAAGGCCGCGGATCTGGCATCCGCCCTCATCCGCATCGCCGACCGCGAGGGCGCGCCCTTGAGCATCGGCGTCGACCAGCTTCGACAGAGCCATCCGCGCCTGACGCCTCTGGCGATCGGGCAGACGTTCCGAAAGCACCGGGACGGTCTCGAGGCCGCCTTGCGGGAACGCGGCTATGCCCTCGTCAACTATGCCGACCAGGGGCCGGGCCGCGGCATGGCGTTCGACATCGACGTCGACGTCGGCTGAGGCGGCCCCCGGTGGCTTGACCCCCGGGCATGAAGAACCCGCCGCGGCCGGAGCCGGGCGGGTCGGTCGGGACTTGTCAAGAACAGGCCTTGCCGAAGGCCGTCAGGCGTCAGCGGCCGCCGGCGCTGCTGTTGGGGACGGCCTGCTCGGGCTTGCCGGCATTTCCACCCGCGGCCGAGTCCGTCGTCGCCGTCTCGGCACCGGTCGCACCCCGGGAGACGGACACGCTCGGGTCGTTGCCCGTGGTGTTCGACTGGCCCTGGATCACGGTGCCGCGCGGCTGGCCGGGGACGGCGCCAGGGGCCGTGGCGGGCTGGGCCAGGGCGGACAGGCTGAAGAGGGAGGCGCTGAGGGCGAGGGCGGCAGTTCTGATCATGGGGTGTCCTGATGGCGAGATTACCAGGGCAACAGTCGGTCCGTCTTCGTCGTTCCCATCGGAACCTGTCGATCGGAACTTGCGAATCGGAACTTGCCAATCAAAACCCGCCGCGGCCGGAGCCGGGCGGGCGCGGTGAGACCTAACGGTTGATCGGGCGTCGACCTCAACGGAGGAATTCGACACGAATCGTGGACGATTCGCAGCAACAATCCAGCAACAGGAACCGAAAAACGCGTCGGAGCTTTCGCAGAACCGGGGAAGGCATTCGACGGACGCCCCCCGCGGATGCTGGCACCGAGGAGGACGTGCGTCGCACCGGCAGCATCCCCGCGATGGATTGGCGTTCCGACCATTGGCGGTCAGGGTCGGCTCGCACGGCCGGGATCTTCGCTGTCGCATGCGAAGATCGCCTTACTCGGGCCCCTGTCCTTTCGAGACCTGTCTCGGATAACAATCGGACGCCGGCGCTGCGCAGATCTTCGCGCGGCATCGCAGATCTCGCAGACCCGTCCGATCGCCTCCTCGCGACGGGCGTTGCCGCGTTCAGCGATAGAGTCGCGCGCCCATCCTGCGCAGGGCGGACGAGCCGGCCGGTCGGTCGATCGGCCCAATGCCCGTCACGCCGGACGATTCCTGACGATGTCCCAGGGCGAAGCCAGAAAAAACACCCGCCACGGCGTGAACCGCGCGGGTGTCAAGGTAACAGCCCCCGGGTTTCGGGAGGCATGAGATAGACGAACGGCCGAGCCGGAATCATCCGATGGATGCGCGAACTCCGTGGGCCGGATGGCGCCTCTCCGGGCGACGCGCCGACGCGGGGTGCCTGCTGTCGGGCATATGCGGGCGGCAGGGCCTCGACCTGGATTGCCGTCGTCACGCCCTATCCGGTGGACGGCGGCCGGGCGTGTCGCCCTTGAACCGGGGCGGCGCCGGGCTGCCCCGCTACTGGTTGCCGATCGAAGGGCCGCCCGCCGCACCACCGGTCCCGGGCGGCCCGCTGGTTGGCGTGCCGCCGATGTTCAGGCCCGGGCTGCTTCCGGGAATGGAATTGGGGCTGGGATTGCCCACGACGTTCGGTGCGGGGCGACCCACGGCGTCGCTGGCCCGCGGCGCGGCGCCCGGAGCCATGGACGGCGTGGTGACCCCGGTATTTCCCGCTCCGCCGGTGGGCGCGAGCGGTTCCGCCGAGGCCGGATGCGTCAGGGGGGAGGCGGACAGGGCAATTGCCAAGGCGGCGGGGGTCAGAAGGGTGCGGGTCATCGGTCCGTCCATGCAGCTACGATCAATCGGCGACCGCCGGTCGTCCCGGAGGTTCAGCCCACCAGCCAATGGGCGGCGAGCATCACGATCGATCCCGCCACCGCAAACCCGAGCAGGGTCACGCTGCTGACCTGATCCACCTGGTCGACGGTGTTTCCGACACGGTGTTCGCGGTTCATCGACGTGCTGTGCGGCCCGGTCCGATTGGCGTCGACGTTGCGGACATCGTTCGTGGTCTGGCGGGGTGTGGCATCGAGATGGGTCAGGGTGGTCATCGAAAAAATCCTGTGAGGGCGAATGATCGCGTCGGGGACGCGGTCCGGTGCGGGCTTCGGCTCAGGAAAACGAGCCGAAGCCCTCGAAGTCGGAAGCCGGCGAGACGCGGGCGCCGGACGGCCTGGACGGTGGGCCGGCCGCAGGCCCGCCGTGCTCGTCGTGAAGCCGCTCGAGGCGCTGGGTCGAGGCGGCGGAACCAGAGTTCTGACCCGCCTCGATCGATGGCCCCGACAGGGCGCGATGGTTGGGCGTGATATGGTTGCGCATGCGGGGAACCCCGTTGGTATGCCACGACTGTCTGAATGTGAGCAGAGAATGTCTCGCAGCGACGGGCGTTCCTTGCCGACGCGCAAGCAAGGAGTCGCAGGCCGCGGCCCGTGCCGAGCCCTTGAACTCGGCGCATCCTCGCCCCGGATCGCCGCCGAAGATGCGCATTCCCGGGCGGGGACGCCGGTGACGCGAGCGACGGACCCAGGAGCCGCTCGTGGCGGCGCCGCGGATCCGGGTGCGCCGACGCACGTCGATCGCGATGCCTCGCCTCCGCGCTGCCGTCGCTGTACCGGGACTGCTCGGGATGGTGTCCCGTGGCCATCCGCGACCCCCGAAGCCGCCCGTGACCCTGGCCCCCGTCGCCCCCTCGGGGCAGCGCTTTCCCGCGGCCGGCCATCATGGCGCCACGAACCCGGCCGAAGCAGCCTGAACGCCACGTCAGGGATGGAACCATGCGCTCCGCTACCGGCCGCCTCTGGACGGTTCTGAAGGCCACGTTGGGAATCGGTCTGCTGGCGGCCCTGTCGCTGTACTCGGCCAGCGTGGTCGACCAGAGGGGACTGAATCCCTTCGCCGCCGCCCTGGCCGAGCCGGCGACGACCGGAACGGTGAAGGCGAGCCTGACGCGCTAGCGGAGATCACCCGCCCCTGCCGGGCCTACATGTTCTCGCCGGCATCCGGACTGACGCCGAGTTGCTCGGCCTCGACGGTGGTGTAGCCCTCCAGCCAGTCCGCGCTCTCCTGCGATCCGGCCGGATAGGGATTGGCGGAGACCGGGAGCCCATCGGTCCGGGCGGTACTGCCTTCCAGCCAGATCTTGTTCGAAGCCACGACGGTCATGAGCACACCTCCCGATGCCATGAAACGGTCCATCGGTCGGATGGTTCGAGGGAGCCCGGTGGGGGCCGAGCCCGTCACCATCCCACGCGACCGAGGGCGGGAAGCTTGAGGGCCGGTCGCCGCAGATCGAGTCCCGCCACGGCACCGAGCAGGTTCACCTCGAGGCCCTCGACCCAAGCCACCGTCAGCCCGAGATAGCCGCCGAGGTTGAGCCGCAGGCCGGTTCGCGACGGCGTCAGGCCGATCCAGCGGCCGTCGTAGGGGAAGTCCTTGCCGATCGCGGTGGCCGGCAGGCTCGCCGCCATCTCGGGCACCGCGCTCATCACGGCGGCCACGAAGGTGTTCGAGTTCGGACCCGGCCAGACCGTGTAATCGCCCGGCTGCGCGTAGCGGTAGGTCCGGATCGTCTCCCGGATGCGCGGGATCATCGCCTCCGCGGTGGGACCGTCGGCGGCCACGATGGTGTCGGGAACGCTTCCGAACCAGCGCCCGTCGGGCACGAAGCGGTCGATCCAGATCGGCTGGCCCCAGGCCGTGTAGTCGAAGCGCTGATAGGCGGAGGCCCCCGCCTCCTTGACGACGATCCAGCTGTGGGTGGCGAGGATGCCGCGCCAACTCACCGTCCGCGCCGAGAAGATCCGGACGATCGCCTCGGGGTGGGTCGCGGCCGGCGGCAGGAGGCCGGTGCTGGACCGGTCGGCGGAGCGCCAGTCCCCGCGGGTCTGGCGGGCGTAGAGGGCGGCGGAGATCGCGATGGGCGCGAGATAGAGGAGGACGAAGGCGAGAGCGGCGATCTTGAGCAAGGCGGTTCCGAACGGCGGGAGGACCGTGCGCATATGGGGCGCCGGGTCGACGGCGGGAGGGCCACCGCGCACCGCGGGACCCCGGGGGCCCTGCGCGCGGAGGCCCCCGGCCCGGCGCGGACAGGGCTTCCTTAACCACTCGCGCGCTATCCCGGAGATGTGTCGTCCTTCGGTTAACTTGACGGTCCTGCCCGATGAGCCACCACTCGGAAACGCTCGTGATCGGGGCGGGACCCGCCGGCCTGACCGCCGCCTATCTGCTGACGAAGGCCGGGCGTTCGGTGACGGTCCTGGAGAAGGATCCGGCCCAGGTCGGCGGCATCAGCCGCACGGTCGCGCATAACGGCTACCTGTTCGATATCGGCGGTCACCGCTTCTTCTCGAAATCGAAGGCCGTGGTGGATCTCTGGGACGAGCTGCTGCCGGACGACTTCATCGAGCGGCCGCGCCTGTCGCGGATCTTCTACAAGGGCAAGTACTACGCCTATCCGCTCAAGGCCTTCGAGGCCCTGCGCAACCTCGGGATCCTGGATAGCACCGCCTGCGTCGCCTCCTACCTCTATGCCCGCGCCCGTCCGATCGCGGAGCCGAAGAGCTTCCACGACTGGGTCCGCAACCGCTTCGGCGAACGTCTGTTCTCGATCTTCTTCAAGACCTACACGGAGAAGGTCTGGGGCATGTCCTGCGACGCCATCTCGGCGGACTGGGCGGCCCAGCGCATCAACGGACTCGATCTCGGGGCTGCGATCCGCGACGCGCTGGTTCGCTCCCTCGGCCTGCGCAGGGCGCCGCGCGCCGGCGAGCCCGTGATCAAGACGCTGATCGAGTCCTTCCGCTATCCCCGCAAGGGGCCGGGCATGATGTGGGAGGCGGCCGCCGCGAAGGTGGCGGCCCAGGGCGGAACGCTGCGCCTCGACCGGGGCGTGGACGGCCTGCACTACGAGGTCCGGACCGGCCTCTGGACCGTGACGGCCAAGGCCGCCGACGGCACCCGCGAGACCTTCACGGCGCGCAACGTCATCTCCTCGGCGCCGCTGCGCGAACTCGTCGGATCGCTTTCGCCCGCGCCGATCAGCACCTTCCAGGCCCGCGCCCTGCAGTACCGGGACTTCCTCACCGTGGCGCTGATCGCGCGTTCGGACCGGAATTTCCCCGACAACTGGATCTACATCCACGATCCGTCCGTGCAGGTCGGGCGCGTGCAGAACTTCCGCTCGTGGTCGCCCGAGATGGTGCCGGACGCGGCGCATACCTGCCTTGGCCTGGAGTATTTCTGCTTCGAGGGCGACGGGCTCTGGGCGCAGTCCGATGCCGACCTCATCGCCCTGGCCAAGCGCGAGATCGGCCAGATCGGGCTGATCCGCTCCGAGGACGTGGTCGACGCCTGCGTCGTGCGTCAGCCCAAGGCCTATCCGGTCTACGACGAGGACTACAAGGCCCACGTCGCCACCATCCGGCGGGACCTCGAACAGGCCTATCCGAGCCTGCACCTCGTCGGGCGCAACGGCATGCACAAGTACAACAACCAGGACCACGCGATGATGACCGCGATGCTCACGGTGGAGAACATCCTCGCCGGGGAGCGCCGCTACGATCCGTGGTGCGTGAACGAGGATGCGGAATACACCGAGGCGGGCGTCTCGGGCGCACAGGACGCCCTGACGAGCGAGCGCATGGTGCCGCGCCGGGCAGCCTGACGATGCGCGCGGCGTCCGGGACCTCCGACCCCCTGGTGGCCGTCCCGGATACCGTCCCCATGCCCGGAGCCGTTCCGCGCTGGGCGGCGGTCCTGCGCCGCTCGGCTTGGCCGGCGCTCGGGATGGCGGGTCTCTATCTCCTGCTGCATCCCTACGAGGGGATCGACGGCGATGCCCGCATCTACGTGGGGCGGGCCCTCGCCGACCTCGATCCGGACGGGGTCGGACGCGACCTCATGTTCACCCATGATGGGCAGTCGCGCTTCAGCCTGTTCCCCGTCGCCTTACGGGCGCTGGTGGGGGCGCTGGGGCCCGGTCCGGCGGCCCTGGCCGTCAGCCTCGTCGGGCTGATCGCCTGGTTCTGCGCCGCATCGGCCCTGGCCGCGGCCCTGGGCGCCGGCCGGCGGCGCTGGGTCGTCCTCGCGGCGATGGCGGTCCTGCCCGCCTCTTACGGCTATCCCGGCATCTTCCGCGTCGGCGAGGCGCTGGCGACGCCCCGGACGCTCGCGGAGGCGGCGGTCCTCGCCGGTCTCGCGGCGAGCCTGTCCGGCCGCCGCGCAGGGGCCCTGGCCTTCATGGCCCTGGGAGGCCTCGTCCACCCGATCATGGGGCTGGCCGGCCTGGCGGTGCTCGTCCTCGCCCTGGTGGCGGAGAACCGGCGCTGGCTGCTGGTCCTGGTCCCGGGTCTCCTCGCCATCCTGGTGGCCGCCCGCCTCGGCGTGCCGCTGTTCGCGCGCCTGCTGCAGCCCGTCGATCCCGCCTTCCTCGAGATCCTGCGCCAGCGCTGTGCCGACCTCTTCCCCACGCTCTGGCCGAGCCAGGCCTGGGGTCCGCCCCTCGTGCAGGCCGCCACGATCCTCGTCGCCGCGACCCGCGTTCCGATCCGGGCTCGGAGGCTCCTCCTGGCCGCGCTCCTGGCGGGCGCCGGCGGGGTGGCGGCCACCACGGTGTTCGAGGAGCAATGGTCGTCGCTCCTGGTGATCCAGGTCCAGCCCTGGCGTTTCCTCTGGGTGACCTCCGTCCTCGGCGCCGCCGCCCTGGGCCTGTGCGCCAGCACCCTCCCGCGTGGGACGCCGGGCGACCGGATCACCCTCGCCCTCCTGGGGCTCGCCTGGGTGTTCTCCACCGACCTGCCCATCGCGGCGGCCGCCGGCCTCCTCGCCGTCGGGGTCCACGCGGCGCTCCGCCAGGACCGGCTGGCGCCGTCGCGCGGCCTGATGCGCGCGACCCTGGGTCTGGTCGGCCTCCTCGTCGCCGGCCGCCTCCTCCTCGAAGCGCTCGCCCTCGGCTGGCTCGCCGCGAACCGGACCGAGGGCGCCCATCTCGGCCTTAGCCTGATCCGAAGTTTCCCGATCGTGCCTTCGCTCGCCTTCGGGGCCGGCCTCGCGTGGCTCGCCGCCGAGCGGTCCCGGGTCGCGCGGCCGGTCCTGGCCGTGGCGCTGGTCATCGCCCTCCTGGGCCTCTGGGACGAGCGCGCGCGGGCGTTCCGGCGGATCGAGGACCGCACCCTGCTGCCCGGTCTCGTCGAGGCCATCGCGCGCCGGCCAGGCGAGGTGCTCTGGCTGGACGGGCGGGCCGAGACCTGGCTGACGCTGGGCCGCCCGAGCTGGATCACCAACCTGCAGGGCGCCAGCATCGTCTTCTCGCGCCCTCTGGCGATGCTGTGGTCCGAGCGGATCGACCGGCTCATCGCCCTCGGCCTCGCCACCGAGGCCCAGCGCAGGCCGTTCGCGCCTCCGGTGCCCCCGCGGGCCGACGACCTGCCGGCCGGTGCGGTCGCGACGCTCTGTGCGGCTGCGGACGGGCCCGCCTGGATCGTGGTGCCCCTGCGGGAGGGCCAGGCGCCGCCGGACGGAGCGCGCGTCTTCCCGCTCGCGGAACCCTATGTGAGACCGATGGCGACGGTCGAGGGCATGGGCTGGCAGCGCGTGACCGCCTACGGGCTGCTCACCTGCCGCGCCTGAGTCCGATCCCACGCCGCGGCTCAATCCCCGCGAAGGAGCACGAGGACCGTGAGCACCGCGATCGGGATGACGAGGCAGCCGAACGAGACGGCGGCGACGCCGAAGGCCCCCGCGAGGGCGCCGACGGCGAAGGCCAGCACCGCGGGCAGCATCCGGCGCATCCGCCCCCGCGCAGCCCCGTCCGGCGGCACGGCGCCCCGCGCCCAGTCGACGAGGTCGATCACCGCCTGGGTGACGTTGACCGTCATCACCGTGGTGGCGGCGAGATGCGCGAGGCCGAGGCGCCCGATGGCGTTCTGGACTCCCATCGCCGCGACGCCGAGCATCCCGACCGTCACCGCCGCCGCGCCATCGGGGGAGCCGAGGGGCGAGAGGGCGAGACCGACGACGCAGAAGGCGGCCAGCAAGGCGATCTCAAGGGCCAGCAGCCAGCGCAGGGGCGCCCGGCCGCGGCGCTCCAGGGCCAGGGCGAGGAGCCGGGTGGCCGCGACCGCCCCCACGAAGGCCGGCAGGGCGAGGAGCTTGGCGACCACGCCGGTCGAGGTCGAGACGAGTTCGGCCCCCAGCAGCACGAAGTTGCCGGTCACGTGGGCGGTGAACAGGCCCGTCAGGGCGATGAAGGCGGCCGCGTCGACGAAGCCGGCCACGAAGGCGAGACCGATCCCGGCGGCGAGGTCCGTGTCGATGCGGAGGGGGCCCGACCGGCGCGTGCGGGAACGCTCGTTCGAAGAGGAGATCGGTGCCATCCGGTGCGTCTGCTGAGGATCCAGGGTGGAGGGATGTCGAATCGGCCGACCCCCCATGCGCCGCCGGTTCTCGCCGAACCCGCGGCGAAACGGAAGCATCGGGGTACGGGATCATGGTCGGAGGATTTGAGCCTGCGTGCTTCGACCCGTGACCCTCCTCGCGGAACGGGGTGGAATCCTTCGAAGAGGCCAAAGAAAGCTTACGACGACCGCAGAAGTCCCTGAACCGCTGGCGGGGCCGTTCGTTGTGTCGGCATGACCCATGCTGCAACTGATCCCGCCCCCGCCGAGTCCCGAATCGCGGACGCGCGCCACCGTGAACTCGCGACCGAGCACCTCCTGTTCGGAACGATCCGGTTCCTGGCCCAGGAACATCCTGACCTGCTCAAGAGCCTGGAGGCGAGCGTCGACCACCTCTGGGACAAGGCCGACGACGACACCCGGGACGACGAGGCCGTGCGCGAGGTCGCACGCCGCTTCCTCAAGAGCCTGCGGGCCGAGCGCTGATCCTCCGGCCGCGCGGCCCCGGCCCGAACGTCCGTGCCACGCGTCCGTTCTCAACGCGACAGGAGGTCCTCATGGCGCACAATGCGATGATGGCCACAGCCATCCGACGCACCACGCTCTCCGCCACCCTCGTTCTGGGCCTCGGCGGCGGCGCGCTGGCCCGGGGCGGCAGCGGCGGCGACGGCCTGTCGCCCTACGCCGCCCTGAGCGGCAACGACCGCTCGGCCGGCGTGAACAACGGCAACTACCGCGATCCCGCCCTCGACCCGTATCTGGGCGCCTACGAGGGCCGCTACGATCGGCCGGTTCGCGCGCGCCCTCGCCCGAGCCGGCAGCCCTATGACGGCACGCCGTACTGACACGGCACGCCCTGTCGACCGGTGCGGAGGGAGCGGCGCCGAGGGGGTCCGAGGCTCTCCGTCCCGAGAGGATCGGATCGGAAGGGTCCGTCTGCGGCACGCTCCCATGGGACGAGCGGCGCCAGACCCGGAATCCGCCGGCGCCCATGCCCTGCCGGAGGTAGAGCGGGTCCGGTCCGATCGAATGGGAAACGCGCCGGTTGGCGGCAGGCGGCCGTATCTGCGTGGCGACGATCGACTCGCGGTTTCGCCTCCTCGTCCATGCGGGCACAGGCGCGGGCGGGCCGACGCATTCCGTCCGCGGCTGACGCAACCGATCCCGGGCCGGGAACTTGCGTTCTTGCCGCGACGGCCGCGCCTCGGCCACCAGGAGTGCCCCATGGATACCCCCGCCCTGCCGCCATCCGCGTTCGACGCCCCCGCCATCCTTCTGTCGGGGACGGTCGACCAGGAGATGTACCGGGATTTCCGCCGCCAGCTCGACGCGGTCGGCGACCGAACCCTCGTGGTGGTCGAGCTGACGACGCTCGGCGGCGATCCCGAGGTCGCCCGGATGATGGGCGAGGACATCCGCTTCAAAACCGGCCTGCTGACGGATCGCCGGTTCGTCTTCCTCGGCAAGGCCGCGATCTACTCGGCCGGGACCACCTTCATGAGCTTCTTCGCCCGGTCGAACCGCTATCTCACCCGGGGCACGCGGCTGATGATCCACGAGCGCAAGCTCGACAAGCAGGTGGTCCTCAACGGACCGCTCACGACCTGCATCGCCAGCGTGAAGGCCGCCCTGCACGAGATCGAATGCTCCATCGCGATCCAGAACGAGGGCTTCGCCAACCTCATCCGGGGCTCGCAGGTGACCCTGGACACGGTGCTGCAGCGGGCTCCCGAGAACTGGTACATCGAGGCGGGCGAGGCGCGGGAACTGGACCTGATCGAGGGGATCCTCTGAGCGGCCAGGGCCGCCCGGCCCGTCAGCCCGTCCCGTCGACCGGCAGGCGCTCCGGTGCGGCCTCCTCGGCGCGATCCGCCGGGAAGGCGGTGCGCAGGAGCGCCACCTGCCGGCTCAGCGCCCGCTCGCCAGCCTCGCGGCCACATTTCTCCACGTGGACCCCGCGGTTGACGACCTGAAGGTTCGGGGCACCCCAGAAGCCGAGCAGCGTCGGCCAGGGATCGTCCCGGTGCTCCCGCCAGACGCGGTAGAGGGGCACGCGATGATCGACCTCGGCGGTCTTGAACAACCGCTTGCCCGAGGCGGCGCAGCGGTGGCGCTGATGCGCCTTCAGAACCTTCACCTGGTCGCTGGGCGCCACCCAGAGCTTCCAGGCGGCGACACAGGCCGCGTGCCAGCGCGCATTCTTGTTCGGGACGCCCGCCCCCCAGAGATCCCGGTGCCAACCGAAGCGGAAGACCGGCTGCCCGCAGATGCAGCAATGGCCCTTGCCGCGCGCATGGGCCGGCTCCCGGAAGGGCGAGGGCGGCATCCGGAAGGTGGCGGCGAGGCCGGATCCCTTCTCGGTGCCGAGACGCCAGGTCCAGCCCTCGGGATGGCCCGAGCGGGTGGCGAGGGCCCGCGCCAGCCGGTCCGCGCGCAGGAGATGCGCACGCCAGTAGCTCTCCACCGCGAGGCGCGGCGTCGGCGGGATCAGCGGGCGCGACAGGGCGTGCCGCAGGACGGGGGCCGGGAAGATTCCCGGCAGGGCGCGGTCGAGGCGCGCGCGCGCGGCGACGTTCCGCTCGGCCCGCCACTCCGATGCGGCGCTCACGCCTGAACGAGGCTGTCGTCGGCGGGCGCGGGCGTGGCGACCGGCGCCGGGCGTCCCGCGACCGCATCCGCGAGGCGGTTCAGGCGTCGACCCAGATCGATGACCTCGTTCAAGGCAATGGATTTCTCGCCATTCTTGACGGCACGGGTGATATCGCTGAGTTGCAGCTTGGAAATACGAAGCAACTCGGCGGCAAGCTGGTCTCTGGTCATCGTGCGGATCGCGGAGTTTGGTGGGCGGCGGGGTTCGCGAGAGTTAGGGCGTAACGGTTACCGAGGCGTTGCCGTGCGGGGGCGGCGGCCCCGGAGAAGGTCTTATCCTGGTCGCCGATCGCAGCGCGTCCGATTGCTTGCGTGTCGGGCGCGGCGGCAGCCTCGACGGCCTCGACGATGGTATGTCGTGATCCGCCATCCTGGAAACTGAGGCGGAACGCTTTATTGTCCTGGGCCGACGGCGCTGGCACCAAGAAGCCTTTGCCGCCGCGCCGGCAGCGCGCTCAACTGGGATGGCGCGCCCTCATACTGATCTCTTGCATCGATCACAGAACCGTGAGTTGTCTCGCGCGTTCGGAACGCCCATCCCGGGGGGTGTGAGAATGGGTCGATTGGGATTTGTCCGATGGGCCCTCTGATCCATCCGGTCGGGTTCAGTCAGACGTGTCGCTTCCGTCGTTTGCCTTTTCCACCCAGGAGGTCGGTGCGGAGTTCGCATTCGAGGCATATCGCGACCTCTATGCCGGCGGCGCCGATGTCGCACGGATCGGCCCGGATTTCTCCGCGCAGGTGCAGGCCTACCGGCTGGATCGGATGATCCTGTTCAAGCGCCAGCTGAACGGGCTTCAGCACAGCCGATCCCCGCAGCGGGTGCGCCGGGACGGCTTCGACCATATCACGCTCCACCTGCTCCTCGAGGGCGACCTCCTGGCTGGCCCGCCCGGGCACGAGCGCCGCGTCCGACCGGGGGAGATCCTGGTCTGCGACAACACGCTGCCGCACCAGAGCCGGGCGCACCGCGTGCGGCAGATCTCGACGCCGGTGGCGCGCGAGCTCATCGAGCCCCTGGTCCCCGACCTGCGCAAATTCCATGGGGCGATCCTTCCGGAGACCGTGGGCGGCCTCGTGGCCGATTTCATCGTGTCCCTGACCCGCCGCTCGGAGACCCTCGACGGTTCGGTGGTCTCGCGGTCGAGCGCGGTCCTCGGCATGCTGCTGGCCGCCGCGCTGCGCGGCCATGCCGCCCCCACCGAGGCGATCGTCTGGGCCGCCGTCCACGATGGCCCCGACGACGCCGCCCGCCGCCGCGAGGCCGAGGCCCACGTGGAGCGGCACCTCGCGGATCGCGACCTCAGCGCCGAGACCATCGCGGCGGAACTCGGGATCTCGCGGAGTCGCCTCTACCGGGCCTTCCTGCCGGATGGCGGGGTCGCGCGCTTCGTGCAGCAGCGCCGCCTGGAACGGGTGCGCGATGCCCTCCGGCGCCAGGGCGAAACGCGCTCGATCGCCACCCTCGCCTACGCCTACGGCTTTGCCAGCGAGCAGCATTTCAACCGCGCCTTCCGGACGGCGTTCGGCCGCCCACCCGGACAGTTCCGGACCCATATCCAGCAGCTGCGCGGCGACCCGCATGCCCGGGGCGATCGATCCTGGCCCCTCGCGGCCTGGCACAGCGAGCTCTACTGATGCCCCTCAACTCCGGCGTGCGTCGGCCTCCTCGCGCGTCGCGGACCGCCCCTCGCGCGTCGCGGACCGTATGAGCGAGACCGCCGGACGGCGCCCGCTCACGGCTCCGGCACGCAGGGTCCTGGGGTTCGGCCCCCTGGTCCTGCTCATCCTGGCGCAGCTCTCGGCGGCCAGCGACCGGTTCCTGATCACCCTCGTGACGACCCCGGTGAAGCAGGACCTCGCCCTCAGCGACGCCCAGCTCGGCCTGCTCCACGGCTCGGCCTTCGTCATCCTGTACGCGCTGACCATGCCGCTTTTCGGCAGCTTGGCGGATCGGGGGCACCAGCGCACGATCCTGCTCGCCAGCATCGGCCTCTGGACCCTGGCGACCCTCGGATTCGGACTCGCGGGCTCCTTCGCGGTGCTGTTCCTCAGCCGGTTCGTCCTCGGACTGGGACAGGCCGGTCTCGCGCCGGCCTCGCTGTCGCTCATCGCCCACGGCTCCGAGCAGGGCCGCATGGCCCGGAACGTGTCGCTGTACACGGCGGGAGGCAGCCTCGGGCAGAGCTTCGCCCTGCTCGCCGGCGGTGCGGTCCTGGCCTGGCTCGTCCTGCGCGGCGGCCTGGCGTTTCCCGGCCTCGACCCGCTGCCGCCCTGGCGCGCCCTGTTCCTGCTCGCCTGCCTGCCCAACCTCGTGCTGATCCTCGGCGCGGTGGCCGTCCGGCTTCCGCGGGCGCCACCCGCCGCCAGGGCGGGGCTGAACCCCGCCTGGGCGTGGATCCTGCGGCGGCGGCGGATCTACCTGCCCCACTTCGCGGCCGCGGCCTGCGCCGTCCTGATGGGTCGGACCCTGGCCGCCTGGGGGCCGACCCTCTACGTGCGAAACCACGGCATGAGCCCCGCGGAGAGCGGCGTGGTTCTGGGCGGCCTGCTGCTGATCGGCGGTCCGCTCGGCCATCTGTCCGCAGGCCTGCTCCTGGACCGGGTGGCGCGGGCGCGCCGGCGTGCGGCCGCCTCGCGCCTGCTCGGTCTCGGCCTGATGGCGGCCCTGCCGCCCGCGATCGTGATGGCGGTGGCCGCCGACCGGACGCTCTCGCTCGCCGCCTTCACCCTCCTCACGGCCGTGATCGGGTTCACCGCCCCCCCCGCCGTGACGGGGGTGCAGCTCCTCACGCCCGTCAGCCTCCGCGGGCGGGTCAGCGCCCTCTTCATCGCCGCCGTGACCCTGACGGCCTCGGGTACCGGGCCGCCCCTCCTGGGGTTCCTGGCCGACACCGTCTTCGGCGCCGAACACCTCGGACGAGCCCTGATGGTGCTGTACGGCCTCGTGGGCGTCCCCGGGATCCTCCTGGCCTTTCGGGCGGCCCGGATGGGCCGTCCACTCACCGGCGCAGGGCGCTGAGCCAGGACGAAACCGGATCGAGGACGTCGCTGGCGACGGAGGCGGCCCAGGCGCGCGCCCGCTCGGTCAGGGCGGGACGTCGGGCCGGCTCGCCCGCGCGCGCCTCGCGCGATCCGGCATCGACCTCCGTCATCGCCGCGGCCACGAAGGCATCTTCCTGGGCCTGGCAGGCATCGAGGGCGTTGCGCTGGGAGCCGGCGCGGCTCTGCGTCCGCGGCTGCTGCGCGAACGCGTCCCGCACGCAGGCGTGCCAGGTCTGTTCGAGGGCGGCGAGCCCGGCCTCGGACCGGCCAGGCACCTGCGCCGTCGCCGCCTGTGGCGCGAGGCTGATCAGCAGGAAGGCGGAGCGGACGGTCATCGACATGGAGGGGAGTATGGCCGTCCGGCCCGTCGCGGCCTAGAACAAAAGCGCAACACCCGGGGAGCCGCGATCGTCCGTCCGCCGGATTGCCCCCTGGCCGGGACCGAATGCCGGGCCGCCCGCGCCGGGCGCTTCGGATCCGTCCGGGTCGATCGCGCGATCAGACCACGATCGCGAAATCCTGATACTGGAGAAGCGGGTTGTTGGAGAAGGTGGCCACCTGAAGGGCGGCCGCACTCCCGATGCCGTCCGCGTCCCAGCTCAGCGTGTGCGACCCCGAATTGAAGACGAACTCCGCGTGCGCCTTCGTGGCGAGACCGGTGGCGCTCGTCTCGAACCAGTCGCTCGCGAGCGTGCCGACGGGAAGCCCGTAGTCGGAGGCGTGCACCTGGATCTTGTCGCCCTGCGCCCGCGAGAAGTCGCGCACGAGGTCGATGCCCTGACCGGCCTTGCTGAAGAGGAAGGCGTCGGCGCCGAGCCCGCCCGTCAGGATATCGTTTCCGGCCTTGCCCTCCAGGATATCGGCGCCGTCGCCGCCGGCGAGCGTGTTCGCCGCGCTGTTTCCGGTCAGGACGTTCGCCAGGGCATTGCCCGTTCCGTTGATGGCGTTCGTCCCCGTCAGGACGAGCTTCTCGACATTCGCCGCCAGCGTGTAGGTCACCGCGCTCTGAACGGTGTCGATCCCCGCATTCACGGCCTCGATGATCCGGTCTCCGGAGTTGTCGACGATGTAGGTGTCGTTGCCGCTGAGGCCTTGCAGCGTGTCGGCGCCGGCCCCGGCATTGATCGTATCCGCGCCGTCCGTTCCGAAGATCCAATCGCTCGCGGTCGTTCCGACCGGCGCCGACGCGAGGACGATGGAGACGTTGTGCTGTCCCAGTCCGGTCAGGGTCAGATCCAGGTTGGCGCCGGAGAGGCTCGCGCCATCCGTTCCGGTGATCTGCACCATCTGCCCGACATGGGACTTCAGCTGGATGATGTCGTGGCCCTCACCGACGACCGAGTAACTGAGGTTGGTGCCGTCGCCGGTCACGCTGAGGAGGTCGGACCGGTCCGCAAGGGTCGTCAGGTAGGTGACGTCGTCCGGCGTGCCGTCGAGGGCGATCTTGAAGGTCCCGCCCGCCTTCGGCACGAAGACGCTGTTGCTGTCGTAGGCGTACCAGCCGGCCACGTTCTTGATCGTATGGCCGCTGCCGATATCGAGGGCGAACTTGCCGAGATCTCCGGCCGCGGTGGTCGCCGACGCGGTGAGGACGTTCGCGGCCGCATCGAAGCTGTAGCTGACGTCGGACTTCTCGAGGGTCGCGGTGCGCTGGGCCAGATCGTTCAGGGTCACGAATTCCGAGCCCGCCTGCGCGGCCCGTGCGATGAAATCCGTGAACATCTGCTGGGTGTAGCCGGCATCCGTCGTATCGGTCAGCCAATTCGTCGGACCGTAATCGTGCCAGGGCCAGACCACGACCGGCAGGTCGGAATGCGCCGTCAGCGTCGCCCACTCCTTGGCCCACGCTGCGGAGGCCTGCGCGGCGGTGAGGTGCTGGTAGCCCACGAGGGTGAAGTCGAAGGAGGTATTGGGCGCGATGTAGACCGATTTCATATCGGTTGCCATCGGGCTGAGATAGCCGATCGCCCCCGGATACCCGGCGCCGATCAGGGAGGCGCCGCCGGAGATGTAGGGATAGTACTGCGCGATCTGCCGCGCGGTAGCGAGATTTTCTCCCGCCCCGGGAACGGCGGCACCGATATTGGTCAGACCGAGCTGCTGCTCGATGATCGCGCGGGATTGCTGGAATTCGGTCTGGAATTGGGCCGCGGTGAGGAGGTTGGTGTTCTCGGGATGGGTCAGGGAATGCGAGCCAATCTCGTTCCCCATCGCCAGCATCTGGTTGTAGTACTTCTTCGAGTAGGTCCAGTCCGTGACCTCGCCCTCGGCCGGATTGTTGCCGACATCGATGTAGTACGATCCGACGAAGTTGTAGGCCTGCTTCCACTGCGTCAGGATCGGCAGGAGCTTGTCGTAGATTCCCGATCCGGAGGCCGGCCGGACATCATCGGTGTACATGGCCTGATCCATGTCCACGCGGGCGGCGACGATCGCCTTGTTCCGGCTCATGTGGAGGCTGACATCCGGCCCCGTCGCCGGCGCCATGGTCCAATCCAGGGCGTGGGCCAGCATGTTGTTGTCGGCGAGCATGCCGTCCGTGGCGAAGTGAACGTTCTTGCCCCCGGTCTGCGTCGCCATCACCGCGATGTTGGATTGCCCGTTGACGATCTGATTGGCGAGCGTCGTTCCCAGCCCGTCCGTACTGGTGAAGTAGGAGGTGCTGATGTTCGTGTACTGGTGGATCGACTCGCCGGCCGTGTACCCGGCCATGACGGGATTGGTCGTGGCCGCCGCCTTGACCTCGACGTTCGCGCCGTTGACCCCGTCGACGCGGCTGACATCCAAGAGCGCCTTCATGCGCGCGTAGGAATCGCCGGAGAGCGGAGCGTTCTTCTCGTCGTTCGTCATGAAGTCGCCGGCGGTGATGATGCCGACGTGGTAGGTCTTCTCCAGGCTGGTCAGGGTGTCGGTGATCGCCGCGACCTTCGCGGCGGCGACGTTGCGGAACGAGGGAAAGATCAGCGTGTCGTAGTTCGACAGCTTCGCCAGATCGGTGAGATCCGATTCCGACAGGAGGTCGTAGGGGACGCCCGCGGCCGCGGCCTGGTTCTGCGCCGCCATGTAGAGCTGCGAATACGCCATCGGGCTGAAGTAGTTCGCCGCCGTGGATTCCGAGTAGACGATCCCGACCTTGTGCCCCGTATAGGTCCGGGCCGGCAGGGTGCTGGCATCCGAGACCGTGTAGGGGCCGGCCCCGTAATCGCCCGGTAGGAAGACGCTGTTATTCACGTCGGCCAGGACGTTGAGGCTCTTCGGCGTCCCGATCTGCGCCGCCGAGACGCTGACCTCCAGCACCGTGCGATCGGCATTGTAGACGGCGGTCAGCGGCGTCGCCGACACGAGCGTCTGTCCGTCGCCCCCGCGATAGAGGTACGGCTTTCCGTCGGCAGCGATATTGATGTTGTAGTCGTAGCCCCCGTACAGACCCCAGATGCTGTAGCCGGTGGTGGCATTCTTGTCGGTGTTCAGCCAGATCGTCGTGTACGCCCCGATCGACGTCCCCGTCGGCGCCTGGAGGGCGAAGGTCAGGACACCGCCCGACAGGTCGCCATACAAACTGTATCCGGCCGCTGTCGTGCCTGCGGGATTGAGCCGAGCCGACGATGTCCAATCGTTCAGGTTGCCATCAACCGTGGGCATGACAAAGCGTCCCCTCGCAAGAGTAGAAAATTGGTCCAGCGCCGAAAGGACAAATCCCTCAGGCTTTTTCTCTTCGGCCAACGCAGATCAATGATTCGATGATGCCATCCATCGGCAATCGTGATGGCATCCACAACTGTCAGATCTGGAACGAATCCCGCATGTCTCGAATCATACTCAGTTGATCGGATAAAGTAATTCCGCCAAGGGGATTACCTCCAGGGGGCCAGTCCGGATACCCGACAATGGCTACACCCGGTTCCGGTCAGGGTGGGCCCAGGCCGGATGTCGGAGCGGGGCGCCCTGCGGCCGGAGGGGCGTTCGACGGCTGCGAGGGGCCCTGGCGGCGCCAGAAAGTGCCGAACGCGTCCCGGAGCCTCCGGCGTCCGCGCGCGTTGAGATGAAGATCACTTCACATCAGCGAGCCCCGATGCCCATGAACCGATTGGCCGAGACCGAGGCGGTTCTCACCCGCACGGATCAGGTGTGGCGTTCCGAGATGACGCGTCTCTACGGCTCGGACGGCGTCCTCCGCTTCGGCTACCGTCCGGAGGGGCAAGGCGCCGTCGATACGCCCATGCGGCGGGCCTACGAAGCGCGCCGGCACGCCATCGCACTGTGGCGGCACGAGCGCCGGGTGGAAGCCTAGCCGCCGGGCCGATGGGGCTGATCTCCGTCCTGGGCCTCTGGGCCGCCTATTGGGCCGCGCTGTTCGCCCAGGTCGCCCATCTGCGATCCCTAGAGGACGGCGCGGGCGCCCTCGCCTTCTCCCGGGTGTCCCGAACCCTGCTCGCCATCGGCACCGGGCTCTTTCTGTTGGCCAAGACTGGATAATTGGCCCAGGCCGGGTAGCCTTCCGTCATCGACCCGGCCGCACCGGCGCGCGGGACGGGCTCTGTGCCTTGGCCTCTGTCTTGGCCCGTGTCTTGGCCCGTGTCTTGGGAACGCGTCGCTCCGTGACAGGACTTCGCGGCCGAACGTTCACAGACGCATCGGCCTCGCGATGCAGCCCTGTCGGATCAGCGAACTTTCTCTCGGTCCGAGATCGACGAGGACTGGACTAAAGTGTGCAGGGCCGATGAGACGACGCATCGTTGCGGTAGATTGCGATTTTCGAACCGTTGCGACCCGAACTCTGCTAAAGACCTGTTATTCGGCTCATGAGATAGGGACCCGTCCGGGCTCCTGCGGTGACCTCGTCCATCGAGAAAGACACCGCATGCCCTACGAGAAACCGACGATGGAGTTCTCGGATCTGACCGGACAGGCGACCCAGGACGGCATCACGGTGACGGTGAACGTCTACCGCTTCGCCGGCTCCCAGGATCCCTGGACGCTGGAGGTCATCGATCCGACGGGATGGTCGACCCTCTGGGACACCACCTTCGCCTGCGACGCGGATGCCCTCGACGCGTTCACTGAGGCCGTCGAGGCGGGCGATGGCATGCGCGTGTTCCTGGAGCCGCCGCCGACCCTGCACTGAGGGAAGCCCCTCGGCCAGCGGAACCGCCCCCTCGCGGCCCGGCGGCCCCCTCCCGCGCGCGACGACAATCCCGGAGAGACCCCATGCGCATCCTCGTCGGCTGCGAGATGACCTACACCTTCCCCCAGCCCACCCCGGTCATCGCCACCCTCAACGTCCATGCCTCGCGGGTTTCGGACCTGGAGCGCCCGGACCACCTCGTCACGCAGCCCGCGGTGCCGCTGGAGGGCTATCGCGACAGTTTCGGCAACTGGTGCCAGCGGATGACGGCTCCGGCCGGCGCGTTCACGCTGAAGACCGAGACGATCGTGCGCGACGGGGGCCGCGGGGACCATCCGCACCCGACGGCGGCGGAGACGCCCATCGCGCAGCTTCCGACCGACAGCCTCCTGTTCCTCCTGGGCAGCCGCTACTGCGAGACCGACCGCCTCTCGCAGATCGCCTGGGACCTGTTCGGCCATCTGCCGCCCGGCTGGAGCCGTGTCCAGGCGATCTGCGACTACGTGCACGACCGCATCACCTTTGGCTACGAGCATGCCCGCGCCACCCGGACCGCCTTCGAGGTGTTCGAGGAGCAGCGCGGCGTCTGTCGCGACTACGCGCACCTCGCCATCGCCTTCTGCCGCTGCCTCAACATCCCGACGCGCTACTGCAACGGCTACGTCAGCGACATCGGCCTGCCGCTCCCGCACGCACCGGGCGACTTCGCGGCCTGGATGGAGGTCTTCCTCGATGGAAGCTGGCACACCTTCGATCCGCGCAACAATGCGTCGCGGATCGGCCGCATCCTGATCGCCTACGGCCGGGATGCGGCCGACGTGCCGCTCACCCTGACCTTCGGGCCCAACACCCTGACCCGATTCGTTGTGACGACCGAGGAAGCCCCGGCCGTCGCCTGACCGGCGCTGCGAAGCGCCCCCGCTCCCAACCGAAAGCCGAACCCCATGACCTCCCCCGCCATGCTCGCCGAGAACGTCTCCATCGCGGATCTCGCGGGCCGGAACGCCGACCGCCTCGAGTACCTGAGAGGCGTCTACCGCAACATGGTCCCCGACCAGGCGCGCAATCCGACCCTGCGGGTTCGGATCAGCCGCCTCGGATCGGAGGTTCGGCCGGCCTACCGGATCGAGCGCGACGATACCGACGGCCAGACCGTCGTGTTGGGGTTCTACCAGGGCGACAAGCACAAGCCGCTCCCCAAGCGGCTCCACGATTGCGACGGGCCGAGCTGGAGCAGCGAGACTATGAGCTACGTCGAGCTGCGCGCCCTGCACAACGGCGCGATCGGGGTCTGAACCGGCCTCCCCCTCGGGGTCGGATCGGCGCGTCCGTCCAGCCCCAGACCGATCGGCGACGCCTTGATCGGCTGGCGCGCTCCGGCCTGAGGCGGGCGTGCGAAGCCCGCCGGCGTCGCCACCGGGAGGCGGCGCGCTTCCCCAACCACAACCTCAGCCGCCACGATGACGTCGCCTCGATCGAATCGACCTTCGCACTCGGCCCGGTCAAGCGCGCCAAGACCCGGTCGATCCTGCAGCGATAACGAGCATCGCCTGCCTGAAATCCCGGCTCACGACCCGCAATTGCACAAGTGCAGCGCAACATCCACGACCGCTTGACGGATCGAACACGCGCATATTCTATGCGTATAGTTTGGATAGTTTGTCCGGCGCGAGAGCGAGGAGCGGTGCCATGCGTGATCGTCGTGCGTTTCTGAAGACCTCGCTGACGGCGGCCGCCCTGGGGGCTTCCGGCCTCCCGGTGTCCGGTGTCCTGCGCGGCGCCCACGCGGCGGAGGGGCCTCTCGTCATCGGCGCCCCGTTGCCGATCTCCGGCGCCTTCGCGGCCAACGGCAAGTACGCCTCGCTCGGCGCCGCGTTCGCGGCGCAGGAGGCCGGCAAGGTCCTCGGACGCACCGTCACGGTCGCGGACATCGACACCGAGGGCAAGCCGGCGCCGGCCGCCCGCAAGGTGCAGGAGGCGATGGCGCAGGGCACCCGGCTCTTCGCCGGCGGCATCCTCTCCTCCGAGGCCCTGGTGATGGGCAAGGAGGCGGCGAAGTCCGACGGCGTCTTCATCACCACGGCGGGGGCCGACGAGATCACGGGCTCGGACTGCAACCGCAGCACCTTCCGCTGGACGGTGCCGACCTTCGGCGCCATCGCACAGACGGTGCGGCCCCTCATCGCGCAGATGCCCAACGCCAAGCGCTGGTACACCATCACTCCGCAATACGTGTTCGGCGAGGGCCTGCTGAGCGCAGCCAAGGCGGTCTTCCAGGAGAAGGGCATCGAGCATGTCGGCAACAGCTATCACTCGCTGGCCGAGAAGGAGTTCAGCGGCTACCTGACCAACGCGATCGCGGCCAAACCCGACGTGCTGCTGCTCCTCAACTTCGGCTCGCAATCCTCGGATGCCCTGCGCCAGGCGGTGAGCTTCGGCCTCAAGAAGCGCATGACCATCGTGCTCGCCTGGGCCTCGGGCCTGGAGCAGTTCGAGGCCCTGGGTGCCGATCTCTGCGAGGGCGTCTATTTCGGCGCGCAGTACTGGCACGGCATCGACTCGCCCCTGAACAAGGCCCTGGTGGCCAAGGTCCGCGAGACCGCCAGGATGACGCCGAACTACTCCTTCGCCGGCTCGTACCAGATCACCAAGCTGCTCCTCGACGCCGCCGCCAAGGCCGGCAGCGCCGACGGCCCCGCCGTGATCAAGGCCCTCGAAGGGATGCGCTATGCCGGCCTGACCGGCGAGGAGGAGATCCGCGCCGCCGACCACCAGGTCATCAAGGATTACTACCTGCTCAAGGGCAAGGCGAAGTCCGCCATGAAGGACAAGGACGACTTCGCCGACGTCATCCAGTCCGGCAAGTCGTTCCTCTCGCCCGAGGCCGCCGGCTGCAAGATGGCGTGAGGAAGATGGCGTGAGGGCTGGCTCCGACCCTCCCCCCTCCGCGGAGGAGGGTGGTCGCGGAGCGACCGGGCGAGGGGGCGACCTCTCCGGACAGCGCGCACCCCTCACCCGACCCGCGACGCGGACGACACCTTGGCTGAACGGGAGACTCCGTGACCTACCTGTTCCAGATCCTGAACGGCCTCGGGCTCGGGATGCTCTACTTCCTCCTGGCGGTGGGCCTGAGCATCATCTTCGGGCTGCTGCAGTTCGTGAATTTCGCCCACGGGGCGTTCTACCTGCTGGGGGCCTACCTCGCCTACGAGGGCGTCGAGCGGGGCCTGAGCTTCTGGGTGGCGATGCCGCTCGCCGCCCTCGTCGTCGCGGGGCTGGCGGCCCTGACCGAGCGGCTGCTCCTGCGCCGGGTCTACAAGCTGCCCCACACCTTCCACATCCTCGTCACCGTCGGCCTCGCCCTGGTGGTGCAGGAACTCGTCATCATCGTCTGGGGACCCCTCGGCGGGAACGTCGCCCCGCCGGAGGAACTGAGCGGCGTGATGATCCTCGGCGACTTCGTCTATCCGGAGTACCGGCTCTTCGTGATCGGCTTCACGGCGCTCCTGGCCGCGGGCCTGTGGTGGCTCCTCGACCGGACGCGGCTCGGCGCCATCGTGCGGGCGGGGTCGGAATCGCCCGCGAACATGGCGCTCCTCGGCTACGATACCTTGCGCATCAACACCGCCGTCTTCGCCCTCGGCGCGGGGCTCGCAGGGCTGGCCGGGGCGCTGGCCGCCCCCATCCGCGGCGTCGAGCCCTTCATGGGCGTCGAGGCG
This sequence comes from Methylobacterium sp. Leaf94, assembly GCF_001426045.1. Lineage (NCBI taxonomy): Bacteria > Pseudomonadati > Pseudomonadota > Alphaproteobacteria > Hyphomicrobiales > Methylobacteriaceae > Methylobacterium > Methylobacterium sp. Leaf94. The sequence goes on from NZ_LMRM01000016.1 coordinate 28,534, forward strand.
CTGGGCATCGCCTTCGTGGTGGTGGTGATCGGCGGCATGGGCAGCTACGCCGGGGCGCTCGCCGCCGGCCTCCTCGTCGGCATCGCCCAGAGCCTGATGGCCACCCTGTGGCCCGAGGGGGCGCGCCTCGTCATCTATCTCGGCATGGCCGGCATCATCATGGCGATGCCGCGCGGCCTGTTCGGCCGGGCCTGAGGAGGATTTCGCGATGGTCCCTCTTCTCGACCGGCCTCTCGTACAGTTCGGCCTCGCGCTCGCCGCCGTGCTGGTCCTGCCGCTCGTCATGCGCTCCGGCACGCTGGCCAGCGAGATCCTGATCTACGGGCTGGCGGTCGCCGCCTGCAACCTGCTCCTGGGCTATACCGGCCTCCTCTCCTTCGGCCAGGGCATCTTCTTCGGCCTGGGCAGCTACGTCGCCGGGCTAGGCCTCGTCCGCGCCGGCCTGCCCGCCCCCGTCATGCTGCTGCTGTCCCTGGCCCTGGGCGCCCTGGTGGCGGCCGCCGTGGGCTGGGTCTCGATCCGGCGCCAGGGCGTCTACTTCGTCATGCTGACGCTGGCCTTCTCGCAGATGTTCTACTTCCTGGCCTACACCTTCAGCGGCCTCACGGGCGGCGACAACGGCCTGCTCGACATTCCCCGCCCGCGCCTCGCCGGCACGGTTTTGGCCGATCCCTGGACCTACTACGCCTTCGTGGCCGTGCTCTTCCTCGGGCTCTTCGCCGCCCTGCAGCGGGTCGCGCTCTCGACCTTCGGGCGCACCCTGCTCGCCATCCGCGACAACGAGGGCCGGGCCGGGGCGATCGGCTATCCGGTGCGCGCCTTCAAGGTCGCGGCCTTCGCGATCTCCGGGGCGGTGACGGCCTTCGCGGGCGCGCTCCACGCCATGCTGATCGGCGTCGCGCCCCTCTCGAACATCGACTACCATACCAGCGAGACCCTGCTGATCATGACGATCATCGGCGGCAGCGCCAACCTGTTCGCCTCGCTCCTCGGGGCCGGCGCCTACCTGCTCGCCGCCGACGCCCTCTCGGCGATCTGGCCGCGCTGGCTCCTCCTCCTCGGGCTCCTCCTCATCGTCATCACGCTGTTCCTGCAGCGCGGCCTCTGGGGCCTGATCGAGCACGCCGTCGCCCTCGTGACGCGGGCGCCGCCGGTCGACGATCCGGCGCCGGACCGGCCCGTGGTGACCGCCCCCGAGGTCGCGCCCGCGCCGGAGGCTCTTCCCGGCGCGGAGACCGGCCGCGCACCGGAGGTCGCCCGATGAGCGCGCCGATCCTCGCCACCGACGCCCTGGGCGTCCGCTACGGCAGCTTCGTCGCCCTGCAGGACGTGACCCTGCGCATCGCCGAGAACAGCGTCCACTCGATCATCGGCCCGAACGGCGCCGGCAAGACGACCCTGTTCCACGCGCTGACCGGTCGGATCGCGCCCTCGGCCGGGCGCATCACCCTGGGCAGCCGGGACATCACCCGCACCGCCGACCACGAGCGGGTGCGTCTCGGCCTCGCCCGCTCCTTCCAAGTCACCAGCCTGTTCCCGACCTTGAGCGTCCGTGAGAACCTGCGGCTGGCCGCGCAGGGCAAGACGCCCTGGCAGGCGCTGGCCCCCTGGCGCCGGGCCGAGGCGAACCGGCCGGCGCTGGCCATGGCCGAGGCGATGCTGGAACGCCTCGACCTGACCGCGGTGGCCCTGCGCGCTGCGGGCGCGCTCTCGCACGGCCAGCAGCGGCGCCTGGAGGTTGGGATGGCGATGGCGGCGGCGCCGAAGGTCATCCTCCTCGACGAGCCGACCTCCGGCATGGGCATCGACGACATCGCCGCCATGACGGCGCTGATCCGCGACCTCGGCCGCGACCACACCGTCCTGTTCATCGAGCACAACATGGGCATCGTCATGAACATCTCCGACACCGTGACGGTGATGCGCGCCGGCCGCGTGCTGGTGGAGGGGCCGCCGGCCCGGGTCCGCGACGACCCGGAGGTGCGGCGGGCCTATCTCGGCAACATGATCACGGGCGACCTCACGCCCGCCCGGGCGCACGCCTCGTGAGCGGCCCGGTCGCCCTCAGCCTGGACGCGGTCCAGGGCTTCTACGGCAAGAGCCACATCCTCCAGGGCGTCAGCCTGGAAGTGCGCGACGGCGAGATCGTCTGCCTGCTCGGGCGCAACGGTGCCGGCAAGACCTCGACGCTCAAGGCGATCAGCGGCCTCCTGCCCCCGCGCGGCGGCCGGGTGCAGTTCCACGGAACCGACGTGGCGGGCTGGCCCGCCCACCGCATCGCCCGGGCCGGCCTCACCCTCGTGCCGGAGGACCGGGGCATCTTCAGCCTGCTCAGCGTCGCGGAGAATCTCGCCATCGCCGTGCGCAAGGGCTCGCCCTGGGGCCTGCGGGACATCTACGCGATGTTCCCGCGTCTCGAAGAGCGCCGCCGCAACGGGGGCGCGCAGCTCTCGGGCGGCGAGCAGCAGATGCTCTCCATCGCCCGCGCCCTCCTCTCCGGGCCGAAGCTCCTCATGCTCGACGAGCCGGTGGAGGGCCTCGCCCCCGTCATCGTCGAGGAGATCGTGGCCCAAATCCGCGCCATCCGCGAGGCCGGGGTCCCGATCCTGCTGGTGGAGCAGAACCTGGCGGTCTGCACGAGCCTGGCCGACCGCCACTACATCCTCGAACTCGGCCGCGTCGCCTACGCGGCCGGCAATGCCGACTTCGTCGCCGACGAGGCGGCGCGCGACCGCTTCCTCGGCGTGAAGGCGGCGTGAGCAGCAGGGACTCCGAAACACCGATGTCGAACCTCACCATCAACGCCGAACGCCTCTGGGACACCCTGACCGAGACCGCCGCCATCGGCGCCACCCCCGACGGCGGCATCGCCCGCCTGACCTTGAGCGACGAGGACCGCCGGGTGCGCGACTGGCTGCGGACCCAGGTCGAGGCCCTGGGCTGCACCCTCACGGTGGATGCGGTGGGCAACATGTTCGCCCTGCGCCCCGGCCGGAACCCGGACCTGCAGCCCATCGCGCTCGGCAGCCACCTCGACACGCAGCCCACGGGGGGCAAGTTCGACGGGGTGCTGGGCGTGCTCGCCGGGCTCGAGGTGCTGCGCACCCTGGACGGGGCCGGCTACGTCACCGAGGCGCCGCTGCTGCTGGTGAACTGGACCAACGAGGAGGGCGCGCGCTTCGCCCCCGCCATGCTCGGCTCCGGCGTCTATGCGGGCATCTATGCCGGCGACTGGGCCGAGGCGCGCCAGGACAGCGCCGGCACGCGCTTCGGCGAAGCCCTCGACGCCATCGGCTACCGCGGCACGGCGCCTGCGGGCGCGGTGCCGTTCGGGGCGATGTTCGAACTGCACATCGAGCAGGGCCCGATCCTGGAGGCGGAAGGCGCCACCATCGGCGTGGTGCAGGGCGTGCAGGGCATGCGCTGGTTTGAGGTCACCCTGGAGGGCCGGTCCGCCCATACGGGCTCGACCCCGATGCCGCTGCGCCGCAACGCGCTGGTCGGCGCCGCCCGGCTGGTGGAGGCGGTGGACGCCGCCGCTCAGGCGCACGCCCCCGACGCGGTGGGCACCGTCGGCCACCTCACGGTGACGCCGAACTCCAACAACGTCATCCCGGGCCACGTCTTCCTCACCGTCGATCTGCGCCACCCGCAGGACGCGGTGCTCGACGCCTTGGAGGCGGAACTCGAGGTGGCCGTGGCGCGCGTCGCCGCCGAGCTCGGGCTGGAGACCCGCCTGCAGGCCATCGCCCGGACCGCGCCCGTCGCCTTCGACCCCGAGTGCATCGCCTCCGTCCGGCGGGCGGCCGCGAAGGGCGGCCACGCCACCCGCGACATGGTCTCGGGGGCCGGCCACGACGCCGCCCACGTCGCCGGCCTGGTGCCCACCACCATGGTGTTCGTGCCGAGCGCCGGGGGCCTCAGCCACAACCCGGCCGAATCCACCGCCCCGTCCGAATGCGCCGCCGGCGCGCAGGTCCTGCTCGACGCGGTGCTCGACTACGACGCCCGCCACAGCGCCGCGGCCTGACCCCAACGACACGAGTTGCCGCCATGCGCATCGTCACCGCCCGGGTGAACCACGAGACCAACACCTTCTCGCCCCTGGCCACCCCGCTGGCCGCCTTCCACCCGCTCTGGGGCGACGCGGCCCTGGCGGCGGGCCGCGACAGCACCACGGCGCTGGGCGCCTTCATCCGCTTCGCGGAGGCGCGCGGCGCCACCGTCGCGGTGCCGGTCTCGGCCCATGCCAACCCGAGCGGCCCGGTGGCGGACGCGGCCTTCGAGACGCTCTGCGCGGCGATCCTCGACGCGATCCGCCCGGGCTGCGACGCCATCCTCCTCGACCTGCATGGGGCGATGGTGACGGAGAGCCACGACGACGGCGAGGGTGCGCTGCTCGCCCGCATCCGCGCCCTGGCGCCAGGCGTGCCGCTCGGCGTCGCCCTCGACCTCCACGGCAACATCACGGACGCGATGGTGGCGCAGTGCGACGCGCTCGCCGGCTTCAAGACCTACCCGCACGTGGACATGGCCGAGACCGGCGCCCGCGTCGCCGGGATCGTCGGGCGCATGCTCGACGAAGGCCTCAGGCCCCACCGCGCCTGGGTCCACCCGCCGATGCTCGCCCACACCTTGCGCATGGACACCCGCGTACCCGGCCCGATGCAGGCGGCGGTGGCGGCCGCCCGGGCGGCGGAGGCCCGCCCCGGCGTGCTCGCCGCCACGATCTTCGGCGGCTTCTCCCTGGCCGACCTCGCCGAGGCCGGCGTCTCGGTCACGGTCACGGCCGAGACGCAGGGCGCCGCCGACGCGGCGGCCCGCGACCTCGCGGCCGGGCTCTGGGACGCCCGGGACGCCTTCGTCTACGCGGAGGCGCCGCTGGCCGAGTCCATCGCGGCGGGACAAGCCGCGCTGGCGCAGCCCGGCGACGGCCCGGTGCTCCTCCTCGACCACGGCGACAACTGCATGTCGGGCGGCACCTGCGACGTGATGGACGTGCTCGCCGCCGCCCTCGAGGCCGGGATGGACGGCATCCTCGCCGGCCCGATCTGCGATCCGGAGGCCGTGGCCGCCCTGCACGCGGCGGGCGTGGGCGCCCGGGTCGCCTGCGGCCTCGGCAACCGCGTGCCCCTGCCGGGCTTCCCGCGCCAGGCCCCCCTCCCCCTCGCCGGCACGGTGACGGCGCTGGGCGACGGGGACTACGTCATCACCGGCCCGACCTATACGGGCCAACGCTGCCGCATGGGCCGGGCGGCGGTGCTCGACACGGGCGCGGCCCGCATCCTCGTCACGGAAGAGCCGCACGAGCCCTGGGACCTCGGCGTGTTCACCAGCCTCGGCCTCGACCCGGCGGCGGCCCGGGTGCTGATCCTGAAGTCGCGGATGTATTGCCGGCCGGTCTTCGAGCCCCTCGCCCGGGCGGTGGTGGAGTGCGCGAGCCGGGGCGTCACCAGCTCCGATTACGGCCTGTTCCCGTTCGCCAAGCTCGCCCGCCCGATCTTCCCCCTCGACGCCGACGCGGCCTGGGCTCCACCGAGTCCGGCTCCCCGATGACCACGCCCGAGGTGGACGGCCCGCCCGCGCCGATGCGGCGGATCAAGCTGTCGGACCAGATCGCCGAGGATCTCTGCAACCGGATCGCCCGCGAACGCCTGGCCCCCGGCGACCGCCTGCCGAACGAGCGCGCCCTGATGCAGCATTACGGCTGCGCCAAGGGCACGATCCGCGAGGCCCTGAAGGCCCTGGAGGTCCAGGGTCTGGTGACGATGCAGTCCGGCCCCAACGGCGGCCCGGAGATCCGCCCGATCTCGGTGGACGCCGCCGCCCAGCAGCTGCGCCGGTTCCTGCATTTCCAGGAGCTCGACTTCGCCCAGGTCTACGCCCTGCGCCGCAGCCTGGAGGTGACGCTCGGCGTCAGCGTGGTCGGCCGCCTCGGCGAGGCGGAGTTCCGCCGCCTGGAGGCGAACATGGCAGCCTGCGAGGCCGCCAACGCGGGCGACCAGCGCGGCCTCGGCCGGGTGGTCGAGGTCGATTTCCACGACATCCTGTGCGACGCCAGCGACAACCCGCTCCTCGCCTTCATGTGCCGGTTCCTCAACAGCCTGCTGCGCGACCTCGTGGAATTCCGCAGCGACAGCCTCACCGAGCACGAGGCCTTCGGCGCCCACAACCTCGAAAGCCACCGCGCCCTCGTGGCCGCCTACCGGGCCGAGGACGCCGAGGCCGTCCGGCGCGAGATGCACGAGCACATGTGCTGCGCCGAGCACTTCATGCAGCGCCTCGATGCCAAGTTCCGCAAGGACCTGCTGAGCCGACGGGGCGCGAACGGCGCGGGTGTGTGAGGGTCGGGCCCGGGACGACGGCCCTCAGCGTCTGGGAGCCGGCCCAGGGACGGGTGCCCTCACTGGGTCAGGCGCAGCGTTCCAATGCTCTTTCCGATCTGGTCGAAGGCCGCGATGAGGGCGTCCGAGGTGTTGGCGATGAACGCCTGGCTCTGCGAACTCGCGCAGCCGTTCAGCAGGCTCAGGCCCTGGCTGTCGATCGGATCGCCCGCGGTGCTGAAGCCGATCGTGTAGAGCTGGATGCCGGCCGCCTTGGCGTTGGTGCAGGCCGTCTGGGTCAGGGCGTCCAGGGCGTTGCGCGCCTGAGTGGTGGTCGTGAGATTCTGGTAGTTGGGCGGCAGGCGCCCGTTCGGCGTCGAGCCGTCGGCGTTCTTGAAATACCCCATCGAGAAGAAGAACGTCCCGTTGTAGTTCTGGTAGGGGTTGTCGCTCCAGCTGTTCGCCCCGTCCGTCATCAGGATGATGATCTTGTTGACGTTCGCCGAGGCGTAGGAGCCGCCATCGCCGAAGACGCTGTTGGGCGACACCGTGCGCCATCCCCACATCAGGCCTTCGAGGATGTTCGTCGCGCCCTGCGGCTTCAGGCTCGAGACCAGCGACTTGAGGATCGTGACGTCGTTGGTCAGCCGCTGCAGGGGCTGACTGGTGCAGCCGAAATTGGGTCCGTTCGGCAGGGCGAGGTAGGAGCTCTCCGTGGGCGCCGCGCCCTGGGGATTGACGTACTTGCAGGCCCGCGCCTCGGTGGCGGCGAAGCTCAGGCTGGTGTCCGCCTTGCAGGAATTGGAGCCCGTCGCGTCATTCAGGTAGCTGTTGAACGTGTAGTTCCCCGCATAGGTCGTATAGGACGTCGTCCCCTGACCGGGCTCGTCGGGTGCGAACATCGGGACGTAGAGGGAATCGGCGCTCGCCCCCGGTTGCCCGTCCTGGACGTTCAGCGGATAGGGCAAGGTCTCCAGGCACCCGCCCCAGCCCCAGCTCGGCGAGACGGTCTTGAGGGAATCGAAGATCCCGAACCGACTGGTGAACCCGGCCGCCGTGGCGCCGCTGACGTTGTTCCAGTGGTAGGAGGATTTGCCGAGCTTATCGATCCAGGCCGCGTTCCGGTACGTGACCGGATTGACCGCGACGGACGCCGCGAAGGGAACGATCGAGATCCGCGTATCCGCGGTGAAGGCGGGGTTGTTGTGCACGTAGTCGATGAAGTTGTTCGCCGCCTGCTGGGCGGCCTGCATCTTCGTCGTGCTGCCGCCGCTCGAACTCATCGAGCCGGTCGTGTCCAGCACGAGGGCGATCTCGAACGTCTTCGGAAGCGGCGTCGCGCATTGGGCGACGGCGGTGGGATTCAGATCCAGCGTCTTGGAGACCTGGCCGAACAGGGCCGGCGAGCTGATATGGGTGGCCAGGACGATCTTGCGCGGGCTCGTCGTCACGCTGATGGGATCGACCGTCAATCCGGCGGCTCCCATGTAGCCGGCCATCATGGCCTGGGCTTGGGCCTGCATCTGGGCCGTGGTCGTCGTGCTCGGGCTCTGGCACAGGCTCAGGGCCGTCGCATCGGTGGCCGCCTGGAGCTTGGCCTGCATCCGCGTGGCGGTTCCGTAATCGAGGGCGGCCCCCGCGAAGGCGAGCAGCGGCAGGCTCGCGAGCGCGAAGATCACCGCGACGTTCCCGCGGCGATCGCCGTGGAAGCGTTGGACCAAACCAGGACGACGCACGATCATCTCCTCACCTCGTCGCACTCAGGTCACGGGGGCGGGGCAGGGCGATCCCTTGGGCAGGACCACCTCGCTGTAGGGGTTCACCCCGTAGGGCTGGCCGCCGCGGGTCGGCCAAGGCGTGTTGACGGTCAGGGTGATCTGCCCGTTGGTCCCGCCGAGCTGGTTCACCAGGGCGCTGCCCAGCATCGGCGCGTAGGGCATCGTCACCTCCGCGAGGATGTAGCGGGTGCCGGTGACCTGGAATCCCTGCGGAACGCTCAGGTCCGCGGCGGCCCCGGTGGCGCGCGCCTTGGCGTTGTCCGTGGCGGCGCTCGAACAGACGACGGGCCTCAGGGAGAAGCCCTTCAGGTCGACCCCCAGCGCGCTCACGACGATCTTGACGTTCGTGGTGTCGAAGGGACGAAGAATGAGCTTGGCCGACTTCAGGATGTCGGCCATCGCCGCATCCGTCATCGGGTTCTGCTTGTCGCCCTGCGACGTGAGATCCGCGACGGCCCGCGACAGGAGGGTCACCTTGCGCCAGTTGTCGACACCATTCGACAGCTCGATGATGCCGACCAGCAGCAGGAGCATGATCGGGAAGATGAGGGCGAATTCCACCGCCGACACGCCGCCGGCCGCCCGCCCGAACGAACGGGCACGGATCCGGACGGCGTGGACGTTCCGGGCAGGTGGCGGGAAGGAGCCTGGCGAACCCATGTCAGGTGTTGCAGCCCGTGGTCGATGTCGTCTGGTAGGGCTCCGTCCGGAAGACGGCCGTCGACAGCATCAGCTGGGATCCATCGGCGAAGGTATTCGGGCTCAGCTTCAGGAACGAGAAGAACACCGGAAACTTCGCGGCCGCCGAAACGATGACGATGGCGCCCGGCTGCGGACAGCTGAACTGCGTCCCGGCCGTGCGGGACCAGCCGCCCGTGCTCGAGTCGAACGGGCTGGAAACGCTGCCGCTGCCGTAGGACCCGCTCAGCGTGACGTCGAGCTTGATCGACTGGCAGTCGAAGGCCGGCATCAGCGCGCCGGAGTTGCAGAGATTGTCCCGCAGACGTCCCAACAGAACGGCCGGGTCCCGCTGCCCGCTATTGGCCACCTGAAAGGATCCCGTCAGAATGGCTCGGCTTGCCTTCTGCACAGCATAGTCGAGGTTCTGCGCAGCCCAGACCTGAAACGAGATCTGGATGATCGCCGCAAGCATCGTGAAGAACGGAATTGCGACGAGCCCGAATTCGACGGCGGTCGCGCCACGACTGTCCGAGCGGAATCGTTCGAGCAGCGCAACCGCACGCACATTGAGAAAAACGTCGGCTTTTCCGGTCGTTTCAGGCTGGCAGGGATGTCCTGTACGATTCAAGACCATCTTTCGAAAGGTTTTCTGATCGAACAGCATCGGAACAAGTTTCTGTGATACAAGCTCTATAACGCAGAAGTTGCATGCGGCTCGATTTTTAAATCTTACGCGCTACAGGCATACGGGCCAGCAATTCACAATGTATGAATCCGTTTTTCGAATTTTTGCTTTCGTGCACCTTCGGACTCCTGCGAATTGAGCACCGGCCAGTCCGCGGGCGGTCCGCCCGTGCCCAACCGGGGCTTCTCCGGACACCGATTCCCGCGCATCCGGGACGAGGCGGGCCCTGGGATCGAAGCGCCGCTCGGTCCCGGGGCGCCGACGTGTCGGGCGCGAGATGCACGAGCACATGCGCTGCGCCGGGCACTTCCTGCAGCGCCTCGATGCCAAGTTCCGCAAGGACCTGCTGAGCCGACGGGGCGCGAACGGCGCGGCGCCGTGAGCAGGACCCGCGATCGGCTAGAGTTCACGCAGCCAGGACAGCAGGCGTGACGCGCGGTCGTCGTGCGGGCAGACCTGGCAGGTGGCGTCGACCTCGCTCGGGTTCAGGCCGTACTTGCGCCGGAACGCCCGGCTGAACACCTGCTCGTTCTCGAAACCGCTCTCGAACGCCAGTTGCGCGATCCTCGGGCGCCGCCCGCCGGCGGCGCAGGCGAGCTGCTGCATGGCGTGCGCGAGGCGCCGGCTGCGGATATAGGCGTAGACCCCCCCATCGGCCTCGAACAGCTTGTAGAGGGGCGTCCGCGACAGGCCGAACTTGGCCATCAGCATCTCGGCGTCGATCGCGGCGAGGTTTCGGTCGATCTCCTGGCGCACGGCGATCCCGAGGACGCCGGTGTGATTGTAGGCGCTGTCCGCCTCCGCGATGAACGCCGCGTTGCAGAGGGCGATGGAGGCCTCGGCGAGCCTGTTCTTCTGCAGCGGGGCCGCCGTCCGAAGGCAGGTCCGCAAGCCTTTCAGATGGTCGGCGAGCAGAAGGGTGAGGGGTGTGGTCGTCGGAGGGATGACCCGTCCATGCCAGCTCGACGGATCGCCGCGCCAATCATCCAGGACACGGCGCGGCACGATCGCCCCCAATTCGGCGCCCCCGCCCGCGCGGTCGATCGAGAGCTCCTGAGAAAGATCGAAGACGACCAGCATCTCCTTCTCGATTTCCGAAACGCACCTTTCGGTTGCAATCTTTTTCCGACCTGAGAGCTGGAGGGAGATGCAGATGTGATCGATGTTCTGGTTCGCGATTTGAGACGATTTTCTCTCCGCGACCTGCTTGAAGCCGTCGGTCTCGGTAAACATCATTTTCTTCAGATTATAATATCTTTGGTATACACTGCACGGAACAAAGACGTCCTGCTCGCAATGCACCTCGAATAGATCCGACAAGGCATCAATCCAGGCTCTTCGACGCGTATTGTTGTCGGCGATGCTCTGGAAAAGATACTCTATCATCTATCCGATCCAGTTCTATGGCCCTCTCGATTGACCTAAAACAGTCCGGATATCCCGGAGTACGCCTCCCGGACAATCTATTGTTCGCTCTTCGCGCAGTGAATAGCGCCACAGCGGATCCGCACGCTCCGGGATGGATTGTCTGGATTGAAGGACGGAACGTCCGTCCGTGCACACGCCATCGTCAGTCTCAGAACGCCGCGCGCGCTGCGCTGCACCCGTCTTGCGTGCACGCGCGCGGTTTTGGCTGACTGAAACGGCCCTGAGTCGGTTCGCGGAGATGCGTGCGTCCCGGTCGGACTCGTCGACGCGTGCCGCCCGACCAGGCGCGTGCCTGCGGCGGATTCCCTCGGCGAAGCCCATCCTCGGAAAAGGGCGCCCAGGGTGCGGAACCCGCATCGACGGGCGACGCGGAGGCCGCGGACAGCGCCTGCGATCTCGGTCGAATGGGCACACCATGCAATCGCTCCTCCCGACTGGGATAGAGAAAGATCAGGCGCCGTATCTATCTTCCATAAGATTCAGATATATCTATAATTTACATTATAAGTTGGCCTATAGACTGCGACTTCGAACCTCATCTTGGAAACAGAAAGACTATTTCCTAGTCCGGACCGGACGGGTGGTCTGACGGGTCGCTCCGCCCCTCGGACGGAAGCCTGCCAAGCTCGAACGCCGGGAGAGTGGAGCACGCGCAACGCGGGACGGTCCAAGAACGATGGTGCCGACCGGAAGCCCCGATCGCGGCCCGCCGGAGGATAATCCAGGAGGTCACCGGCGTATGACCTTGGAACTATTCCAACAGCAACGGAACGGATCAGGCTCGTCTTTCATCGCGGTCGACCCTGCATTCGACAGAATAATTCCGGAACGAGCCCGCGATCAGCGGCCCAGAGACCTGATAGTAATCTACACTTACCTGTAATCTACGCTGAGACGAAACAGAGTTATTTGAACATAGATGAGACTGAATATTGTCAGACCGGATGGATCAGAGAAATCTCCGTTGTAGAATCCGCTTCCGATGGGCCGGAAGGGATGCGGCGGACGAGGCTGGAGCAGGCGGGGACGGGGCTTCCGGCGATGTCCGCTCGTTCGCGGCAGGGCCGTCCGTCAGGGGCCCGGCCGGGTCCGGTTTTGCCGGGCGCCCGGTCGATGAACGTCCGGCCCGCTTGCGCGTCCGGCCGGTAACGAGTGCCGCAAACCCGCCTGCAAACCCGATTGTCGTGAAGATCGCCCATGAGACGAGACACACGAGCCCGATCCGCACACCGTCCCACGAGGGGGCGGACTGCGTCATCATCACGATGGCACCCGTCAGCGCTGCCCCTGCGGCAAGCCATCTGGACAGTTCGGAAGCGAGAGCCATGGCCGGCCGGATCATGCTGGGAGAGGGGCCGCGGTCGCACCGGCATGCGCGAACCCCGGGCGCAACTCGGCGCGGTCAATCGAACCGCGCCGAGTTGCCGGGTCCGCTTAGCGCAGGAGCTGCAGGATGCTCTGGTTCGCCTGATTGGCGAGGGACAGCGCCGAGACGCCGAGCGACTGCTGAAGCTGCAGGGCCTGCGAGTTGGCAACCTCCTCGTTCATATCCGCCGCCGTCAGGTTGGAGGCGCCGGTCGCGAGGATGTTGGTCATGCTTTTGGTGAAGTCCTGGCGGGTCTGGATGATCGACATGTTCGAGGAGAGCACGTTCGATTGGGTCTTCAGGGTGTTGAGCGCACCGGTCAGCGCGTCCGCCGCTTTCGTGAGGTCCGCATTGTTCTGGATGCCGAAGTTCGACCCACCGGCGGACGTGGCTATATCCTGCATCAGACCGATCCCTAGGTTTGCTGAGTTGGTCACCGTGCCTTGCACGACGAGCTTTGACTGGTCCGGCCCGGTCAACTCGTTGAAGACGACCGAGGTCTTGTCGCCGTTGAGCAGATTGATGCCACTGAAGCCGGAATCCTTGGCTGCGGAGTCGATCTGGGTGCGCAAGGTGTTGAACTGCTCGACCAGAGCCGAGCGGGCCGCCGAGGTGAGGCCGCCGACGACGGCATTCGACTTCGCACCGAAGATCCGCGTCGTCGCCGTCGTGTTGGCGGTGAAGCCGGTCGCCGGCGGCGTCGCGGCGGCACCGAGATTGATGGTGAGAGGATCGGATCCCTCGCCGACCACCTGCATCAAACCCTGGTTGTCCACCGACGCGGTGGCGAGGCCCGACTTGTTGATCTGGCTGACGAGGTCGGCGACCGTGTCGGACGCCGTGATCGTGTAGCTGTAGCTCGCGTTGCCAGCCGAAATCTGCAGGGTGTTGACGGTCGTCGCCAGCCCGACGTTTCCGTTGGCACCGGCCTTGGCCGGGGCGACCGGAGCGATCAGGGTCATGCCGAGGGAGTAGTCACGGACGCTCATGCCCGCGGCAGTGGCCAAGTTCGGAGCACCGAGGACGGCGGTCCCGGAAATCTTGGGCAGGTTCTGCGCGGCGCTGCTCTGGGCCTGCTGCACCACCGCCTGCATCGACTTCACGTAGGTGCTGATCGTGTCGAGGCCATTCGACGCCTGCTTGATGGTCTGGATGCCGTTGGACATGCCTGCGAGCAGGCTCGTCAGGGAGCCGGCGCGATCCGTGAGCGCCTGCGCGGTGAAATACTTGACCGGATCATCCAGGGCGCTGTTGACGCTCTTTCGAGTCGTCAGGCGCTCCTGATTGGTAGACATCAGCGACGCGGTGTTCTGCAGAGAGAGCACATTGTCACGCGCAGCCTGAGTTAGACCAACAGAATAGTCCATGAGATGCAATCCAGGTTTGGAGCCATCGATGCCGTCTAGGCACATCAATCTCGACCGGAATTGGTTTATGAATTTGTAAGTACAGACCTTCCAGTCAATTGATTAGTTGATGATCCGTACTTTACTTAGGACGATGCGTACTATAGCGAGACTTGATTGCTCTGCGCCTCGTTTGGGCGTTTCCCGCGCGGCGCGCCTGCGGTCCGCCGGTGCGCCGCGCCCCGGGGACGGGCCGGCCGGTGGGAATCGCCGCGACTTGGGCCGCGCCGGATGGTATCCGCCCGCCGAACCGGTCCATGGTCGATCGAGAGCGGGATGGGTGCTGCAGACGTGTCGACGATGAGGATCACCGCGTGAACGGGCAGGCACAGCCTCCATTCCCCAAGACGCGTCCGGGTCCCGGCCGGGCCGCCGAGGTGTTCGGCGTGTTCCTCAAGCTCGGCCTGACGTCCTTCGGCGGTCCGATCGCGCATCTCGGCTACTTCCGGGACGAGCTGGTGCAGCGCCGGCGCTGGATCGACGAGGCGGGCTATGCCGACCTCGTCGCCCTGTGCCAGTTCCTGCCGGGGCCGGCCTCCAGTCAGGTCGGCTTCTCCCTCGGGCTGCTGCGGGCCGGCGGCCTCCTCGGCGGGCTCGCCGCCTGGGCGGCCTTCACGCTGCCCTCCGCGCTGGTGCTCCTCGCCTTCGCCCTCGGGGCCGGCGCCCTGACAGGCCCCTGGGCGGAGGCCGTGCTGCACGGCCTCAAGCTCGTGGCCGTGGCGGTGGTGGCCCAGGCGGTCTGGGGCATGGCCCGCACGCTCACCCCCGACCGGCCCCGCGCCGGGATCGCCGTCGCGGCGCTGATGGGGGTCGTCTTCCTGCCTGGCGCCGTCGGACAGGTGCTGGTGATCGCCCTCGGGGCCGCGGCCGGGCTGATCCTGTGCCGGGGTGCGCCCGCCGCCACCGTCGGCCGCCTCGCGGTGCCGGTCTCGCGCCGGGCGGGCGCGGTGGCGCTGATCCTGTTCGCGGGGCTGCTCGTGGGGCCGACCCTCGTGGGGCCGGCCCTGCTCGCCCCGAGCGGCGCCGCGGGTCCGGCAGGCCAGGGGCTCGCCCTGTTCGACGCCTTCTACCGCGCGGGCGCCCTGGTGTTCGGCGGCGGCCACGTGGTGCTGCCGCTGCTGCAGGCGGAGGTGGTCGGCCCCGGCTGGATCGATCCGGCCCGGTTCCTCGCCGGCTACGGCGCCGCCCAGGCGGTGCCGGGGCCGCTCTTCACCGTGGCGGCCTATCTCGGCGCGGCGGTCGGCCCGGTGCCGCACGGCCTGCCCGGGGCGGTCATCGCCCTGGTGGCGATCTTCCTGCCGGGCCTGCTCCTGGTCTACGGCGCCCTGCCCTACTGGGACGGCCTGCGCGCCCGTCCCCGCGCCCAGGCGGCGATGCGCGGCACCAACGCCGCCGTGGTCGGCATCCTGGGAGCCGCCCTCTACGATCCCGTCTGGGTCAGCGCCGTGGGCGATGCCCGCGACTTCGCCCTCGCGGTCCTGGCCTTCGTGCTGCTCACCGCAGGGCGGGCGCCCCCCTGGATCGTCGTCCTGCTCACCGCGGCCGGCGGGCTCGTGCTGGCCCGACTCAGCTGACCCCTACGGGCGCACCGCCGGGGTCTCCACCGGCAGGGGCGCGGCCCGGTCCATGAGGTAGCGCTCCAGGGCGACGAACTCCTCCCCGCCGTAGGCGAAGGGCTCGGCCCGCATTCCCGTCATGCAGTTGCGCAGGCGCCGCTGCACGGACCCGACCCCCTGCCATTCCAGGCGGTAGAGCGGATAGCCGGTGGGGTGGCCCTGCGGGATCAGGGCCGCGCCGAGGCGGCGCCCGGGGTTGTCGTCGTGGCAGGCGGCGCAGGACAGGCCGAGCTGGCCCATGCGCTGCGTGAACAGCGCCTTGCCGGCCGCCCGGGCGGGACCGAGGCGGGGATCGTCCGGGGCCGTGATCGGCAGGCCCGCGGACTGGGCGGCGACGTAGGCGGCGAGCCCGAGGAGCTCACGGCTCTCGTACGGATAGGGCTCCGCGCCCTGGTGGCGCCGCCGGCAGGCATTGATCCGGCCCTCGAGGTCGAGGGGGGCCGCGGTCTCGGCGTCCCAGGCCGGGTAGCGGGCGGCGACGCCGCGCATCGTGGTCCCGGCCTCGCCGTGGCAGCCGGCGCAGGCGGCCCGGCCCGGGGCCGGCGGCTTGCCCCAGAGGTCGGCGCCGTCCGCGAGCCAGAGCAGGGCCGGGTTGGCCATGCCGTCGCGCTGCATCGCCTGGATGTCGGGGCTCATGGTGTCGAAGCCCGAGCGCCGCGCGGCGGCGGGACTCCCGTCCGCCCGCCCCGGCCCCGCCGACAGGACCGCGACCATCAGGAGCGCGAACCGCCTCACGTCACCGTCAGGGTCGCGGTCTCGGTCTGCGAGAAACCGTTGTCGCCGCGCCAGGTGAAGGTGAGCGTGCCCGTCCGCGTCGCCCGCAGGCTGAAGGTCAGGTAGGGGTTGGCGGCGGTGGCCGGAAACAGCTCGGCCCGGAACACCGTCTCGCCGTCGTAGAGGCAGGCGAACTCCGTGATGATGTCCCGCGGGCGGATGCGCCCGTCGGCCCCCGGCCGGAAGCCGGTCTCCATCGGGTGCGAGATCAGGGTCTTGATCGTGACGACCTCGCCGACCTGGGCGGATTTCGGCACGTTGATCAGGGTGCGGGCCATGGCGGCTCAGCCCTCCAGGCAGGCGGCGAGGGTGACGATGGCGTCGGCCGTGGTCGACCAGTAGCGCCCGTCGCTGGTCTCCGCGATGGCGGTGATGCGTTGCGTGTCGGCGAGGCGGATTCGGGTCGTGATCGCAGCGCGACCTCCACGCGACCCTAGGTATACGGTGATGACATTCGGCTGCGGATTCCTGTCGTTGAACACCGCGATGCGGCGGACATGGTCTTCCGGCGTCATGGGGCTGTCCACCGCCACGGTGATCGTCACCGCGTTGCCGTTCTCGACCAGCGGCGGCAGGTCGAGGCGGACGCGCCCCGGGAGGATCTCGGCCTCGCCTGCGAAGCGCCGGATGGCCTCGGCCGTGCTCTCGGTGCGGATCGCGGCCCCGGCCGCCACCGGGCGCAGGGCGACGGTCGCGGCGAGGCCGGGTCCAAGGGCGAGGAGGCCGCGTCGGCTCGGGTGGTGGGACATGTGCGGGCTCACGGCGCCGGCCTCTCCGAAGGGGTTTCGCGTAGCGTCGCAAGGAAGGCGACGATGTCCTCGATCTCCTGGGATGCCAGCACCGGCCGACCGCGCCAGGCTGCGCCGACCCGCGTGGTGCCCGCGAGGCTGTAATAGGAGGGCATGATGGTGTCCGGGTTCAAGACCCGGCCGTCCACGAGGCGCAGGCGCAGGGCTCCGGGCGCGAGCCGGTCGCCGACGCCCACGAGGTCGGGGCCGAGATTGCCGGGAAACGGCTCCTCGGGGAACGGCCCGGCGTGGCAGAGCAGGCAGAGCCCCTTGGTGCGGTCGGTCACAAGGGCCCGGCCCCGCGCGGGATCCCCCGGCACGCCGGTCAGGCTGGCGGGAATGGCGCGGTCGACGACGGTGACGGGCCGCAGGGGCTCCGCGCCCGGTTCGGCTCCCGCCGCGGCTGCGGTCCGCGCGGCCAGGATCGTGCAGCCGATCCAGACCCATCTGGGCACGCGCCTCACCCGAAGACCTGCCGGGTGATGGTGCGGTACCAGTCGGCGGCGTGGAGGGCCTCCTGCTTGCGCAGGGCCATCGACGCGTCGACCGGGCTGATGCCGCCGGCCCCCTCCACGTCGGCGAGGACGCCGCCCGCCGGGTGGTAGACGCCCGCGATCGAGATGCCGTAGCCGGGCGCCACCAGGCTGTAGCAGGTGTTGATCAGCTTCGGCGTCTCGGGTGCGCGGCCAGCCAGGAGGTCGATCACCGCGTCGGCGCAGACCTTGGCCTGGGCGTTGGCGGAGAAAGCGGATTTCGGCATCGCCCCGGCGATGGCCGCGTCGCCGATGACGTGGATGCCGGGCACCAGCCGGGATTCGAAGGTAACGGGATCGATCGGGCACCAGCCGCTGCGGTCGGCGACGCCAGCGACGGCGGCGATCCGCCCCGCCCGCTGGGGCGGGATGATGCAGGCCACGTCGGCCTTGTAGTCCGAGAAGTCGGTGTGGACGATCATGGCGTCCGGGTCGACGGCAGTGACCTGTCCGCCCTCCGCCAGGGGGACGTATTCGAGTTGCGTCGGGTAGAGGGCCTTCCAGCCCGACTGAAACAGGCGCTGCTTCGAGAAGGTGTCCTTGGCGTCGAGGAGGATCAGCTTCGCGCGGGGCTTGGTGGTCTTGAGCACATGGGCGATCAGGCTCGCGCGCTCGTAGGGGCCGGGCGGGCAGCGATAGGGATTGCCCGGCACCGCCAGCACCACGGTGCCGCCCTCGGGCATCGCGGCGAGCTGCCGGGCGAGGAGCAGCGTCTGCTCGCCCGCCTTCCAGGCATGGGGCATGCGCTCGGCCGCCGCCGCGTCGTAGCCGGGAATGGCGTCGAAGCGCAGGTCGATCCCCGGCGAGAGCACGAGCCGGTCATAGGGGCGTGCGGTGCCGTCTGCGAGCGTCACCCGGCGTGCATCCGCGTCGATGCCGGTGGCAGCGGCGTGCACGACGCGGATGCCGGCACGGGCAAGGCCCTCGTAGCCGAACCGCTGCGCCGCCATCGGCTGGAGCCCGGCGATGACCTCGTTGCTGAACGGGCAGGAGACGTAGGTCGAATTCACCTCGACCAGGGTCACGTCGAGGCCGCCGCCGTGGAGCGCGCGTGCGGCGGTGGCGCCGCCGAAGCCGCCGCCGATCACCACGACCTTCGGCGCGGCCTGAGCCAGAGCCGGCCGCCCCAAAGCGAAGGCTGCCCCGGTGGCGAGGAACGCCCGGCGCGTCCGGCTCATGGCCGCTCCTGGATCGTCTCGGGGGCGGCCGGACGCTGCCGCGACAGGTAGGCGGCGATCGCTCGGGACTCCTCCTCCGAGAAACCCCTGGCGATGCGGCTCATCACGCTAGCGGGTCGCACGCCCGAACGGTACTGGGCGAGCGCCGCCGCGATTTCGGCCTCCGGGCGACCGTCGATCGCCCCCATCGCGGCCCCTTCGGCGTGACACCCGGCGCAAGAGGAAGCCCCCGGCGGCGGGCGCTCCCTCGCCAGGACCATCCCGACGGACCCGGCGAGCAGCCAGGCCGCGAGCACAGCCGGGCGCATCACGCCCGGCGCAGGTCCGTGTTCTTCACCGGCATCTGGCGCACGCGCTTGCCGGTGGCCGCATAGATCGCGTTCAGCACAGCGGGGGCCGCCACCGCGATGGTGGGCTCGCCGACCCCACCCCAGAAGCCGCCCGACGGCATCACGATCGTCTCGACCACGGGCATCTCCTGAAGCCGCATCACGGGGTAGGTGTCGAAGTTCGTCTGCTCGATGCGGCCGTCCTTGACGGTGCATTCCTGGTAGAGCGCCGCGGACAGGCCGTACACGAAGGAACCCGCGATCTGGGCGTCGATCTGCTGTGGGTTGAGGGCATGGCCCGGATCGGTGGCCGCGACGATGCGGTGAACCTTGACCGTCCCATCCTCGCCGACGGAGACCTCGGCCACCGCTGCCACGTACGAGCCGAAGCCCATCATCTGGGCGAGACCCCGGTGGACGCCTGCGGGGGGCTTCGTGCCCCAGCCGGCCTTGTCCGCCACCGCCTGCAGCACCGCCCGGTGCTTGGGGTGCTGCTCCATCAGCTTCAGCCGGAAGGCCAGGGGATCCTGTCCCACCGCATGGGCGAGCTCGTCCATGAAGCATTCGAGGTAGATCGCATTCGGGTTCATGTTCACGCCGCGCCAGAAGCCCGGCGGGACGTGCGGGTTGCGCATGGCGTGGTCGACCAAAATGTTCGGGATCGCGTAGCCGATCGCGGCCTCCGCGCCGCCGGCATTGAGCCCCTGGAACACCACCGGATCCTTGCCGTCCACCATCCGGTTCGGCGCCACCGAGACCAGGATCGATTGCCCCGAGATGCGCATGTGCAGCCCGGTGACGTTGCCGGCGTCGTCCAGCCCGGCGCGCATCCGGCATTGGGTGATCGGGTGGTAGCGCCCGTGGGTCATGTCCTCCTCGCGGGTCCAGATCAGCTTGATCGGGGTCCCGGGCATCTCCTTCGCGATGAGGACGGCCTGGCGCAGCCAGTCGTGGGTGGCGCCGCGCCGGCCGAAGCCGCCGCCAAGCAGGAGCTTGTAGACGTCGCACTGTTTCGCCGAGAGGCCGGCGGCCTCGGCCACGGCGGCGAGCGCCGCCTCGCCGTTCTGGGTCGGTGCCCAGGCCTCGCAGCGCTCCGGGGTCCAGCGCACCGTGGCGTTCATCGGCTCCATGGTGGCGTGGTTCTGGAAGGGGACGCCGTAGGTCGCCTCCACGACCCGGGCCGCGCCCTTCAGGGCGGTCGCGACGTCGCCGCCCTTGTTGCCCACATAGGCGTCCTCGGCGTCCAGGCCGTCGCGCAGGGTCGCCGCGATGGTCTCGCTCGAAACCTGGCCGTTCGGGCTCTCGTCCCAGACGATCGGCAGGGCCTCCACGGCGGTCTTGGCACGCCAGAAGGTGTCGGCGATGACCGCCACGCCGGTATCGCCCACCGCGACGACCTTCTTGACCCCGGGCATACCCTCGACAGCCTTGGCGTCGAAGCTCTTCACGGTGCCGCCGAAGACGGGGCAGTCGCGGATTGCCGCGTTCAGCAGGCCAGGCATGGTGAGATCGATGCCGTAGATCTGGCTGCCGTCGGTCTTCTCGACGGTATCGAGGCGCTTCACCGGCTTGCCGGCGATGGTCCAGTCCTTCGGATCCTTGAGGACGATGTCCTTCGGCGGCGTGACCTTGGCTGCCGCCATCGCCACCGCACCGAAGGTGGTGGTGCGGCCGGAGCCCCCATGGCTGATCACGCCCTTCTCGACCCGGCACTCCGAAGGAGCGACGCCCCAACCCTGGGCGGCGGCCTCGACCAGCATGATGCGGGCGGCGGCTCCCCCCTTGCGAACATAGTCCTGGGACTCGCGGATGCCGCGGCTGCCGCCCGTGCCGAAATCGCCCCAGACCCGGCCGCGGGCGACGTTCTGGCCCGGCGTGGGATACTCGGTGACCACCTTGCTCCAGTCGCAGCCGAGCTCCTCGGCGACGAGCTGGGCGAGGCCCGTGAGAGTGCCCTGGCCCATCTCGGATCGGGCGATGCGGATCACCACAGTCTCGTCCGGCTTGATCACCACCCAGGCATTGACCTCGGGCGTGAGCGCCGGCGGAGCCTCCTGCGCGGCAGCCTCGGGGAAGGGCACGTGAAATCCGAGGCTGAGGCCGCCGGCGGCAACGGCGCCGGCCACGAAAGCGCGTCGGGAAGGCTTGTTCGCGAGGGCATTCATGGCTGTCTCCTCAACCGGCCTGGCCGCCATCGGCGGCGAGCTTGATGCCGGCCAGGACGCGGTTGTAGGTGCCGCAGCGGCAGATGTTGGTGATCTCGGAGCGGATCTGCGCCTCGCTCGGGTGCGGGTTCTGCGCCAGCAGCGCCGCCGACGCCATGATCATTCCAGACTGGCAGAAGCCGCATTGCGGCACGTCGAGTTCGGCCCAGGCCTTCTGCACCGGGTGCGAGCGATCCTTCGACAGGCCCTCGATCGTCACGATCTTCTGGTCAGGGGTGACGCTGGAGACCGGCATCGAACAGGAGCGCACCGCCGTGCCGTCGATATGCACCGTGCAGGCGCCGCACTGTGCGATGCCGCAGCCGTACTTGGTGCCAGTGAGGCCGGCCTGCTCGCGGATGACCCAGAGGAGCGGCGTGTCGGGTTCGGCCTCGACCTCGCGGATGGCGCCGTTCAAATTCAAACGGATCATGCGTTTCCTGCCGTGTTGCCCAGTCGTGAGTCGTGCTCCGCCGGATGTCCGCGGCGGCGGCCCCGTCTTTGGAATGGTTGTACGGTGCCGTGGTCGACCAAGTCCACAGGCATTTCTCGTCGCGAACCGTGTGCAGGTCGGCCCCTGCCATGGAATCTTCCAAATCCGCCCCGCGACCGATTATCTTCATGCATTTCTGTTATTCAAATTTATCTTTGAATATTCATGAGATCTTGCCTCAATTCGGACCGCCTCCCAACCATTCGCATGGGACTTCGTCCAGAATAACGACTGAGTTTTGGCGAGAGGCGGGTCCTCCATGAGGCCCGGACTTCGATGCGCTTGAATCCGGTAGCCGTGATGCCGACGTACTGAAGATGTGGCCGCACGTGCCTGCGTCGGCTCCGACTTTCTAAAAGGCGCTCCGCGGACATCACGTGGTGCGACGTAATCGTGGGTGATCGCGTTCCATCAGAATGCAGATTCCCCCCCCGATCGAAGTGCCTCCTTCCCAAGGTCCGCGCTCCGATAGGGGCTGGGCGGCTCGAGTCTCAACAGCTGCAACCGCCCAGCCCCGCCTTTCAGACCCGCGTCAGGCCGCGCGCATCCGACGGGACACACCGGCTCAGATCCCGGCGCCGCGCTCCGGGTCCGGTCCCTGCGGAATGAGCCGGTGATATTCGCCCTCGGGCGGTCCGTTGCTGCTGGCGACGAGCGCCTCGAGCGCCTGCACGCTGAGGGTCGTGCCGAGGCGCTGGGATCCCAGGGTCTGGGCCAGGAATGCGTGGGTGACGGGCATCTCATCCCTGCCCACCCGGTCATGCGACATGAGAATCCGCGAGCCAGACGGATTTGCAGGGGCAGGGTCGCATGCCCCCAGGGGGTGTGGCCGATCTGGACTTGAACGAAGCGGCGCGGGTCTCTCACGCCCCCGCCACGTTCTTCGGTAAGATCGGGGATCGCTTCCACCAGCGAAGGGCCCATTCACATCCGCGTGATACTTTCAGACTGATCGGCGTAGTCAGGCCTGTCACTGATATTTGTTAATGCGCCGGCGTTCGCCTTGTTAAAGCAGGCCCATTCGGGAACACCCCCTGGCGAGAGGGCGAGGTCGATACCCGCGGGCAGACCCGGCCAACGCGGGCACCTCCCCACCTGTCTTCATGTTAGTAGGTGAGGATTGCGCGGTCCGGCCGGTCTACGGAGTTCCGATGCGTCACTCCTGCCCACGCCAAACCTGCCCGAGAAAGGCACTTGCGCAATGAGCCTTGCCGCCGGCACCGATCTCAGCCTGCTCGTTCGAAAATTGGAGACGATCATCACCGTCTCGGACCTCGAGCGTCGGGCGATCGAACGCCTGCCGGTCACGCGCCGGCAACTGAGCGCCCATCAGGACATCGTGCGCGACGGCGACCATCCCAAGCAATGCTGCCTCCTGCTCGAAGGGTGGGCCTTCCGCTACAAGCTCCTCGACGAGGGCAAGCGGCAGATCCTGTCGGTCCACATCCCCGGGGACATCCCCGACCTGCAGAGCCTGCACCTGCCGGTGATGGATCATAGCCTCAGCACCCTGACGGCCTGCACCCTGGCCTTCATCCCGCACGAGGCGATGCTCGACCTCACCCGCAACCATCCCGGCATCACGGCCGCCCTCTGGCGGGATACCCTCGTGGACGCGGCGATCTTCCGGGAGTGGATGACCAATATCGGACGCCGCTCGACGCTCGGCCGGATCACGCACCTGTTCTGCGAGATCTACTTGAAGCTGCACGGCATGGGACTGGCGCGGGACTTCGCCTGCGAGATGCCCCTCACCCAAGGTGACATCGCCGATGCGATCGGCGTCTCGAACGTCCACGTCAACCGCGTCCTACAGGATCTGCGCGGCCAGGGACTGCTGACCCTTCAGGGGCAGCGCCTCGTCATCCACGACTGGGACGCACTGACGAACCGCGCGGAATTCGACCCGGCCTACCTGCATCAGAAGCGGCCACCCGGCCCATGACGCTGAGCCTCCAGTCCATCCGGATCCGGACAGGGAGCAGCGACGAGGAAGGCCGGCTGGTCATGGACGAGGGGCTCCTCGTCGCGATCCTGATCCAACTCTCGGCCGACCATGGCCCGGAGGCCGGACACTGGTTCCTGGAGGTGGGTTTCGGCAACCTCGGTTCTCCGAGGCCGGCGCCTTTCCGCGATCTGGCTGCAGCGCTGGCCTGGATCGCGACGCAGGCGGACACGCCGTCCGGCGAGGGCGTGCGCGACGGGGTCCGCAGGCGGTGAATTTCCGGTTCCGGGCGCATTCGGCGCTGCGCCCCACGGGCGGGCCGCTCCGGACGAGGATCTCAGGTCAGCCGAAGCCGATGGCCGTCCGGGTCCCGGAGGTGGCGGGGCGCGCCATCGGCGCCGGCGAAGACCAGGACGGTGGCGGCGATGTCGCGGTCGTCGCAGACGTGACCGCCGCGGGAAAATTCCCCTGCATAGTCAAGGAGTTCGACGTGCGGTGTCGGTGCCCCCGGCGGCCTCAGGCCCGTCACGGTGACGTGCGGGTCCGGCACGTCGTCGAGGCGGGCCTGCGCGGGACCGACATTGGTGGAGCGCGACGCCGCCCTGAAGCCGAGGCCCGCGTAGAAGGCGAGGCTCGCGGCGGTATCCGTCACCGAGATCGCCGAATGATCGAGGCCGAGGCAGGGATCGGGGCCGCCGCTGCGCCAGGCCTCCGGTACCTGCCCGGGGGGAAACGCAAGGAATTCAAGGGGATGCCCCTCGGGGTCGCGGAACTTGAAGGCGGTGACGCCGCCCGAGGCCGCCGGCAGGCGCTCCGGCCCGGCCGTGGAGATCGGGCGCCAGCCCGGCGTCGCCGACAGGCGTGAGACCGCGGCCGCCATGTCCGAGACCACGATGGCGATGTGCTGGAACAGGGGGCTCCAGCCCGGCACGGCGTCGGGATAGGGCCGCCCCGGACGGTCGAACCCGACGAGGTCGACGGCCTGCGCGCCGAGCCGGAGGGACACGACGGTTTCGCCAAAAGTGGTTCGCCGGTCGACCAGAGGTCGTGTCGAGGTCACGCGGGAAAACCCGAGCGCCGCCGTGAAATACCGCGCCAGCGTTTCAGGATCGGCGCTGACGAGGCGAATCCGGTCCAGGCGCAGCGGTCCGGCCCCGCTATCCGGCTTTACGTCCCCCGTCATGGGGTCTGCGCGCCGCGCCGGTTGAGGAAGATCGCGTAGAGGGTGTGCGAGCCGCCGATGAACAGGCGGTTCTTCATCCGGCCGCCGAAGGTCAGGTTCGAGACCCGGTGGGGCACGAAGATCTTGCCCATCAGGTGGCCGGAGGGATCGATGCAGTGGACGCCGTCGGCGGCGCTGCTCCAGACGTTGCCGTCCTCGTCGACCCGCATCCCGTCGCAGTAGCCGGGGGCGACGGTGTGGAAGACCCCGCCCCCCGACAGCGCGAAGTCGGAGCCGACGTCGAAGACGCGGATGTACTGGCGCGGGTTCGGCCGGCTCTGGTCGCCGGTCTCGGCCACGTAGAGCCTCCGCTCGTCGGGGGAAAAGGCGAGCCCGTTCGGCCCGTCGAAATCGGTGGCCATGGCGCGCACGGCGCCCGAATCCGGGTCCAGGCGGTAGAGGGCCGGCGGCTGCTCGGAATCCTGGCGCCCACCCTCGTAGTCAGTGGCGATGCCGTAGACCGGGTCGGTGAACCAGATCCCGCCGTCGGAGGCCACCACCACGTCGTTGGGGGCGTTGAGGCGGCGCCCGGCATGGTGGGTGGCGAGGGTGGTGACGGCGCCGTCGTATTCGGTGCGGGTGAGGCAGCGGTTCCGGTGCGAGCAGGCGATCAGCCGGCCCTGGCGGTCGCGGGTCTGGCCGTTGGCGAAGTGCGAGGGCGCCCGGTAGACCGAGAGCCCCTCCGCCTCGCTCCAGCGCAGGGTGCGGTCGCGCGGCAGGTCCTGGAACAGCAGGCAGTCGGCATCCCCGAACCAGACCGGCCCCTCGATCCAGCGGAAGCCGGTGGCGATCTCCTCCAGTTCGGCATTGCCCAGCAGGTATCCGGCAAAGCGCGGATCGACGACCTCGAACCCCGGATCTTCGCGCGTGGACGCCATGGGGCTACCGGAACCGGCACGGGGTGGCGACGGTGGGCGGCGCATCGAACTGCACCACCATCAGCACGGCGGGTTCAGGCCCGACCGTGCCGGAGAGGTGCCCCTGGCGCCCGTCCACCGCCTTCGTGTTCTGGTCCTCCCCGAAGGAGATCTCGCCGGGCCCCATCTCGACCCGGGTGCCGTCCATGGATTCGACGAACCAGCGCCCCGAGAGCGGGATGATCCATTGGGGCTTCGGGTTCTCGTGCCAGGCGCCGGTCCAGCCCACCGGCTGCACCGTGACCATCACGGTGGCGCCGTCATGGGTCTTGGTGCCCTGCCATTGCGGATCGGCCGGCGGCTGCATCGACTTCATGTCGAAATCGGTCAGGGCGCAGCGGGTCTGGTGGCTGACGCCCTCTGCGTCGGTCCAGAGGTGCCAGTAGGGCACGCGGGGTTTTTCGGGGGCGGTCTCGTCGCTCATGGGCTCGTCCTGACGGGGGTGGAAACGGGGGTGGTGCGGTAGGGCTGCGAGGAGGCCAGCGGGTCGGCCAGGAAGAGCCGCACCGTGTCGGCCCCGGTGCCGAAGGTGATGAGCAGAAACCCGCCGGCGAGGGCGACGTTCTTGAGGAAGTCCCAGAACAGGCCCCGGCCCTTGCTGTCGCCGCCGGCCCAGAAGTCGCCCGGGCGCCAGAACTGCTTCCACAGGAGCGCCGTGACGCCGCAATAGCCGGCGAGCACGAAGGCGGCGGCCCGGTCGGCGATGCCGGTGAGGATGCCGGCCGACATCACCACCTCGACGAACAGCCCCGCGAGGATGAGGGCGCGGGCGAGCCCGGTGCTGGCGACGCGCTCGCGGGCCTGGCCGACCGCGCCCCGAAAATTCAGGATCTTGTCCAGCGCACTGAAGGGCAGGAACAGCAGGACCAGGAGGAGCCGGACCGCGAAGGCGATACCGATGCTGAGAGCGACCAAGATCCGGTCCTGACCTGAGAGGTGGGCGACCCGCCGGGATGGGATGGCTCGGCAGAACGTGATGCCATCGGCGGTTGAACGCGGCACCCGCGCGGGGGTTCAAACGTTCGGAGCATCGGATGCTGCACCGCGGCGCGCGATCGTGGCGCAAGCGAGGCTCCGGTGCCGGCATCCGCGAACCGACCCGCCCGCGGCGCAGGATCCCGAAGGACGCCCCATGGAAACCCCCATGAATCAGGACCATTACGACGTGGTGATCGTGGGCTCGGGGCCGGGCGGCGGCACCATGGCCTGGCGCCTCGCCCAGACCGGCAAGCGGGTGCTGCTCCTGGAGCGCGGCGGCTACCTGCCGCGGGAGCGCGAGAACTGGGACAGCCAGGCGGTCTTCGTGGATGCGCGCTACCAAGCGCCCGAGACCTGGTACGGCGCCGACGGGCGCACCTTCCACCCGGGCCTGCACTACTACGTGGGCGGCAACAGCAAGGTCTACGGCTCGGTGCTGCTGCGCCTGCGCGCCCGCGACTTCGACGTGGTGCGCCACCCCGACGGCGAGGCGCCGGAATGGCCGGTGAAGTACGACACCTTCGCGCCCTACTACCAGGCGGCGGAGGAGCTCTTCCACGTCCACGGCCTGCGCGGCGAGGACCCGACCGAGCCCCCGGCGGACAAGCCCTACGCCTACCCGCCGGTCTCCCACGAGCCGCGCATCCAGGAGCTGTTCGACGGCTTGAAGCGCGAGGGGCACCGGCCCTTCCACCTGCCGGTGGGCGTGCTCCTCGACGAGCGCGACGGGAAGGCCCTGCCGCACTCGGCCTGCATCCGCTGCGACGCCTTCGACGGCTATCCCTGCCTGACCAACGGCAAGGCCGATGCGCAGATCATCTGCGTCGACCCGGCCCTGGCCCGGCACCCCAACCTCACCCTGTGGACCGGCGCCTATGTCGAGCGCCTCCTCACCAGCCCGAGCGGGCGGGCGATCACCGGCGTCGAGCTCGTGCGCGACGGGCAGAGCCGGACGGTCTCGGGCGACATCGTGGTGGTGGCCTGCGGCGCCCTCTCCTCGGCCCTGCTGATGCTGCGCTCGGCCAACGAGGCGCACCCGCACGGCCTCGCCAACGGCTCCGGCCACGTCGGGCGCAACTACATGCGCCACAACAACGCCACGGTGCTGGCGGTCTCGCGCACCCCGAACCCGACGAAGTTCCAGAAGACCCTCGGGCTCAACGACTTCTACTTCGGTTCGGACGACTGGGACTTTCCGCTGGGCCACATCCAGATGGTCGGCAAGTCCGACGGCACCCAGATCCACGGCGAGGGCCTGCCGGGCTTCCTGCAATGGTTTCCCGAAAAGCCCTTCGACTGGATCGCGAAGCATTCCCTCGACTTCTGGCTGACCTCGGAGGACCTGCCCCGGCCGGAGAACCGGATCTTCTACGAGGGCGGCCGGGTCCGCCTCGACCTCACCGAGAGCAACATGGAGGGGCATACCCGCCTGAAGCAGAAGCTGCGCGACCTCTGCGGCAAGCTCGACGTGCACCCACACCTGTTCGACCGCTCGCTCTATCTCGGCAAGGACACGCCCATCGGCGGAACCGCGCACCAGGCCGGGACGCTGCGCTTCGGCACGGACCCGGCCACCTCCGTGCTTGACCTCGATTGCCGGGCCCACGGCATCGATAACCTCTACGTCACCGATGCGAGCTTCTTCCCCTCGATCGGGGCCGTGAACCCGACCCTGACCATCATCGCCAACGCCCTGCGGGTCGGCGACACCATCGCGGGGCGGCTGTGACCAGCCTGCCCGCGCGCCTCCTCGCCCTGGCGATCCGCCTCACCGGGCGGCGGCACAACTTCGCCCAGGCGGAGCGCGACCCCGAGGCGGCGGTGGCCCGGCGCCCGCGGCCGGCCCGGCCGACGCCCGCCCTGCGCCGGACCCTGGCGGTGACCTGGGAGACCCGCGACGGCTTCGAGGTCTACACCCTGGCGCCGCGCACGGGGGCACGGGCGCCGCGCACGGGGGCCGGGGCACCCGGCCAGGGAGCCCGCACGGGGCGGGTGATCTACCTGCACGGGGGCGCCTATACGAGCCCGATCACCCGCCTCCACTGGCGCTTCCTCGCGCGGCTGGTCTCGGCCACGGGCCTCACCGTCACGGTGCCGCTCTACCCGCTGACGCCGGAGCATGCCTGCGCGCAGGCGAGCGCCTTCGCGTTGGCGGTCTACCGGGCCTGCGCCGAGGCCGATCCGGGCGCGCCGATCGCCCTGATGGGCGATTCCGCCGGAGGCGGCCTCGCTCTGTCCCTGGCGATGCAGGTGCGGGAGACCGGCGGCGCAGGCAACCTGCCCGGTCCCGCCGGCCTCGTCCTGATCTCGCCCTGGCTCGACGTCACCACCGCCGACCCGTCCCAGGCCCGGATCGAACCCCGGGACGTGATGCTGATGCGCCCGGGCGTGCGGACCCTCGGGCGCTGGTACGCAGGCGCCTGGGACCTCACGGACGAGCGGGTCAGCCCCCTCTTCGGCACCCTGCGGGGCCTGCCGCCGATCGAACTCTTCTGCGGCACCCACGACATCCTGGTGGCCGATGCCCGCCGCCTCGCCGCCCTCGCCCGGGCGGAGGAGGCCCCCCTCGCCTATCACGAGGAGCCCGGCCTGATGCACGTCTACCCGCTGCTGGGCCTGCCGGAATCCCGCCGGGCCGAGGCGCGGATCTGGGATTTTTTGGGGGACCGGATGGGCCGGGGGTGAGGGGTTGGATGTGGGGCGAGTGACGGGCGCTTCTGTATGGCAATGAGGCGTCGCGGCGGCCCGTTTCGGATCGAGGGCGGGTGTTAGGCCCGCCCCTGTGCGTCGGTGATGGGTGGGGAGCGGTCCTCACTCGGACTCCTGGAAGCGGACACTCGTCTGCCGCCCGACAATTTCGGTCCGGAATGGATAGCAGCCCTTCACACCTATCGGCTACAGTGCTGATGAGACGCGTCTGGCGAACCGCATGTTAAGCATCTATTATTTTATGGTCGAATTTTTCTTTGATTTTCCCACGCTGGGATCAGCAATCTCGCGATCCTTGAAGATTTTCTTTGTAAGTATTTTGTTGGTCGGAGTTTGCATGGTCCTGCAAGTTCCCGCAGAATATACGTTCATCATATATCTTTTGAATCTATCCCTGCCGTGTTTCGTGATAGCTCGGTACACCCAGCAGTATCTTGGCTCAAAGCGCAGCTAGATCACGCGGTGATGGGATAGGCCGCTGAGAGTGGATAGCGGACCTATCGTCGCCCGCATTCCGAACGGCGAGCGGCGTCATCCCAGATGTAGCTTCCTGATGTCTGGTCAGAGCAGCGGTCGATCTCCTCGTTAATCTTCCAGCATGCGTGGACGCTGAGTACAATCGCGAGGGCCATCAGCGCCAAAAACACCAGTGCGGCTCTCTTCACCCACTTCATGCCTACCTCTCAGAAGCAGAGTAAGAGCTCTATGCAAAGCGCTTCTTAACGTCTGCTGTGGGTCAGGAACGAGTGCAGCGGCGGCGTCTGACTCTTCGCGTTACCGCGCGAAAGCGGACCGTCAGGTTGTTTAGGCAAGTGGCAGCCAAGCTTCTTGAATCACTCTGACACCAGATAGTAGGGTTCGCGGGTCATTTTGTCCGGCGGCTGTTGCGATGGTTCGATGGAAAACGTCACCCAAGCTGACGCTCGAAGGCAACGTGTCCGAGAGAATTTCGCTGGGCTAATACTTGGCTTAGTCCTCACTTACTACTTCGGCAGCTTGACATTATCCCAATTTGAGCACGAGGCCGTATTGCGCGATGGACAGGGTATTGACGCACGTGTGTTGTCTGCGCGTAGTTTTCGGGGGGTCATCGTTGCGGTCGTCCAATACAGCGGCATGGCCGAGGGACGCGAAATAGAATGTCGCGCCGATGTATCGCTTGGCTACTGGAGCCACAGGCCGAAGCTCGGGGAGCAGATCGCCGTCAGCGTTCGGCCGGGCTCATGTGCCACGCCGGTCAGCCAGACCGCTATTCAGTGGCCGTGGGCCTTTGCTGCCGTCTCGCTCCTGATCATGGTTATCCCGCTTGTATCGGCAGTAAACTTAGTCCGGTGCGTGATCCCGTTGCGGCAGCATAAGTGACCACCGCGTGGAGTGGGCCCCTGGAGGTGGACGGATTGGATAAGGCTGATTGACCGGCTGGCTGGGTCTTCGGAGGATGAAGACCATGGCACGACACCGTTCCCACAGCGTCGCGTTCAAGCGGCGACCGCCGACCACGCTGACGGCCGGCTCCTCGCCGAGGGCGTCG
>NZ_LMRM01000017.1:0-109808 GCF_001426045.1 Methylobacterium sp. Leaf94
GAGCAGCCATCGCATCCTCCTCAGGCTCCAAACCCAGGAATGAATCACGACCGAGATGCCGACGCTACCCCGCGTGAGTCCTGCTCAGCGAGGCTTGGTATAACGTCACAGATTATTTAATGACAAGGGGGTATCAATGTTCGAATGACCTTTCTTGAAACGGAGAAGGCGGACTATGCTCGGGGGATTGGGGCAGTTGTTGGCTGCGTTTGGAACGCAGAGATTGAATGTGTACGAATGGCTAGAAACAGATATCCGCAGTAAGCGCCTTCCGAATGGCCCAGTCTGGTTGGAATTTGCTCAACCGCGGCCAGACCTTCAGTTTACTGGCTGGCAACTTGCGCACGCAGTTGTAAAAGCAGATTATCTCATCCAGCGTAATTTTTTATTGCCGGGGATAGGGTTCCTTCTTCAGGTTGATCAGATCGTAAATTTCAAAGGAAAAGCAACCTTTAGTCTTTTCGCTGGAAGTGTAGATACCCTCAACGACTTCGTTCGTTCCAGTCTAAGTGGGCGGCTGGCCCAGGGCATGTCCCTCTTGTTTGCCCAGGAAAAAGGCTATTCCTTTGTTGGGCACTTGGCATCGGATCCAATCGTTTCAAATCATATCGCTTCTCTTCCTAAAAAATCGAAGAAAGCTGCTGACTTCATTTTTGAAACGATGAAAATGGAGCGGATGATTTTGGAGTCTAAAGGTTCCTTTTCACTGGCGAGTAATGATCCTACAAAAGTAAAGTCCGTTTTGAAGTCGGCTCTAGTCGATCAGGTTGATTATTGGATGGCCCGTATTGTCCCCGCGGCGACGAAGGGTTTCGCTGTATATAGCTGTTTTCGTGAGAGTGGGGCGGGTGATACCTCAACGTTAATTTATGTCGACCCACCTGCGCAGGTGGGATCAGAGCCTATAGATGTTCCCGAAGCTTGGGTACGAAGGCACAATTACGCGTCTTGGTTATACGTCATGGGGTTTGACCTAGCTGCGTCCAGCCTTCGTAGAAACGAATTGCGAGATGCAATTCCCATCACGCTACCTATCATTCAGATTGCCGGACGTCGCTTTGCGGTCTCCAGCCTCTTTCCGCAGGTAACATCAAAGCGCTGGCTATGCGTCGGATTGGATGTGCGTGCAATGAAGGCAATCGTTGAAGCCCTCGCTGGAAACGAAGGCAGCCTCTTGGAATATGGTAGAGAAGAATTAGAAGACAGTACGAGCGATCGACCTGCGCGCCAGGATTACAGCATTTTTCCAGACGGTTCATTTTTTGGATTATTTGATGAGGTCGATAATCTTGAATCGTTCGAAACGTTTAAGCTCTGATATCTTGCGTTGAGGTAGAAGGTCATATCTGGCCGCCCTCCCAAAACATTGCAGTATGGGTCAGACTACGGATACGAGATCAGGGACGGGATCGCTTCAGGCCAATCTAGCTTTTTTCTTTCAGACCTAGGATAGATCCTAAGACCTTAGAAGGTCCTTAGCTTTCCAAAATGAGGAGCTTTCATGTTGCCATCTGGAGTGTTCGTGTTGCAGGGTGATGAAGCCCTCGTCCCCATGCTGCCGGCGCACTTCGAGAAGGAGGTCGACTTCCAGAGGCTGCTCTCTAGGTTCCCATCCTTGCTGGTGGGCGACCAGATTGACCCTGAAAATCCGAGACGCTTCATCCTCGTGAAGCCAGAGCTTTCCATTGGCCATGAGCAGGAAACCGTTCGCTGGTCTCTTGACCATCTGTTCTTGGATCAGGATGGCGTACCGACCCTGGTTGAGGTCAAGCGACAGACGGATAGTCGCCTACGTCGCGAGGTCGTCGGTCAGATGCTCGACTATGCCTCAAATTTTCAGTCTTTCTGGAGTGCAGATAGGATCTCATCCACCTTCGAGGCCACCTGCCGTGAGGCAGGAACGGAAAGCGACGTTGTACTCGCTGAATTCCTGGGCACCGAAGTAACATCTGAATGGTTCTGGACTGCTGTAGATACGAACATTCGTGCGGGCAAGCTGCGGCTGTTGTTCGTGGCCGACCACATTCCCTCGGAGCTGCGACGCATCGTTGAGTTCCTGAACGAGCAGATGAGCCCGGCGGAGGTCCTGGCCCTCGAACTCCGACAATTCGCCGGTCAGGGACTTCGAACCATCGTGCCCGTTGTCTTCGGCCAAACCCGGGAAGCAGTCGGCCGCAAGGAGGCGGTCAAGGGAAGCCGCTGGACTGAGGAGCGCATTATGACAGCCTTCGGCGACAAGTTTCCCCCAGAAGTATGCTCGGTCGCAGCGGCGGTAATGGATTGGATGAGGGGCACCGGACTTCCGATCGTTTTTGGTACCGGTCGCGAAAATGGATCGGCTTACCCGCTCCTGAAGCCACAGGGCGTAGCGATCAATCCGGCTTATCTCTCAACAGAGGGCAAGATTTGGCTCCAGTTCAAGTCGCTGGAGGGCAAGCCAGTGTTCGGCGAAATGGATCGGCGGCGCGAGTTGCTACGACGTTTCGCCGAGATAGAAGGTACGGACTTAAAGGAGACATCGTTAAGCGGTTGGGCGGCAGTGCCGTTGGCCCGGGTGGCTGCCGACGTGAATGGGCCGGCCAAGCTAATTTCGGCCTTAGATTGGATGGTAGAGCAGGTGAAGGATACTCCGTGAAGAGGGTCGTCAGCTAGCCGTTCGAGGATCAAGGGGCTTCGACTTACGACCCAATATCTAATCACCCCAGGTTACCATGGGACCGACTGGAGGCGTGGCACTGCCAGCCCTTAACCGAACCATCAAATCTGCTTCCCTGGGAGAGGTCGGTCGTGCTCATGGCCGCCTCAGCCTTCAAGCCGGCGGCTGCATCTGCCGCGCCTCAAACGACCGGCCGGAATGCTGGTCGCTGTTCTGATTCTTGCGCCAAAATTCGAACAGGTCCAGACCTTGGTCGAGCTTTTCAAGGTGGGCGACCTGGGAGGTAGTGTCCTCCCGCATGGGTGCTTCCAGCCCCGCGACTGTAGAGGCGTTACCCTCCACAACGTAGTCGAAACGCTTCAAGGCGGACTGGAGCGGCGAGATGCTCATGTCGACGAACCGCAGCGTCGCGCCTGGGCTCATCGCTACCCGCACGATCTCGGAGCCAACGACTTCGTAATAGGCGGGATTTGGATCCACGTAGGGATGGAACAGGAGGTGGGCGGGCGCCGCGATCCCGCAAGGCACATGAAACGCCAATGTCGCCGTGCGGTCGGCCGTGAAGCTGCGGTAGACCGGAAGGTCCAATGCTTCCTCGTGTGACCTGTCCGACGTGGTCTGAAACGCGATCTGGCCCCCGGAACTCATCGCAATCCGGCGGAGGTCGTCCTCATCAATGATCTTTGGCAACGTCGTAAAATAGGTGTGCGAGACGTTGTCGAGCTTGGCCGTACCGGCCAGGTTGTACGGTCCGGACCAGAGTTCGCCGCTCGCTAGGATCTTGTCTACCGTTGGTTCGGTGGTGTGGTGAAAGACCTCGATGGTGAAATCGCCGTCTGGAAGCCGGGCACATCGTCCGGAGATGTGCGGCGCGAGGCGCGTGCTGGCCGGGCCGGTGTAGGTGCAGCGATATAGCTGCGCTCCATCCTCATAGGAGTGCACGTGTCCATCAGACTGGAAAGTGACTTCCAGGCGCACTGCGGTCTGGCCTCGTGGCGCGGCGACGTCCAAGCTGAGTTTCGCCTCATGAACCCGAGCGCTTGATCTGGATCGAGCCGGTAAACCGAATGCAAGACGTGGTGGTCCGAAGAAGCTCGGGACGAAAAAGCGGGTTCCCCCAAACCCGATGAGGACGTCCGGAAGTAAGTAGGACCGGCGGGGAGCGTGGCATAGACGGACCTTGATCCAGCCTTCGAATTTGGTTCCCTGTTGCCCGCCTACAATTGGGGAGTACCGGACCGGCGGACCTGCGAGGTTTCCCCAGAGGGGTCGGGTCGTGCTCATGGGAAACCGATTCCTCGTGATCGAGCCGAAGCGAGAGTTTCAGCACCGCTTCTCTATGGCTGATCCAGCCTCACGCAAAGGCCAAGGCCGCACCCGGTTCTGCATGCGCCCTGCAGGAAGGCGCGAGGACGCGAAACAGGAACGCCGCCCGATAATAGGGCGGCGTCCATCGTGGTTGCTCGTCCGCTTTCAGGAGGCGCCAGGGCTCCTGCGCGACATCGTTGGCTTCCCTCGACGGAGAGGCTGCCTCACCGAACGCCCAGTCAACGAACGCCTGTGGTTGCGCCGCACCCGCGGGAGAACGATAGACGTCGACAGGTCCTTTCGGGACTGCAGGGTCTCCTCGTGGGGATCCACAACCTCAACGGTGTCCCAGCCCTTGGCGACCTGATGACACCCCCAGCGGCGGCGGACCTTCTGCGCGGCCAGGGAAGGCTGCCGGTAAGCCATTCAAGGATAGAGCTCCTCGATCTGTAGGATGGTCAAAACAGCCCTTGCCAGGAGGCATTCAATCGGGCACTTCGGTGGTACACACGTTTCTTGGCGGATCGTGTAAGCCGTTGCTATCATAAGTTTTTATGGATCGGTCGCGAGAGTCCCCCCCTCTCCGCCACTCATGGGACTTAATCGGCTGTTATACCTCGCAAATTTGGAACGACTGGGGCGGTAGGCCCACGTTTTAACCCACATTTTGAATTTGCTTGTACTGGTTTGTACTCGATGATGACGGACTACCCAGCTTCTTACTCGAGCGCTGGGTGACCTGAAACATACGAAGCTCCGCCTGTAGTGGGTAATCTGCCAATCGAATCACGCTTGCTGTGGAGCAGGTACAATGCGGCCTGACTGCTGCGTCGATCGCTGCTTCTGGCTGGTGCGCAGACGGCATCACTCTCGGTCGGAGAACGCGGCTTTGTCGGAGGTGTCTGCCGCAATCTGCGGCGCTGACCCAGCCTCGGCCCAGAACCGCTCGGCTAGCGCCCCGTCGGCTTCCCCGGCTGCGCCGTGTCGGGATACGCTCGAACGCCAGAGCCAGAGCCAGCGCCACAGCCGAAGGTAGCCGGTCGCGCTCTTCGGGCTAGTTGACTCTGAGCGAGGCCGAAAACAGGTTCCATAGGTCACCGCACGGCTATGCCGATCGTGACTGCATCTCATCTGCAGTTCGATTGCACGTTCAGTGTCTTGAGCCGGATTGTGGAAGGGGCACAGGAGGCGGGCGGGTGGCTCTCGCAGCAGATCTTCACAGCCGGAGCTCCGTCTCCTACTGGCAGTGCCGTATGCTGACAAAATTCGGCTTGGCGACCAGCGCGAAATAGCTACAGCTCAACTTGAGAACGCGCGAGCCGATTAGTGCGCGCTTACCCGCTGCCCACTAGATGCGACCGCCGCCATCTCGTTCATGACGAACACGCTGAATGCCATCACGAAGGAGCAGCTTGCGACCCTGTTCCAGAAGGACTTCCTCGGTCACGAAGCAAAGCTCGGCCGTGCCGTGGCCCTGTGCATCCTGGCGACGCACTGCATCATGCCCTGCGCGCAAGGTGCGCGCGTGACGTGGGACTCTCGCACTCAAACGAAAGCCGTCTCCCAATATGAAGCTTGAAGAAATTAAGTCTGGGCTGAGCCTATCCGGAATCGAGCCGTCCCAGATCGTAACGGCCGTTGCAGTCCTCCCCCTCGGAGAAAGCTCCGTCCAGCTCATTTACCGGACGCCGGACGGCGTGATGAGGGAACGGCTTCTAAACAGGGGAGACGAGCCTTCGGTCGATGTCGCCACGGCCGAACGCCCTTTTTCCTTCGACGGTGACGGCGCGGCGTTCCAGCTAGCTTGTGAGGCGAAGCGCATTGACCTCGCCTTCTTGTTCGATCCTATGATGGCAGTCCACAGCTCGAACGTAGAGCCACTGCCTCATCAAATCACCGCCGTCTATGAGGCGCTGTTGCCCCGGCAGCCCTTGCGATTCGTCTTGGCTGATGATCCAGGTGCGGGCAAGACAATCATGGCTGGCCTCTACATCCGCGAACTCATTATGCGTGCGGATTCGCATCGCATTCTGATCGTCGCGCCCGGCAGCCTTGTTGAGCAATGGCGGGACGAACTTTACGAAAAATTCGGATTGGAATTTTACATTTATTCTTCGGTCATGGACCAAACTTCGCCGAGCGGCAACCCGTTCGACGACTATCCGCGACTTATTGTCAGGCTCGACCAGCTCTCTCGAAACGAGGAGCTTCAGGAAAAGCTCTGCGCCCCCGGCTGGGATCTCGCTGTCTTCGACGAAGCACACAAACTTTCAGCTCATTACTTCGGTTCTAAACTTGAAAAAACCGGCCGCTTCCGCTTCGCCGAGAAGCTGGGCGCGCATGTCCGACACCTTTTGCTGATGACGGCGACGCCTCACAACGGCAAGGAAGAGGACTTCCAGCTCTTCCTTTCCTTGCTCGATTCCGACCGCTTCTACGGCAAGTTCCGTGACGGCGTTCACAAGGTCGATGCGTCCGACCTCATGCGTCGCATGGTGAAGGAGGAGCTAATCAAATTCGACGGTACACCGCTTTTTCCAGAGCGCAGGGCGTACACGGTTAACTACGAACTTTCCCGCATCGAAGCAGCCTTGTACGAGGCCGTCACCAACTATGTTCAGACGGAAATGGGCAAGGCGGACCAACTCGAAGGTGCGCGCAAAGGTTCGGTCGGTTTCGCCCTCACCGCGCTCCAAAGGCGGCTTGCCTCAAGCCCCGAAGCGATCTTCCAATCTCTGAAGCGCCGTCGCGAGCGGCTAGGGAACCGGTTGCGCGACCAGAAGCTCGGCATAAAGGGCCGGCATGCTCACGTCGAGACCTATGCCGCCGCACCGGAGGACGAAGACGACCTCAGCGCGGGGGATCAGGAGTCGCTGGAAGAAAACCTGATTGACGACGCGACCGCCGCAAAGACTTCCGCTGAGCTGGAAGCTGAGATTATTATCCTGAAAGGACTGGAGGAACAGGCGAAGGCCGTCGTCGCCTCCGGGCAGGATCGAAAATGGGATGAGCTATCCAGAATACTTCAGAACAATCCCGCAATGCGCGACGCCTCCGGCCGTCAGCGCAAGATCATTATTTTCTCAGAGCATCGCGATACCCTTAACTATCTTCAAGCGCGGATTGCAGGCGTGCTCGGTAATCCTGATGCCATCGTGACTATTCATGGCGGCACTCATCGGGACGAGCGCCGCCGTCTACAGACGCTCTTCCGCTCCGACCAGGATGTCCGCGTGCTGGTAGCAACTGATGCTGCGGGCGAAGGCGTTAACCTTCAAAGCGCGAACCTCATGGTCAATTATGACCTGCCTTGGAACCCAAATCGCTTAGAGCAAAGGTTTGGCCGCATCCACCGCATAGGGCAGACCGAGGTCTGCCACCTATGGAATCTCGTCGCAAAAGAAACCCGCGAGGGTGATGTTTATCACCGTCTACTTCTCAAGCTAGAGGTTGAAAGCCAAGCGTTGCATGGGCGTGTGTTCGACATTCTCGGCGAAGTCTTCGAGGAAACCAGCTTGAAGCAACTGCTAGTCGAAGCGATCCGCTACGGTGATCGCCCGGATGTCCGCGCTCGTCTCACCCAAAAGATCGACAAAGCGCTCGATCAGGACCATCTGAAGTCCCTCCTGAACCGCAACGCGCTGGCTCAGGAGACCATGAGTCCTGAGCGCCTGTTTGCAGTGAAGGAGGAAATGGACAGGGCGCAGGCCCGGCGGCTTCAACCCTACTTCGTCCGGGCCTTCTTCTCTAAGGCCCTCAACGCGCTCGGCGGCACGGCGCATCAGCGCGAAGCTGACCGGTATGAAATAAGCCATGTTCCATCGGCAATCCGGGATCGTGATCGCCGCCTCACCGGCCGGAACCGTCGCGACCATGAGCCCGTCTTGCGGCGCTACAGCCGCATTTGCTTTGAACGTCAGGCCATCCAACCGCTTGATAAGGCAGGGCTAGAGCGCGCCGTTCTCATGCACCCCGGCCATCCGCTTATGCTCGCCATGTCAGATATGATCATGCAACAGCACACCAACCTTCTCCGGCAGGGTTCAATCCTGGTTGATCCGTCCGATGAAGGGCTCGATCCGGCGCTGCTGTACCTGCTGACACATGAGATCAAGTCCGGCGACAACACCGTGCTGTCCAAGCGCCTGCAATTTGTGAGGGTCGGCCCGAACGGGCAGGCGAGCTTCGCCGGATGGGCACCTCACCTCGACCTTGAGCCTTTGCCGGAGACCGATCGCTCCTCCCTCAAGGACGTGCTCGACGCGCTTTGGCTGTCCTCCGGCCAGGAGGCGCGTGCCTTGTCCCTCGCTGCTACGACGCTGGTACCGGAGCACTATGGCGAGGTCGCGCAGCGGCGTATCGACCACGTGGAGAAGACCTTGAACGCCGTCCATGAGCGGCTGAGCAAGGAAATCGCATTCTGGCAGGACCGTTGGATGAAGCTGAAGGACGACGCTGATGCCGGAAGAGATGTGCGGCTCAACCTCCAGAACGTTGAGCGCACGCTTGGTGAACTTCAGAGCCGCTTAGATACTCGGAAGAAAGAGCTCCAGGCCATGCGCCATGTTGTGAACGGGACGCCGGTCGTGCTGGGCGCAGCCCTCATTGTGCCAGCGGGCTTGATGAACAAGCTGCGCGGCGACGAGCCCATTGATCCGGTGGCGGCCACCTTCGCGGCCGACGCTGCGGCACGCTCGCGCATCGAGTATCTTGCCATGTCCGCCGTCCGGCAGGCTGAGGAAGCGCGCGGCTGCCGCGTCATCGATGTTTCAGCTGCAAAGTGTGGCTGGGATTTGACTTCCTATCCTCCACCTGTCGATGGCAAGCAGCCCAATCCCAGGCACATCGAGGTTAAGGGCCGAGTTAAAGGTGCAAGTACAATCACGATCACCCGCAACGAAATGCTTTACGCTTTCAATCAGGGCGACAAGTTCGTGCTGGCGATCGTCATAGTCGGCGAAGACGACGCCGTTGATGGTCCGCACTATATTCTCAGCCCGTTCGATCGCGAACCGGGGTGGGGGGTCGCATCAATCAACTTTCATATGAGCGATCTGCTCGCCAAAGCAGCGGCTTAATGATCGCGATGCGCCTCAATGAGCTATCGCTGACGAATTTTCGCTGCTTCGCCCATTGCAACATCACGTTCCACGATCGGCTGACTGTGTTGATCGCGGAGAACGGCAACGGCAAGACCGCCGTACTCGACGCCGCTGGAGCTGCGCTCTCGGTTCTTGTTAACGCAATCTATCCGCCGGAGAGGGTCCGGCGCATTGAGCGGAGCGACGTTCGCCTGATCCCCGGTCTTGAGCGCGGGATGTCCCCTAGCCTGCCAACTGGATATGAAGCGCAAGCTACCGTTCGGGACACAGCCGTTACCTGGAGCAGTGCGGTCAAGTCTTATGCGAAGCGGGTCAGCCCTAGCTGGCAACACCTCGCCTCCATGAAGGACGCGGCAAGGCAGTTTCAATCTAACGACGCAGTCCTGCCGCTCATCGCATATTACGGGACAGGTCGCCTTTGGAGCGAACAGCGGCAGACCGAGTATCGTCGTTCCTCCATTGCCAATGTGGAGGAGCGCGTCACCGGCTATACCGAATGCCTCACGTCTTCATCATCGTTCAAGGGCATTTCAGCATGGTTTGAGCATCGCTTTAGGCAGACGGCATCACCCTCATTCCGGGAGAGCCTCCAAGCCAATCTTGCGATGATCGAAGGCGTGAAGTCTGCCACCGACACGGTTCTACAACCGACTGGCTGGTCAAGCCTCCGTTGGGATAGCGAGCTTCATACCTTGATGGCCAAGCACGAGACACGAGGCGAGCTGCCGGTGTCCATGCTGAGCGATGGTGTCCGCACCATGCTTGCGCTTGTAGCCGATGTGGCGAGACGCTGCGCCAGCCTCAATCCGCAACTGAGCGATCGGGCGGCGATCGACACCCCCGGCGTCCTCATAGTGGATGAGGTGGATATGCACCTGCATCCACGTTGGCAGCAGCAAGTGCTTGGCTCGCTGCAAAGCGCCTTCCCGGCGCTACAAATTATTGCCAGCACGCACAGCCCGCATGTGCTTTCAACGGTCGAAAAGTCGTCGATCCGCGTCCTCCATATCACCGACGGTGTGTCGATGATTGAGACACCAATGATTCAGACCAGAGGCGTCGAGAGCGCAGATGTCCTGGCAACCGTGATGGACGTAGACCCGGTTCCACAGATTGAGGAATCGGCCGCCCTGAGCGCCTATGGCAAGCTCATCGAGGCGGGCGAAGCCGAAGGGAAGGAAGCATCCGCCTTGCGGCAACGCCTGATCGAGCATTATGGGGAAAGCCATTCGGTCATGCTGGAGGCCGATCGCCTTATCCGCTTCCAACGGTTCCGCCTCGTTAAAAGTAGGCCGGACGGCACTTGACATGCGGAAACTCGATCGCGCCACCTGCCCAGCGCCTGCTTGCCTTGGCACTTACACACACGGGGCGCATACATGGGGTGATGTGTCTTCCGATCACAAAAGGGAAATCAGAGCGCAGCTTATAGCTATGCAAGGCCATTGCTGCGCTTATTGCGAAGGTGATGTAGTATCTCTCGGTCAGCACATAGAACATTTCCGACGGAAAAGCCTACATCCTGCACTCTCCTTTGATTGGAAAAATCTTTTTTCGTCATGTGATCAGAGGAGTTCGTGCGGCCATTTCAAGGATCGTGGTGCAGAGGCATACGACATTTCTGACCTAATAAATCCATGCGATGAGGATCCCGACACCTTTTTTATCTTTCGCGCCGATGGGACAATCAGCATCCGCAAGGGATTATCTCTACTTGATCAACGACGAGCGGCCGAGACGCTGCGGGTATTTTCGCTTGATGCCAAGTGGGGCCGCCTTCGCGCAATGCGGAAGGCGGCCGTATCTGGGTACCTAGACGACGCGGATGCCGCCTTCAACGAAGGTTGGTCACTCGATGAAATTCGAGCTTTCTTTCAAATGGAGCTGGAGATCGCGCAAGATCTGCCGTTC
Organism: Methylobacterium sp. Leaf94; assembly: GCF_001426045.1. Lineage (NCBI taxonomy): Bacteria > Pseudomonadati > Pseudomonadota > Alphaproteobacteria > Hyphomicrobiales > Methylobacteriaceae > Methylobacterium > Methylobacterium sp. Leaf94. Next base: position 10,978 of record NZ_LMRM01000017.1, read on the forward strand.
TGCACCGCAATCAGGCATGTACTGACGGAAAGAGAATGAAAATGACGGCTACCGTCAGGATTCCAAAGAAGTTGATTGAAGTTGCGTTGCCGCTGGACGCGATCAATGAGGCATGCGCTTACGAAAAAATGCCTGGAATTGGTGCTCACCCGCGCGGTCTTCATCTGTGGTGGGCGCGACGGCCGTTGGCCGCTGCTCGGGCCGTGCTTTTTGGTCAACTGGTCAATGATCCGTCTTGGAAATGGGAATTGAGCAATCCCGACAAGATTCCGCCAAGCAACTTAAAGGCTAGTTGGGCAGCCAGCCGCAAAAGGCTTTTCTCAATCATTGTGGAACTCATAAAGTGGGAAAATACGAGAAACCATTCCGTATTCGAGAAAGCGACGCTTGAGATATTCAAATCATGGCGAGAGACGTGCGAGTTAAATAAGGATCATCCACAAGCTAGAGAGCTATTTGACCCCGAAGTGCTTCCTGCTTTCCACGATCCATTCGCTGGTGGCGGTGCGCTACCACTTGAAGCTCAGCGTCTGGGCCTTGAAGCCTACGCCTCCGATCTCAACCCCGTTGCTGTTCTGATTAACAAAGCAATGATTGAGATCCCGGCCAAATTTGCGGGATGTCCGCCGGTAAACTCAGAAATACGCAGCGATAGAGATCTGTTGGGCCGGGAGTGGAAAGGGCCGCAAGGGCTGGCTGAAGACGTGCGCTTCTATGGCCGATGGATTCGAGACGAAGCTAGAAGACGCATCGGTCATCTGTATCCGACTGCCGCGATCACCGCTGAGCTGGCTGAAGGACGTTCCGATCTCAAGCCCCTCGTCGGCCAGAAACTTACAGTAATAGCGTGGATGTGGGCAAGAACGGTGAAAAGCCCTAATCCTGCTTTCCGCCATGTCGACGTCCCGCTTGCGTCTACATTCGTCCTGTCCAGTAAAGATGGCAAGCAATCGTACGTCGAACCCGTCATCGAGGGCGATAGCTACCGCTTCGTTGTTCGGACGGGCACGCCTCCAGTGGAGATCAAGGCGGGTACAAAACTCACGCGAGGCAACTTTCGATGCCTGCTCTCCGGCGCCCCAATCAGTGCAGAATATGCAAGAGCCGAGGCTCAGGCAGGACGCATGGGAATACGCTTACTGGCGGTGATAGCTGAGGGCATGCGTGGTCGGGCCTATCTGTCGCCGACGGCAATGCATGAATCTGTGGCCCTATCCGCTGAGCCGCCTTGGAAGCCTGATGTCGAGTTTTTCCAGGGCGCTTTAGGTTTCCGTGTTGGCAATTACGGAATGAGAAAATGGAGCGATCTATTCACTAGCAGGCAGCTCGTTGCCCTTACAACTCTCAGCGATCTGGTAAAAGAAGTGGCGGATAAGATTCAGGCTGATGCCATTGCTGCCGGTGTCTCCGGCCGATCTGGCCACCTTGAAGCTGGCGGCTCGGGGCCGCTAGCATATGCAAATGCAGTAGTAGTTTACTTATCTTTCGCAATCAGCCGCTTGGCAGATTTTGGTTGTGCCCTTGCGACTTGGAAGCCTTCCGGGCAACAAGTCATGCACTTATTCACACGCCAAGCAATACCGATGACGTGGGATTTTCCGGAGTCCAATTTTCTCGGAAATTCCTCCATCTGTTGGGATAATGCTGTCAAATACGCACACGAAGCATTGATTGCTGGATCGGTTGTAGAGCCACGCATGCATGGCGCTGCTCTCCAGGCAAATGCAATGAACCAGGAGATATCAAATAATAAAGTCGTATCTACCGATCCCCCTTATTACGACAACGTCGGATATGCGGATCTTTCAGATTTCTTTTATGTCTGGCTGCGTGCAACGTGCCGGGACATCTACCCAAATCTGTTTGCGACATTGACGACGCCAAAATCCGATGAACTTGTAGCAACCCCTGAGCGACACGGTGGCCAAATCAAAGCGGAGCATTTCTTTTTGAAGGGAATGACTCAAGCTATGCGCCAGCTCGCCGAGCAAGCGCATCCTGCATTCCCATTGACCATCTATTATGCGTTCAAGCAATCCGAGACTGATGATGCAGCAGGTACGTCAAGTACAGGCTGGGATACGTTTCTCGAAGCCGTTATGCGCGCTGGATTTGCGATCACTGGCACCTGGCCGATGCGAAGCGAACAAGAATATCGTATGCGCGGCATGGGCTCAAATGCCCTTGCTTCAAGTATTATACTTGTATGCCAACGTCGATCTGAAGATGCTGTCTCTGTATCGCGTCGCGTTTTCTTGAGAGAGCTGAATCAAACTCTCCCTCAAGCCTTGGACGAGATGACGAAAGGATCGGGGGAGGATCGTTCACCTGTCGCCCCGGTAGACCTCTCCCAAGCGATTATTGGCCCGGGCATGGCGGTGTTCTCAAAATACGCCTCAGTTCTCGAGGCGGATGGAACGCCAATGACAGTGCGGACAGCCCTACAACTTATCAATCGCTTTATCGCCGAAGATGATTTCGATCACGACACGCAATTTTGTCTTCACTGGTTCGAACAAAACGGGTGGAAAGAGGGGCGGTTCGGTGAGGCTGACACGCTTGCCCGTGCCAAGGGGACGAGCGTTGACGGCGTAAAGCAGTCGGGTGTCCTCTTTGCTACCGGTGGTGTTGTCCGGCTTCTGAAATGGGCTGAATACCCGTCTGATTGGAATCCGCTCGGCGATGATCGTCTGCCGGTGTGGGAAGCCCTTCATCATCTCATCCGCATCTTCAAAGCCGATGGTGAGAGTGGCGCTGGCAAGGTGCTTGCAGCCGTCTTGGCCAAAGCCGAGGCGACACGGCAGCTTTCCTATCGACTCTATACGCTCTGTGAGCGGGCGGGCTGGGCCGAGGACGCTCGTGCCTATAATGAGATCATAACGAGCTGGAGCGCTATTGAGATGGCCGCCGCAGCGGCGTCGAAGGCGCATCAAGGCGACCTATTTGGATGAAGGAACGTCCGACGATGAAGCCTTGGCGAGAAGTGGCCATACCCCATCAGGATGTGCTCGAGGGCACGTTCCAGCAATCCGAGTTTGCAGCCGACATCACGGCGGTCAACACTGGGAAAGCCAGCCGCGAGTATCAGGATGCCAGTGCGTTCTACGACCGGACGTTCATCACCGAAGGCATGGCGCTCCTACTGACGCAGGTTGCTCAGCGCCTCTCCGGCCAGGGCGGTGAGCCGGTGGTGCAGCTTCAGACTGCCTTCGGCGGTGGTAAGACGCATACTATGCTTGCCGTTTATCACCTTGCCACCCGCAAATGCGCGCTGTCCGACCTCGCTGGCATCTCGGCGCTGGTTGACCGAGCCGGCTTGATGGAGGTGCCGCAGGCCCGCGTCGCGGTGCTGGATGGCACCGCGCACGCGCCGGGCCAACCGTGGAAACGTGGGAGCCAAACGATCAAGACCCTATGGGGTGAGATTGCATGGCAGCTTGGTGGTGCGGAGGCGTTCGCGCTTGTAGCCGAGGCCGACGCTACTGGCACCTCCCCCGGCAAGGACGTGCTGCGCGAACTTCTGGAGTGCTACTCCCCATGTGTCGTGCTGATTGATGAGCTGGTAGCCTATATCCGCCAGTTCGCTGAGTCGCAGGCGATTAGCGGCGGCAGCTACGACTCCAATCTTTCCTTCGTGCAGGCTCTCACCGAAGCCGTAAAGCTGGTACCGCGCGCCATCGTGCTCGCATCGTTGCCTGAGTCCGACCTTGAGGCGGGCAGTCAGCGCGGTGTCGGAGCGTTGCGCGCCCTCGAAAAGACTTTCGGGCGCGTACAGGCGCTTTGGAAGCCGGTGGCGACTGAGGAAGCCTTCGAGATAGTACGCCGCCGGCTTTTCGAGCCGGTGCACGACGAGAAGACCCTGGAGGCTGTGTGTCGCGCCTTCGCTAACGCCTATGTCGCCGAGGGTGTGAAGCTTCCAGCCGACACACAAGAACGGCACTACTACGACCGACTCGTGCACGCCTATCCGATTCATCCGGAGGTATTCGACCGTCTCTATGAAGACTGGACAACCATCGACGGGTTTCAACGGACGCGCGGCGTCCTGAAACTTATGGCGAAAATCATTTACCGGCTGTGGAAGGACGAAAACAAGGACCTGCTTATCATGCCGGGCAGCCTGCCGCTTCATGACGGCAGCAGCCGAAATGAATTGACCTACTACCTGCCCGCAGGCTGGGATGCAGTTATCGAGCGCGACATCGACGGTGATCGCGCCGAGACAACCGCTTTGGAGAGCAAGGAGCCACGCTTCGGTCAAGTTGGCGCGGCTCGCCGTATTGCACGCACCGTCTTTCTCGGCAGCGCCCCGTCCTCGGTCGCCTCGAAGGTGACCGCGCGCGGCCTCGACCGCGCGCGTATCATTCTCGGCTGCCTTCAGCCGGGGCAGACCGCGTCCGTCTATGCCGACGCGCTCGGCCGGCTCGCCGATCGGCTTCACTACCTTAACGCCTCCGGTGACAAGGGACAGGATGCAACCCGCTTTTGGTTCGATACCCGCGCCAATTTGCGGCGTGAGATGGAAGATCGGAAGCGCCGCTTTGACGACCGGACAGAGGTGCGAAGCAAGATCGCGGAAGTCCTGAAAAAGACGGTCGGCAATTCTACCTTCTTCGACGGTGTGCATGTCTTCGTTCCGCATGGCGATGTCCCGGACGACACCGCCTTGCGCCTGATCGTCCTTCCACCTGAGACTTGGTACGCCCGTGAGGAGCATAAGCTCGCTTTCGAAGCGGTGCTTGAGATCATAAGCAAGAATGGCGCGAAGCCGCGTTATCGCAGTAATCGGCTTATCTTTCTTGCCCCAGATCACGGAATTATGTCCCGACTCAATGACGCGGCGCGCGTAACACTCGCTTGGGATTCGATTATAGAGGACGTCAAAGAGGGGCGGCTCAACATCGATCTCTTGCAGAAGAACCAAGCAGAAAAGGAACTGAGGAGCACCGAAGAATCTCTGCCGCGCATTGTTCGCGAATGCTACAAATGGCTGCTTTGCCCAATGCAGGATGCGGCGACCGATCCAAAACCCACCGTCGAGGCTTTCGCCCTGAGCACGAGTGGCGGCTCCGTCAGCAGTGAGATTGAGCGGGTATGCTCCGACAATGAGTTGTTTATCACCACTTGGTCCCCGATCCACCTCCGCGCCAAGCTCAAAGAATTTTACTGGAAAAATGGGCAGAACGTCGCAAGATCGACCGAATTTTTTGAGGACACTCTGCGCTATCTCTATATGCCGCGCCTCAAATCACGGGATGTTCTTGCGCAGGCGATCCGCGTCGGAGTAGCTAGCAAGGACTTTTTCGGCATTGCCTACGGTCAGACTGATGGGAAGTTCGAGGGCTTTGCCTTTGGCGGTGGCAATGTCGTTTTCGACGACGCATTGCTTTTGATCGAGCCCCAAGCGGCTCAAGCCTATGAAGACGCAAATCGACAAGCACAGCCTCCGGCTTCTAAGGCTTCTCCCACGATCTTTGGCGGTGTGGCGGAGGTGCCGAGTGCCGATGTTCCCGAGCGCGTAAGCGTATCGCTTGGGCCGGTGCCGATCGCGCCTCCGTCGGCTACTGCAAAGGCGAAAGCCTTCTACGGTTCGGCTGAGGTTCCATCCGCGACCGCAAAGATCCGTCTTGTGCAGATCGCCGAGGAAATAATATCTGTCCTTGTGTCCGACCCTAATGCGACCGTGCGCGTTGTAGTGGAAATTTCGGCGGAGTTTCCAGGCGGGGTGGGCGATGGCATGAAACGCGCTATTTTGGAAAACGCTAGCAGTCTTGGCCTAAAATTAGCCTCTTGGGAATGAGAGCGCATTGTACATCTGCGCACCGCATGCTAGTTACGAAGATATGTCTTCTGGCGGTACTGTGGATTTCTTAAGCCGCGCGAGCAAATACTGGTCACGGCGGGGTATACCCCCGCGTGACGTCACTCCTCGGGGTCGGCAGGCGTCACATCGAGGTTGACAGGACTATTCGGCGTTACGCTACTCACCCTGGGCCTAAACCCTGAGGTGAAAAAATGGCCCGTATCGGTTATGCCCGCGTCAGCACCCTCGACCAGGATCTCGATACCCAACTCACCCGCCTCAAAGCCGAAGGGTGCGGCATTGTTCGCGCCGAAAAGGTTTCGGGGGGGGCGCGCCAGGGTCGAACTGAGCTGGCGACTGTGATGGAGTTCCTGCGCCCGGGCGACGAACTGGTGGTCACTCGCCTTGATCGGCTCGGTCGTGACACCCGCGATGTGCTCAACCTGATTCACGAGGCCGAGCAGCGCGGGGCCTTCGTCACCGTGCTCGACCCACATGTCTCGACGCGCGGTGAGATGGGCCACTTGGTGCTCACCGTCCTCGGCATGGTGGCGCAGATGGAACGGCGCTTCATCAAGGAACGCCAGCGCGAGGGCATCGAGCGGGCAAAGACGACCGGCGTCTACGCAGGCGGCAAGCGCCGCCTCGACCGCGAAAGGGTCAAGACTATGCATATGGCCGGCAGTGGCCCGGCAGCCATTGCACAAGCGCTTGGCTGTTCGCGTATGCAGGTTTACCGCGTGCTGAGAGAGAACTGACAAGCGAGCATTGCAAAACGATCCGTAGGCTGGGGGTCTGTTCGCATGCCCGTGGACTGAACTCCTTGAAACCGACCAGTCGCTCGAAACGGCATGCTTGACGGTTTCGTATACAGATGGGCTTTGTAGCTCGCGATATTCAGCACTTCTGACTTCCGAATTATGCACTCAAAAGAACAAACCTATATTGATATCGTTGAAATAGTTCATTTCGTCGAATTTAATAACAACCGCTCTGTCTGCCCATCTACGATTTTCATTGTAGATGCTTGAGGCGTTCCTGCTCCGCCATCGAATCTGTGAACAGACGTTCCAATTGCCGTCAACTTGCAATAGATTCTTACCCCGTTTCCAACTAGGTTTGATTCTGGTGGCGGAGTGCAGGATCTATGAAACCTTTTACGCGAACGATCATCGAACTTTTTAAGGGTGAGAGGCGGTATTTAATTCCTCTGTACCAAAGGCAATATGCTTGGAAGGTTACGCCTCAGCTAGATTTGTTATGGGGAGACATTCGACGCATTGCGGCTCGGCTTCACAGCGGTGGAGAAGCGCAAGCACCGCATTTCATGGGCGCGATTGTCATTTCTAAGATAAGCACCTTCGGCAAGCAAGTTCAGTCGTTTGAAGTCATAGACGGGCAGCAACGACTTACAACGCTACAGCTTCTACTAGCCGCATTACGCGATGTCTCGTCGGCACTGCTGCCGGAATTTGCAGAGAAAATATCTCCTTACCTGTTCAACTTCGACGTCATGGAAACGCCCGACATTGAGAGGTTCAAGCTATGGCCATCGCAAGTTGATCGTCCTTACTTCCTCTCGCTTGTTGATCAATCTTTAAAGGGAGCGCTTCTGACAACTGCGAAATCAGATGGCGGCACCGCAGTCCAACGATCGGTTGCCGCATACGAGTTCTTTCGGCAAAAGATTCAGGAACATGTCTGTCCAGGAGGCAAATTCGACGCACTCTTGCTCGAGCAGTTATTTGAGACGCTCCGATCTGGGCTAGCGGTTGTTTCGATCGAACTCGAAGGCGGGGACGAGGCGCAGACCATCTTCGAGACTTTGAACAGCCGAGGTGTCGATCTGTCCTCCGGAGACCTCCTACGTAACTTTATCTTTCAGCGCGCCAAAGGCATGGGGCAGAGCGGCGGCTTGCTGAACATCGACGTGCTATACGAAAAATACTGGTTGCCGCTTGATGGTTGGTTCTGGCGGGAAGAAGAGACGCGCGGCCGACTAACGAAGCCCCGTTTAGACTGGATGCTAGTTGATCATCTCACTATGCGGCTTGCAAAGCTCATTTCAGCGGATGACCTGTTTGACAGATATCGTGAGTGGATCCTTGAAAACGGTCCATTTCCGTCAGTCGAAGCGGAATTACAGTCCGTTCAGAGCACCTCCAAGATAGCCCGACGGATTGCGGAGCAGTCAGTAGACGATCCACTCGGTCGCTTCGGTAAATTCTCGAAAGCATTCGATGTATCGACAGCGATACCGTTAATATTATATCTAACAACAGAGGTTGATCTAGGCGTACATTTACCAGAAGCACTCACGCTGATCGAATCATACATCGTTCGCCGTGACATTTGCGGTCTGACAACGGCGAATTACAATCGTTTCTTCGCGGAGCTGATGATAGCTCGCCTTCGGGATGCCCCCATAGTCGACGTGAAAACGCTGCATGAAGCTCTTTCAGCGAGCGATGCGGCTACCATGGTGTTTCCAAGCGATGCCGATTGGCAGGAAGCATGGCTTGGCCACGATCAGTACAAATCGAGCCGCCAGCCGAAGCTTCGCTATCTATTCGAGGCCATCGAGCATCGTAAACGCGCTGACGACGATGAGCTTGTAGCCATCAAGAGCGATCTCACTCTCGAACATATAATGCCGCAGGGATGGCACCAGAATTGGCCTGTTCCAGGTTTTGACCATGTGCCTGCCGGAGAACTAGATTTAGAAAGGCTAACCCGTGAAACTGCCCGAGCTGAAGCGGTTAATAAGCTCGGAAACTTGACGCTACTGACACGTAAGCTCAACTCCAAAATTTCAAACGGAGCCTTCGCTACGAAGATGCCGGAGGTGCGAGCACAAACAGCGCTGACATTGAATCGCGAACTCCACAATTATGATTTTTGGAATGAGGATACGATACTGCAGCGCGGCGTCAATTTGTTCAACACGGCAGTCAAAATTTGGCCCGCGCCGGTTTCTATGGCAAGTAAGCAAGGGCAGGAACCGTCCTGAGTCAGTTGAGCAATGTTGAGTTAAGCCTCATCTCGTCAACTTAGCGTGGGTGCGCAGCCTGCAGTCCCAGCTCAACGCCGCGCGTCGCCCTTCGGCTGCCCGAGCTGGATCTACAACAATTGCAACCGGGTGGAGCGCCAATGGGCTAGGCTCAAGGAATGGCGCGTAATCGCTATCCGCTACGAGAAGACGGCAGTCAGCTTCAGGGGTGTCCTTTGTCTCTCCGCAACCCTCGACTGACTTAAGCGAATGCAGGCCCTACCGGCAGCGCACCCACTTGGACGCCTGCCCTCGCTGACCCAGCTCAAAGCCGTCGAGTGTAAGTCGGTAAGTGCTCGACTGGAAGATTTCGGGCACGGTGGCATCGTCGATGCGGTGCGTGCCGTCGATCTCCCATACCCCACGCCCCAGCGCCCTGACCGCGTTGATGCGTTGCGTGAACTCGAACTCCCGTGACCCGACGCGACTTTCGGCCGAGATCTCCATCCAGGAATGATCGTCGTAGTCGGGCTTGTTGCGGTTGGGGTCGGCGCAGGCCCGCCTGTTGTCGAACCATCGGCCCTGAAGTTCGCGCGGGAACTCAGCACCGCTGGCGCGATAGATAATGCTCGCTGTTGCTTCCGGATTAACTCCGGGACAGAGGGCGTTGAAAGCTGTACCAACGGCTGCCTCAGCGGACCTGGTCGAGCCGTCGAGCCAATCCGCGGTCGCGAGATCGCGGAAGAGCCAACGCCGGCTCGGATCGATATGGTTGTCTGGGGCCATATCGCTGGGGCGCTCGCGTAACTCGTACTGCCGGCCCTCAAGCAAGATACGTTTGGCGTAGCAGTTAGCTTTAATGGTCTGTGCTGTGGCGGACTCGCCAAGGCAGGTTCGGAAAGCATTGGCATCATCCTCGCCCCAGAAGTCCTTGCAATACGTCAGACGCTCCCTTTGTCCCGCCCGGAACGTGCCCGATGCTTGGTCGGTGCCTTGTGCAGCGAGCTTAATCGCCGTGAGAGAGGGAGATTTCGCAACGCTTATAAGGAAGTCGGAGAGCTGCTGAGTATACCGGACGGGAGGATTATAGGCGACGACTTTGAAGGCACTCGCACTCGCCCACCCGGCTTTCAGCACGGGATGCTCAACCTCGATGAGCTTGCGGGCATCGTCTACGGCTGGCAGCGCCTTTGGCTTCAATAGGGTACCTGGGACTAGCACCCGACAATCCGGCGTCTCCATCATTCCAGCCCGGCGCATTTCACCGGCCGGAAGACTCATTACCTGTTCGTGAGCGGTGCGGCTTGAGCAGAACAAGGTGCCGACGGTGATGATGCACCAGTCGCCGGGCCGGCACCAACCTCGTGTTGTCGGCGTCGGGTATGGCTTCATGTCGAGGCCAATGAGTTCACTGCGCATTAGGTAGTAGCGTGTCGGCACGAACGGTGAACCCCCAACCATGTTCATTAGCACGACCGTGTTATCTTCAGCCGGTGCTACTTCGGCTGCGACGTTGCTGCTAATTCGGAGACACCCCTCCGCTCGCTTCGCCTCCGTCGTGGATCGGTCTAGTCCGCTCGGCTGTGGGCAGGTCCAAGCCAACGCACCTGGCCGAACGGCGCAGAACCCAGGGGTAATGCAAACGGTGAATGCTGCTTGATCGGCTGGTACGAACACGCCGACCGGCAGGTAACCGACGTGCTGGCCCTTCTCTGTAGCGTAGACGACGTTTGAGGTCTTAGTCGCCTCGATCCTGAGGGGATGGCCGGCGGCGACGATCTCGCAGGTGCCCGCCCGAACCGCCGCGAGTCCTACCTGCCACCCTGCGTCCGGGCCGGCGCCGGCTATGCGCGCGGCGTCATCGAGGTTGCAGGCGAAGGTCGGCTGCGCGAGCCGGCAATCACCTGCTTCACGGCAGTCTGATGACGATGAAGCAGTCAGAGGCTGGGACTGCGTTGCAGCGTTCGGCGCAGCAAGGCTTGGCGGCAAAGACGAAGGTGCAGCTTGTACCAGGGGCGGCGACGTGTTGCGGTCGCGTTCGGGAGAAGGAGTGGCTGGCTTGCGCGAGGGCGGTTGCGAGCGCGACACCATGGGTGGCGGATCATCTGCCGGAAGCCTCTTCAATGTAAAGCCTTGGCTGGGTTGAGCAGCAGGATCGTTGTTCAGGCTGCCATCCTGGTCCATCCGAGCAATCGTATCGGCTGCGCTGCCGGGCGCGGGGAGCTGCGGCGGGCGTGCCTCGGCCTCGCCTGATATGCTTCGGCCTGCCCCACTGAGGAGCCGACTGAGTTCCTCAACAACAGCGTTGTCGAGATCGACCGAGCCGAAGGCTACGGGCAGGGTGTAGCCGACTGCGGTGCCGTAGGTGGCACAATCTGACTTGGCTCCAAGAAGACGTGCTCGATTGCGTAAGCCGGCAAGCGCCTCCTCGCCCGATGGTTTGATTTGCTCCCATTCGGCCGGACGGCGGCGGGTTAGGATGGCATCAATTTTGGCGAGGGCGTCGCCAACCCCGGCTGAATAGACGCATCGAGCCTTGCTTTTCTCGAAAGCTGCAATCGCCAGAGCGCTGGTTCTAAGCGGGTCGCTTTGCGCCTGCGCGAGCGCCGAGCTTCGTTCAGCGGCGAGAAGAATCAGAGTGAGTGTGAGTACGGCGGTACAGATGGCGTAGCTCAATCGAACACGTGATGCGTCGAGCAATGTGGCACCCCTACAGATGATCATCAGAATGCATAATGCGGGACTGTTGGTCCGTCGATTGCCAGGCCGTGCTTCGGGCCTTCTCGCGCCATGGAAGCGCGGGCGATCATCGGCTGGAATCTGCGGGTGCTGCGGGTTGCACGCGGGCTGTCCCAGGAGCGGCTCGCGCTCGCGGCCGGCATCGACCGGGCCTATGTCGGCCGGGTCGAACGCGGCTCGGAGAACGTGACCATCACTACTCTCGAAGCGATGGCGATGGCGCTCGCCGTGCCGGTAGCCGCCCTGCTGACCGCGCCGGAGGCGGGCGCAGCTCCGCCTCCGGCGCTGCGGGCGGGCCGACGCGCGAAGAATGAGCGTTCGTCGACCTCGGAGGGGTGAGCAGTGCGGGCCAAGGCCCACACCACTGTCTTGATAGCCGCGCGGCGAACTTCGGCCAGTGTCGAACTGCTGGCCGGCACGGCAACCCGCCCGCCGGAAGAGCTCCGGCGGAAAGCATCGTTAAGGTCGCATACCCGTGCCAGTGCAGTCAGGGCGCGGGCGTCGGACATTGCGCTTAGGCCAACCCAACAGCCGCCTCGGGGGGGAGCAGGCCCAAAGCCCCACGCGGCCGCACGAACTCCGGCAGATCCGAGTAGCCCGCCCATTGCAGAACGAAGCTGTCAGGCGTTTTGGTCGCGAGCACTTTGGCGGCGTAGTAGCCCTCGTCGCCTTCGTCGCCCTGAGCCAAGACGAAACTGCCGAGTCCAACCTCCGAAAGGCTAGCGGGAGCTTTCGCACCGGCTCGCGTTGCAGGTGGGTCGCCAGCGCCCGCTCCGCCCCCGCCGCGCCCCTGACCCGCCCCAGGCGCGCCTCCACCGTCAGCGGGCTTGGTGTGGGCCTTCATGGGCATCGGCTTGTCGGCCGTACCAGTCGCGGCCAGCAGGCGCTCGTACAAGCTGGTCTTCACGAACGGTACGAAGCCCTTCCCGCTCGAAAATAAACGTCCGGCAGGCAAGCAGGTGGCGAGGTCGCGCAGCGCATCTGTGTCGGCGGCGGCGAAGCGGAAACCCATGAGCCGGGCAGCCGCTTCGGCTTCATCCGTCATATCACCAGCGAACTTCGAAGAATGGGGGCGACCCTTTTCGTCGCGACCGTACAGGATGATGGCCGGGGGCGGGGTGAGACCGATTGAAGGCAACGTCAGCAGGCCGGGCGGCAAGGTTGGGGCTGCGTTGGCGAGGGTGATGTCAGTGCGCAAGGAAAACCTCCGGAAACGAAGAGGGCGGCCCACACTGGCCGACCTAAGAAGTTGGTGGTGATGCAAGGGGACCAACTGAGACCGAGGCAGCAACGTAGCGGATGGGGCTTGCAGTTGCGTACAGTTCGAGCTCATGGGGCTTTTCGCGGGCTTAGGCCGCAGTTTGCGGAATGCCGAGCATAAAGGATAAAATTCCTATTTGCAAGCGTTTCTTTTCGCTCGCGTTTTGGATTTCTCCCCCGGGACGCTATTCAGTACTGTTAGCGGCGCATGTTCTGTTCAGGCTGGCGAGTGCAGCGACATGAGCGGCGTACTTAGACGGTGGAATGGTTTCGGATAGGTCAAATCATCCCGAAACGAAACGAAACGAAACGAAACGAAGGCAATGGTTATGACTAAACTTTATAAGCAAACTGATTCGGGTCTTGTCGCTATTTCCCCCGGCAAACTTACGTCCGAAGATCTGATTGAGGGCTGGGTCGCTGCAAACCCTGGCCTCCTCGGCCTTGATGTCCTCGTCATCGGACGGCAGGTCATCACGGACCACAATGGACGCATCGATCTCCTCGGCATCGATGGCGATGGCAACCTCGCGGTAGTGGAACTAAAGCGGGGGCTCACTCCGCGCGAGATTGTGGCACAAGTTCTGGACTACGCGAGTTGGGTCGCGGCTCTTTCAACCTCAGACGTACATGCCCTCGCCCTGAAGTACCTAAAGCGTCCACTCGAACTCGCCTTTGCCGAACGCTTCGGCGATGCAGTACCGGAACGTCTGAACGCCTCGCATACGATGGTGATCGTTGCCAGCGCGCTCGATCCCTCGTCCCAGCGGATCGTCCGATACCTATCTCAGGTGCATGGCGTCGGCATCAACACCGCCTTCTTCACCATTTTTGAGCACTGTGGTGAGAGGCTCCTCACAACCGACTGGCTGCTGGACCAGGAAGAGGTTGTCGCACGCACTGAGAGCAAGGTCAGAGCACCGTGGCAGGGCCTCTGGTACGTGAATGTCGGTCAGTCCGAACATCGCAACTGGCAGGATATGCAACGCTACGGCTTCGTGGCCGCAGGCGGTGGGACGCGGTGGTCAGGTCCCCTCACGAATCTGGCTCCTGGTCTTCCGATTGCCGCATACCAGAAGGGGGCGGGCTACGTAGGCTACGGCATCGTTACGGCCGGACCGGTGATGGCACGCGACTTCGTCACGGAAACAGGTCCCCTACTCGAACAAGAACTCGTGGAACCCGGCTTAAGTCGTGACCTGGACGATCCTGAGCGCGCAGAATACGTTGTAGCGGTGGACTGGCAAAGGACGTTCTCCGTTCCCGAGGCGCGCTCCTTCCCAGGTGCATTTGCAAACCAGCACGTCGTCTGCCGGTTGCGCGATCCTGCTACGGTGGAGTTCCTGCAGCAACAGTTTGGCTTTGCGCTTCCGAATGCTGCTCTCTGAGCACGGATAGGCTATTTTGCGAGGTGAGAAAGCTTCTGTATCACCGCGCTGTCGAGTATTATTCGGCGATTATCCTTGCCCGACTGCCGCTGGTTGACTGCTAGCTGCACGTCTAACCCCAGCGCTGCTTTTCGCGGGACGCGAAAACGAGCGCATCAACGTCGCTGCGCGTAAGATTGCTGCCTCTCCCAGGCATGAAAAGGCCCAAGCGCTTCGTTGCAGATCGCGTGAGCGAGGTCGGTGCCCTCGCGATTGCCAAAAAGCAGATTATTCAGCAGCCGTTCGCCGATGATGTCGAGTAAGCGAATGCGCTGACCAGTTCGCAGCCAGTCCTTCTGAGTGTGCCAACCCGGCTGCTTCACTTCGCCGGTGCTCGGATTCCTCCAGGGCCGTTTGAAATATTCGACGCGATATAGCTTCTGTGGGGCCTTCAGCGCGTAGAGAAACTGGCGGGCGACGTCATCCTCAGGCACCGCCTGCACATGCACCGAGGCAAGCCCCTCTCGCATGCTGCGATGCCGGGCACGGAGAGGCGCAAGCGCTGCCGTGAGTTCCCACTGATGTGCTCCCCAGGCAAGCAGGTGGCAGTGCCAGCTAATCCAATCGCCCCAGCAACGGCCGGCTGGACTCCAGCGGTGGTAGAGGGCGGCTTCAATTATACCGATAAAGGGCACATCTCCCATGCCCTGCCGCGCAATCTGCTGAAGCTCGCGAACATTGAAGCGGGCTGCCGGTCCGATAGTCCGGCGGAACGCTTTCACTTCCCGAGTCACAGGCCCAACGTCACCAACAGGCAGTGCGCACACGGCGGGAGTGATGGTGACGAAGCACACCGGTCCAATCTGAATGCCCTCGTGCGCAAGCACGTGCTCAACCGCGATCTCAGCGAAGGCGATGCGCGCCTCGACGTTGTTAGCTGGCAGCCAGAAGGCATGTTCCGGCCGCAACGTATCGAGCACAAAAGGGCTGCCGGGCGAAACAGCATGGTCATCCCGGGGACGAGCGATGTAGTTGCCCATCTTAATGTCAGCCCATCGGTGAACGTCGTTGAAAGTCTGAAAGTCAACGATGTTTGGGGGAGTGGTACTGCCCGGCCAGGGGTGAGGGGGTCGATATTGGAAAATTCGTTGTTGAGGCGTCAAAATACGTATTGGCGCGCTGAGGCGAGCAAAGCTGGGCATGACGAACGTCCTGAAGGTGGCGGGGTGTGTTATACGAATAGTCGCCATCACCGTGACTTTACGGTTCTGTGTGCAAGAATATTCGTTCATTCCTGAGGATTACTGAGGCGGACTTTTGTGTCTCGCCTCAGTGTAATGCCGCGTTTTACTCAGCTAGTTCGGTGTGAGAAATTCTTACTCTCCGCGATTTACCGGGGCCTGCGGTGACGTGCATGACGACAGTAACGTAGCAGGGTAGCGGCAGGTCGAGGAACGACCGGCCATCCTGGTCGAACGTTGCGAGCAAGGTCACTTTCGGCGCGGGCTCCTCAGTTTCGTCACCCTCGTCGGAGGTGTCGTTTCCGTCGATGCGCTCCGACTGCTCGTCATCGCCGTCGTCCCCCTCGCTGTCGCTCAGCTTCAGCTTACTTGGCTTCGGTTTTTTGTCGTTACCCACCTCTTCGACGGGTGCTTTGCGAGGGAAGCGCACATTCGCATCCGCCAACGCTTGGTAGCCACCGCCCGCCGTTACTCGAGCAGGAATGTCTTCGATGAGAACGTTCTCGTCAAAAATTGTGTAAATCGCGCGGTAATACAGGCTGGCCTTCTTAGCGTCGGCGTGGGTTTGGAGAAAAACAAACCGTAGTGCTTCCGTTTTGACCTTTTTGTGCTTGCGCCAATGTTCCAGCCACTTGCCTCCGAGAACGTTATTTGGCTTCCGGAAATGCGCGTTCAGGAAGCGCGCGACGCGCACGCACCGCATGACCTCGTGATCGATGGCCGTGCGATGCCGCTGGTCCGCCTGCACGAAGCCTTGCTTGATGCCAGTCAAGACCCGTTCCAGTTCGCCGGGCTGCTTCAGCAGGTCCGACGTGAGCGGCTCGTCGAAGGTTAGGGTGGGTTGGCAACGCTGCTCGCGTTCCCGTACCCACTTCATGACGTCCCGGCGATGCCGCTGAGCTTCTATGTTCGTAGCCGCCTCCTTCTGCGCGGTGCGTCGCTTGGCCATTACGCGGCTCCCTGCTGGAGAAGGACGCGGATGTCCTCACACCGCCACGCCGTGATGCGCGGGCCGAGCTTCACCGGTTGCGGATAGCGCTGGGTCCGCACGCCCTCCCACCAGCACGACCTGCTGATCGGCAGCGGCCCAAGGGGCGCGAGAAGGCGCGAAAGCCGTACAAACCCGGCGGTAGGCAGGCCATCAGCGGCTAGCCCGTTCTGCGAAATCGATGATGAATCAGTCACTTTCCCTGCTCCTATCGGCCGAACGCAGAAGGCGCTCGGAACGGGGGGGAAGGTGCCTCTGGCAGGCTGCCGTGAGAAGAAAAGTAACAAGTTGCGTGATGAAAAAGGCTTCAGATATAGCTAGTTACGCCACTTTCGAAACTTGGCTCTGATCGCGTCGGTGATTTTGGGCAGCTCGGGTGGTTCGATGACCTCGGCGCTCAAGGACAACGGAAAGCGCGGGAAGCGTATGACCTCTAGGCTGCGCCGGTCGAGCTTGTTCTGAAGAAGCTCGATTGCCGCCCGACAGCGCGCGAGGTGGCGACGCAGTTCGCCGCGACGGGAGTATGCCTCGTCGATGTTCTCGGCAAAATCATTCTTCGAGGGGTCGAGGGAAAATTCCAGACCGGGGTGCAACCTCTCAACGTAATGAAAGGGCGCGGATGCAGCCGATTCTTTCCAGAAGGTGCTAAAGGTCCGGCGCGAGATGGACCATTTGTACTTGAATAGGCCGCTGTCCATTGCCGCGTAAGCCTTGGAGAGGCTGGCTGCGTCGCGCGGATCGGCAGAAGGAGGGCAGTACGCCAAAATAAAGTGGGTTACCTGGGCGAGGTAGTCCAGTTTCGTGTAGGGTTGGTCGTCAAGCTTCCAGAGCTCGAAGGAAGGCATCGCGAACAAATCGTCGGAGCAGATGCGCTTCAACGTATCGATGCTGACATGCCTCAAGGCGAGCGCGAGGGCATCTGGTGGAAGCTCGTTAAGGGTTCGTGCAGAGCGTCCGGCCGATAAATACGAAACTGCGCAGACCATCATTGCAGCGGGATGGTCGCCAGGGGTCGTAGGCCAGCGAAGCCATGCGATGAACTTGAACAGGGCATCGAGGAATGTATGCCGGTCATCGTTTCGCTCGTCGCAGAGACGGGCGATGGCAGTATCGATGCTCAGCTCCTGCGCGAAGGTCGCCGCCGGCATGCCCTTTGACGGGTTGCGGGCACGCTGCCATCGGTAAACTGACGCCAGGGATGCTCCAAGGCCAGCGATAGCCTCGGCCGGTCGAACGTCAAGACTCCGTGCCTCCTCGAACCGAGCGATGATCCTGTCCTGCTCGGCCAATGAATGACGTTTGGGGACCATCCGACGTGTTCGACGGCGTGGGGCTCGCACGAAACCTCCTCATGCTGAACTCTCGTGAGGCTTGTCGCTCTTCGGCTTGCTCGCGACGAACGTGGACCACTGCTCCATCATCTCGCGCCGCTTCGCCAGCAGGTCGCCGCGCCGATAGGCGGCCTCGACGCGGTTCTCAATGGTGTGCGCCAAGGCCATCTCTGCGACCTCACGCGGCAGGTTCGTGGCTTCCGCTGCCCAGTCACGGAACGACGAGCGAAAGCCGTGCGCGGTGATCGTCAGCTTCATGCGCCGCAACGCCATAAGGAAGATCATGGTCGACATCGGCTTGCCGGTCGAGCGGCCAGGGAAGATGAAGGCGCTGTCCCCGGCGAGTAGCTTGGCCCGCCGCAGGATCTCCAAGGAGCGCTTGCTGAGCGGCACCCGGTGCTCGCGCCCGGCCTTCATGCGCGCGGCGGGCACGGTCCACAGCGCCTCGGCCTCATCGATCTCCCGCCACTCGGCCCGGAGTACCTCACTGGTGCGCGCGGCCGTCAAAATTAGGAACTCGAAGGCGAGCCGGGCAGCCTCGCCCTGATCGGACGATTGCAGTCGGGCAACGAAGGCGGGGACCTCGGCGTAGGGCAGCGCGGCGTGATGCTCGTCACGCTCACCCTGCTTCGGCAGTCCCTTGGCAACGCCCTCGACCGGATTGTCGCCAGTGCGATGACCAGCGGCCTTCGCCCAATCGAGCACGGTGCCGATACGCTGGCGCACCCGCCGGGCCGTCTCCCCCTTCGTCAGCCAGATCGGCGACAGGGCGCGTAGTACATCGGGCGTCTCGATCTGATCGACGCGCCGGGTGCCCAGGTGTGGATTGGCGTAGGTGCGCAGCGTCGTGATCCATTGGGCTGCGTGCTTCGGGTTCTTCCAAGAGGCTTTGTGCTCCTCGTGGACCTGCTCGGCCGCGTCGGCGAAGGTAGGAACGGTCGCGCGCGCCTTGCGCCGCTCGGCGAGCGGGTCGCCCCCGTCACGGGCGAGCTTGCGATAGGCGAGCGCCTTATCACGCGCCTCGGCCAGGGTGACGAGGCTGACTCCGCCCAGGCCGATGTCGCGGCGGCGGCCCTGGACGACGGTACGCAGGAGCCAGCGCTTTGAACCTGAGGGCTCGACCACGAGGTAGAGACCGTTGCCATCGGCGTAGCGGCCGGGCACCTTCAGGCCGCGTACCTGCACCGCCGTGAGGGCCTTGTCTGGATGCCGTCCCCAACCGCCCATCGAAGTGTCCGCCTCACTCAAGCCACCCACATTTTCGCCCTCATTAAATGTGGGCTGTGGGCAGATTGCAATGGACCAGGCCGGACAGTCGAATTAGGCTAAGCCATTGTTGACGCTGTAGCTATCGCACGGCTCTGCATCTTGTCGGACGTAAGTTGGGCGGCCCCCCTCTCCGCCATTTCAATCAACAATCTCAGTGACGGAAGCACGATCGCTGAGCGGCTGATGTCTCCGCTTTTCGCTGCACCCGCTGCCGGTAGACGTCAGGCCACGCTCACGGCACGCTGCCGTCAGGCGCGTGGAGAACCCGTGTGGACGGAACGCAGTCGGTTGCATCCCGCGAGGCCGTCCTCGCGCAGTATTACCCCATCCGAGCTTCGATCCGGTGTGTGCTCCGCCAGGCCGTGAGCTGCTGCCGCAAGCCTGACTTCGATCGGGCGGCCAAGCACCTCGATCTGTGGGACCAAAAGCAGCGCGACGATCGCACAGTGTTCGACATGCTGTGTGACATCGCCCTCATGGAGCGGAATCAGCGCGGTAAGCGCGTCTACGACTGGTTCCTCCAGGACGGGGCTGTCCATCTGGATCTCGGCGACCACGAGATCGCTCGACGAATGGCTGCGGCTTCGTTCTCGATCTTCCAGGTTACGGGCTGGCACGACGCTGCAGGGGTTTGGTTAGACGACTTACTCGTCGCGGAGCGTCGGCTCTGGTTGGTCGATGAAGGTCTCGAAGCGTCGGCTCCTGAGGGGCTCGCTATAGCCATGCGCGTGTTCGACGCCGGCCCGTTCCACGCCGGCTTCGGGATCGTGGTCATGCCCGACCCTGAACTCATTGAGTTCTGCGCTGGTGCTGCATCAAGAGGGCAGCCTCTTCCGGTCCGCCGTTCTCTGGCAGCGGCGTTCTACGGTGAGGCAATCGCGCGTGCTGCTCTAAATGACCCCGACGATATTGCCGGCGTCTGACTCACTCTTCCACGGCAGCGAAGCAGCGATCGTTCTGTATCCAGCTCCGGCTTGGCTGTGACTTATCTCGGTGAGGGGTCAACCCCTGCTCTGGATGAATGCGGTGGTGCCTCTCCTCTGGCTGCAGGACCAACGTCGTAGATGCCTTGGGCGGTCGACCGCGCAAGTTCTCGGCGGAGCTCAGCAAGGTCCACGATGATGCCATTCGACGCTAAGTCCGCCTGCACGCGCTCCACCAAGGCGTCGCCTCGCAGGCCCTGCACCGATGCGCCCAGTAACTCTTGGGCATATGCGCCTGCACCCTGCCCATCGATACCAAGCTTTTGTGCCGCATAGGCTGCCAGAGATCTAACCCCTTGGCAGTGCATCATAAATCGCGCTTCTTCCGCGCGAACAAAAAGCATTTCTGCTGCGCGTTCCCGTTCTTCAAACAACTTGGACACGGGGCGTCTCCAGATTATCGAGTGGCTGATTGAGGCTATCGCAGAACCGATCTTCTCCCAATCCTACTCCGAAGCCTCTTGCGTACAACGGGTTTATTCAGCAGGGGCACTCGCTCGCACCGAGGCCTGCTGGCCTGAGCTTGGCTGCAGCGAAGCACGTCGTCTTCCTATCGAACGCCGCTACGAAGGTCCGATCAGGCAAAACCGCTGCCCTGAACCGATCCGTCTTCGTCCGATGGATTGCTCTTCGGCGCCTCTGTGCCGTTGTCTTACGCGCACCCGGCTTCCAGTCGCTGAGCATCGTCGCCATCGCGACGGCGAAGCGCCGAGGTGAACGTCTGTCGCTCCGTTGGTGCGACGTAGGCCTGGTTCAGCGCGTTGCACACCGCGCTCTGACCAAGGACGGCGACACGCGTCACGTTCCGCTGGCGCCGCGTGCCGTGAGCGCCTAACTGACACTCCGAGCCGAACGTTCCCTTCCGATGGAACGCCTCTTCCCGATGCGCGCGGGTGGCCCTGACCAGACCTGGATGCGCCTGCGCGAGCGCGCGGGCAGCAACGACCATCGCCTCCACGAACTCCGACACGCGGCCGTCACGGGCCTGTTCGAGGGCGGACGCGGCATGGCTGACGTCGGGGCGACCAGCGGGCACAGGGAGCTTCGCATGGTGTCGCGCGACACGCGCCTTCGAGCGGCTGACCGCGCCGAACGCTGACGCTGGCAGCGAACCGTCATCCTCGCGAAGGACGCGATGTCCTCGGGAATCCCTCTGGGTCGAGAGGGATTCCTTTTGTGCTCACGACACGTTCCCCCCGGTCCTTGGCGACGCCAGGCTGCCGAACGGCAAAGATCAAATCGCCAGGACGGCCCAGCCCTGGGGGCCGAGGCTCACCCGCGCATCCGGCGTTCCGGGCGCTGCCAGCGACGCCTCCCCGGCCTCGACGATGCGCGCATTCGGCGCCGGCAGGAGCAGGCCGGCCTCGGCGAGGTTCAGGGCGAGGAGGAGGTGCTGGGTTCCGTCACCCACCGCGAGCACGAGCTGTTCGTTGGTCAGGTGGAGCGTCCGCGTGCGGGCGCGGTGCAGCCAGGGATGCCGGCGCCGCAGGGCGATCAGGGTCTGGTGCAGACGGTAGATCGGCCAGCCATAGGGGGCGAGCCCCTCAAGCGTGTCCGGGAAAGCCGGCCGGATCGCATCGTCCCCGCCGACACGCTCCTCCTTCACGCCGCGGAAGGCCTGCTCGTCGCCCGCATAGATCGAGGGTGTGCCGCCGCAGACCAGCAGGATCGCGAGGGCCTGGGGGAGGTGGCGCTCGTCGGCGAGGCGGCTCGCGATCCGCGTGACGTCGTGGTTGCCCACGAAGGTCAGCGGCACGAAGGCGTCGAGGAAGCCGTTGTGGCGGTCGAGCGCATGGGCCAGTTCGAACAGGTTGCGGTCGTTGAGGGCGCTCCAGATGGCTTTCCAGAGCTCGTACTGGGTCACCGCATCCAGGCCAGTGTCGCGCACGATGGCGGCGTAATCCCCGTGGATGACCTCGCCGACGAGGTAGGCGTCCGGATGGACCGACCGCACACGCGCCAGGACGTCGGACCAGAAGCGCCGGGGTACGGCGTAGGCCGCATCGAGGCGCCAGCCATCCACCCCCAGGGCGAGCCAATGCGTCATGACGGAGACGACGTAATCGGCTACGGCGGGTGCGTCGTGGTTCAACGTCACGAGCTGCCGGTGTCCCTCGAAGCAGGCGTAGTCCGGCTCCGTGCCCGGATCGGTGCCCCGGGGCCAGGACAGCCGGAACCACGCGGCCCTGGGCGCCTGTGGCCCTTGCGCCAGAACCTCGGCGAAGGCGGGATGGTCGCGGCCGACATGGTTGAAGACGCCGTCGAGAAGCACGCGCAGGCCCCGCGCATGGGCGGCCTCGATCAAGGCGACGAGATCCGCCTCGTCGCCGAGCCGCGGATCGACCCGGAAGGGGTCGATCGTGTCGTAGCCATGGGTCGAGGCGGCGAAGACCGGTCCGAGGGCCAGCCCCGTGGCGCCGAGGTCGACGGCATAGTCGAGCCAGGCCTGGACATGGCCCAGGCGATGCACGACGGGAGCGCCCTCGACGGTCTCGGATTCGGCACCGACGAAGCCGAGCGGGAAGACCTGCCACCAGATCGTGTGTTCCAGCCAATCGGGCACGGCACCGCCTTGTTTCAGGAGTTGCAGGGAAACCCGCCGCTCGGGTCGGCGGTCCACATCCGAGCGGTGTTCGCCCTTCACAAGTTCGCGTTGAACCGATCGTCGCATTCGAAAGAGCCGGTCGGATGTGACGCTTTCGAACGTTCGACGCCTTCGGGGGCCCTCAGGCCGCCTTCACCGCCATCAGGAACGTTCCGACCTCGTGACGGAGGCTCTCCGAATGATGGGAGAGTTCCTGCGCGGCGCCGAGCACCTGCGCCGCGGCACTGCCCGTCGAGTCGGCGCCCAGGCGCACATCGTTGATGCTACCGACGACCTGGCCGGTCCCGTTCGCCGCCTGCTGCACGTTTCGGGCAATCTCCTGGGTCGCGGCGCCCTGCTGCTCCATGGCAGCCGCGATGGCGTTCGAGGCCGCCGCCATCTGCCCGATCGTGCTGCCGATGGCCTGGATGGCCGCGACGGAGGCCTGGGTGACGCCCTGGATGGACGCAATCTGCCCCGCGATCTCCTCCGTCGCGCGCGTGGTTTGACCGGCAAGTTCCTTCACCTCGGACGCGACCACGGCAAAGCCCCGTCCGGCCTCGCCTGCCCGAGCCGCCTCGATGGTGGCATTCAGGGCCAGGAGGTTCGTGTGCCCTGCGATCTTGTTGATCATCGCGATGACGGTCTCGATCCGCTCGGCGGCACTGGCGAGTTGCCGGACCAGTCCGTCCGTGCGGCGAGCCTCATCAGCTGCCTGCTGCGCGATGCGGGCCGACTGACCGGCCTGCTGCGTGATTTCCTGGATGGATGCGGACATTTCCTCCGTGGCCGCAGCGACGGTCTGCACATTCGCCGAGGTGTGTTCGGCGGCCCGCATCGCCGTGCCGGATTGCCGGGTCGTCTGCTCCGCGGTGCCTGCCATGCCCTGGGCCGTGGCCTCCATCTCGGTGGAAGCACCGGCCAGACCCTGCGTGAGAACGGAGACATTCGCCTCGAACGCCTTCGTCAGGGCGTCGAGATGGTCGGCGCGTCGCATCTTCGCATCCGCCTCCTCGGCTGCCGCGACGTCAGCCTGCTCCTTGGCGATGAGTGCGTCCTTGAAGACCTGGACGGCCCGCGCCATGGCACCGAGCTCGTCGGACCGGTGGGAACCCGGAACAGCCACGCCATGGTCTCCGGCGGCCAAGCGCTGCATCGCGCCGGTCATGGCCGCCACCGGCCCGGACACGCCGCGGCCGACACGCCATGCGAGAAGCCCGCCGATCACCAGGGCCACGCCACCGATCCCGATGACAAGCTGGCTCAGCTGGCTGGCATCCGCGGTCATCACCGCCATGATCTGCTGCTGTTCCCGGACCGCCCGCTCACGGGTCTCCTTGCCCAGGCCGATCAACGCGTCGCCCGTCTGCTTCAGGTTCTGATACGCCACCTCGACCTCGCCGGCGCCCTGCAGGACACCGTCGAGGGCCGCCTTGAAGGCTGCGACCTTCCCGTTCGCGACTTTGAGCGAGGCTTGAAGCAGGCCGGCTTCGTCGAGCCGGGACAGGGCCAGAAGTTCCCGGGTGTAGCGGCCGAACTCGACCGTGGCCGTGCTGGCATCCGCCGGATTGTTGCTGGAGCGGAAAAGATAGACCGCGCTCATGCCGGCCTGAAGGGCCCGGTCGGCGCGGAAGGTCGCGGCGGCGAGACCCGGTTCCTGCGCGGCAAGCTGCGCCATCGCGTAACCGGCGTTGGAGAGCGCTGCACCGAGCTTGACCAGATCCCCGAGGGCGGCTTTCCGCTTCTGCATCGCGCCGACGAGTGCGTCGGTGCCGGTGACGTAGTCGAGGGCCCGACTTCTGATCGCCGCATCCTGGCTGCCCGAGGGTTGGCCGCCGCTGTCAGCCCTCAGGGCGCCGAGACCGGTCTTCAGGTCGCTCAGCATGTCGCCCTGTTCCGTGCGCATGTAGTTGAGCACCAGGCGCCGCACCCCGTTGAGGAGCAGTTCGAAAGCGCTGGCCTCCTCGGCGGCCTGCATGCGGGAGCGGGTGCTCTCGATCTCCGCGTTGAGCACGCTGACGCTGCGGAAGGTCGTCAGGGCGGAGATGGTGAGGAGCAGCAGCACCACGGCGAAGCCGGCCAGGATGCGCTGAGAGACCGAGAGGCGGTCGAGGCGGAGCGTGAACATGAGCGGGAGCCTCGAAAGCGTCAGCGGATGGACTTGATCTGGCGGATCGTCTCGGCGCCGAACTTGGCGCTGAATCCGGCGGTCACGGATTGCAGGCTCTGTTCGAAGGCGGCGCGATCGACCGAGGCGACCACGTTCATCCCGGCCTTGCGCAGTTCGTCCACGCCCTCCCGTTCGGCGCGCCCGGCCGCCTCGCGGGACACCTGGCCGGCGGCCCGGGCCGCCTCGGTGAAGGCCTTCTGTTCGGCAGGGTCCAGGGAATCCCAGGCCGTCTTCGACATGACCATGACGGCCCAGGAGTAAACGTGGCCGCTCAGGGTCAGGTGCTTCTGAACCTTGTTGAAATGGGAGGCCGAGATCACCGCGATCGGGTTCTCCTGCCCGTCGAACTGCCCGGATTGCAGGGCGCCGTAGAGGGCCGGGAAGGCCAGCGGCTCCGCCTTCACGCCGAGGCTTCGAAAGCCCGTGAGCATGATGTCCGACTGCGGCACCCGCATCGAAAGGCCTTTCAGGTCCTCGGGATTGGTGACCGGGTGCTTGGAGTTGGTGATGTGGCGCATGCCGTTCTCGCCCCAGGCGAGCGCGATCATGCCCTTTTGCTGGAACCTCTTCAGGTAATCCTGCCCGACCGCGCCGTCGAAGACGGCGTGGGCATGGCCCGCATCGCGAAACAGGAACGGGATGTCGAAGATCCCGAATTCCGGGATGATGCTGGAGAAGGGCGCACTCGTGATGAAGGCCATATCGAGGTGCCCGAGACGGAGCTCCTCCGCCATCTCGACTTCGCCACCGACCGCGCCGTTCGGATACAGCTCGACGCGATACGCGTTGCCGGTGCGCTTGGCGACTTCCTTGGAGAAGCGCTCGGCACCTGCTCCGAGCTGCGAACTCTGGGCGAAGAGGAAGCCGAGCCTGAGGACGCGCTCCTCCGCCTGCGCCTGCGTGATGGTCATAATCGAGCAGAGCCCGACGATCGTCGCTGCAACTCTGAGACGTCCAAGCACCGGCGTATCCTATGCGATAGTCGCCCATCGCTTAAACGCCTGCGCTTAAAAGAACATTGACAGCGTAGGTTAGCGAGCCAGCCCACCCTACACTCGAAATCATCTCAAAATGTCATCAGCAAGCTCTATGCCCTGCTCATTCGAAGTGCGATTGCTCTGATCGACACGCGGCTTACATGCGGCAGGCAGCGGAACTTTCGCCCGGGGAAGTGCCCGCCATGAATCCGACCATCAACACGGATGTCATCGACCCAGACGATCGGGGCGCGCGGATGCCTGTTCTTGGAAAAAGGCGATCCTCAAATGCATTCGGACCATTCATCGATGGATAACTTGGCAGAGGCCAAAGGCGGACAGTTTTGCCACCTGGAAGCCTGCCCGAGTAATCCTCTCGATGGCTGCGCTTTGCGGTGATTCACTGGGCCCAAGGCCAAGATGCTTCGGGCGTGGAATGTCGATCAGGGCCGGCTTCTGCCGCCGTCGCCGCATTGAGTTCGTGCCGCCTGGGCCGAGGGCGCATTTCGAGCGCGACACGGGGCGAGAAGCCCTCGACCTCTCGACCATCCGCGACACCCATACCGAGGAGCGCGGCGACCCGCCCGACCATCCCGGCACGATGGTGGCGCTCCTGCTCGACGGCGATCGCCGAGGCCCGTACGCTTTCAGGACCACGACGGCGGGATCGCCGTCGATGCGGTCCGCGCTCATCTCGGTCGGAAGCCGCGCGAGGTCTCGGGCGATGCCGGCTTTGCCGACGGGTCGAACCTGTCCGCGCCATGGCCGCACGCCTGAAGCGCGCTGGCCGCCGGAGCCGCGACCGCCCGAGAAGGCAGGTCGTCGAGCCGGTTTTCGGACCAATCCAGCAAGCCAGAAGCGTCCGGCAGTTCCTGCTGCGCGGGTTCGCCCAGGTTCGGGGCGAATGGGCCATGATCTCCAGCGCCCGCAACCTCCTCCCATTGGCGAAGGCGACCTGCTCAGCCTGGCCGACAGGCATCCCGGATCCCGACCTCAATCCTGAAGCGCCAACCCCTCACGCGGACGGGCTCCTCGGCGGCCGTGCTGCGCTCCTTGGCTTTCGGTTCGGCACCCGCCTCGCGACTGCCCGCTGCGGTGCGCTTCTCGGCCCTGCAGGCTGCGATCCCTCACCGAACAAGCCACGTTCCGACATACGATAAGGCGGCCGAGTAGATCGGACGACCTTCCTCATCCGTCACCATCACCGTGAAGGCTTGACGTTCTCCATCTGCCGGCACCGCACCGGCTGCGATGAGAGGCAGTAACTTCTTCGCCTCCTGGGCTGCTTCGTCAGGACCAGCAAGCTCCGTCCCGTCTTCATCGCGCGTCATCACACGATCATGCGTGTCAAAGAAGTAGCGGGGCACTGCGACCTCCGGATGTATCCGGTAGGAGCACATAGGTCTCGTCGGGGCCTACGCCAGGGACGGGTGCAAGATTTTCCACCCCCCTGGAAGAACCGGAGAAAACCTCCGGAACAGGCATCGTCCAAACAATGGACGCGCTTCGATGTGCCTGCACGAATTTACGTGAGTGCTAATTTTGGTCGAAGGTGAAGATAGTGCTCGTCAAACTCCGAAAAATCTCTCAATGCTTTCGAATTCAGGATCGTGACGTGCTTATTCTTGAACTCGACGAGTTTTTCGACCCTCAGCCGCTGCAGCATGCGATTGACATGGACGGTCGAAAGACCGGTTGCGTCACCAATATCGGCTTGGGTCAAAGGAAGGCCATACCGATCGCCCTCCGTGAGACCAACGGCTTCGAGGCGCGCGAGAAATTCACAAAACAAATGTGCGACCTGTTTTTCCGCTGAGCGACGCTTCGCCAGCACAAGCCACTCTCGCAGGATGCTCTCGTCGATGAGACTGATCCAGCGAAAGCCATAATCTAGGGTCGGGCTGCGCGCGGTAAGGTCGCTCAATTCTTTGAGCGGGACCTTTATGATTTCACAGTCGCTCAGGGTGCGGACCGAATAATCCATAGACCCCAAAAAATGCGCGTTGAAATCGCAAATGTCTCCCGGAATCAGGAAGCTCAAGATCAACCGACTGCCATCCGGCAGGGCTTTGTAGCGGCACGCAAACCCACTGTGGATCAGATGAACATGATCCGGCGCATCGCCCTGTCGGATGATGGCGCTGCGCGCGCGGACCGGGACGAGGTGGGCTTTCAGCCCCTCGAGGCAGGCCCTGTCGGCCCCGGAGAGGTCAAAGCGGCGTTCGAGCTTTTGGATCAGAGGGTTGGACATGCGACTGGAAGCGAGGGTCCCGGTAGGGTCGGAGTCATAAATACATTTTATTGCGAAACAGCAAGACAACGATCAACGGCGGCTTACTATTACAAATTGTTATGATCGCATGCTTTTGATAAATTGATATATATTTCAAAATAATCATAAGTGAAAATTTGCTTTTAATGCCAGACCTCGTGTTTCATCATAGTGTATGAAAGTTGTGCCAGTGATACCATAGAATACCGGAAATAGATTCACGTTATTATAATACATACTATTCGTGCGAGACTGCAGAAGAGCGATCCTCTAGACCGAAGATTCGTTCTACTCACGCGGTAATATATCGCTTTACGCAGATTTCTATTTAGATTACTCAGTCGGCATGGTTAGTTCTGATTTAACTGGTAGGCCGCGCAGGCCTTTCTGGTAAAAATTTGCTATTGGCGAACGAGTACCTGTTGCAAACTTATCGGGGCGATTGAGACCCGAACGAATATTTTCGGGCCGTCCCTAGAATTATAAATCTATTAACCAGCTGGGTTATTAACATCGATCATATCAGGGTCGGTGGTTCAGGCGATGATGTGGATCGGATCAATCAGTGCGCGCGGTGTGGGCCCGGAGCGTGATCGACGGGCCGGAGCAACCTGCGCATTTCGCGGTTTAAGCCTCTCGTCGACAAGCTTGGCGGCTGTGTTGTGCGCCACCGCCGCGCAGGCGCAGGCGCAGTCGACGTCTCTGGTCGATGTGTGTGCAGGACTTGGCGTACGATTACCCCATCTGACGTCTCCCACGCCGATTGCGTCGGGGGGGCTGCTGGGCGCGGTGAGCACGACGCTGACGGGCTTGGTCGACAACATCAATCAGGGGATCATTGCGCCCCTGTCGGATGTGACCTTGCGCGTCGGCGTCTTCGACGCCAACGGCAACCTCGTCAGCGTCAACAGTCCCGCCGGCTGCAATCTCAGCGCCTCCAGCCTGACCCTCGACGCCAGCAAGGGCCTGGCGATCGGTGGCGGCCGCATCACCGGTCTCGGCAGCCTGACCGGGACCGTGGCGAGCGCGGGCGACGTCACCTCCATCGCCCTGGGGAGCGGCTCCGTCACGGCCGCAGGCAAGGCCAACGCGATCGCGCTGGGATCGAGCGCCACCGTCACGGCCAATCAAGCCCTCGCGATCGGGTTGCGTGGGAGCGTCAGCGCCGACGATGGCATCGCCCTCGGCACCGACGCGCACAGCGCAGCGGTCGCCGCCCTCGCTCTGGGTGCGCGGACGACCGTCGGCGCGGCAGGCGCGGTCGCCCTCGGCAGCGGATCCGTCGCCAACCGACCCGGACTCGGCGGCGCCGTCGAGAGCTTCAGCGGGACCACGGTCGCCTCCACCAGCGGTGCCGTCTCGGTCGGCGATGCCGGCGCGGAGCGGCAGATCATCAACGTCGCCGGCGGGACGAAGCCCACCGACGCCGTCAATCTGCGGCAGCTCTCCAGTGTCGGCGGCAATCTCGCCAGCGGACTCGGAGGGGGCGCCAAGTTCGACGCCACCACCGGGCTCTTCACGGCGCCGAGCTTCGCCGTCCAGGGCAGTTCCTTCACCAACGTCGGCGAGGCCCTCGGCGCTCTCGACCTTCGCGTTACCGGCAACACCGCGGCGATCACGAGCACGGCTGCCGGTCTGCAGACCCTGCAGAACCAGGTCACGAGCCTGCCCAACCATGTCCAGCAGGATGCCGTCGCGCGCACGCTGACGATCGGCAAGGGGACCGACGGAACGCTGCTGAGCCTCTCGGGGCTGAGTGGAGACCGGCGTGTGACGGGTGTGAGTGCCGGGATCAATGGCAACGATGCCGTCACTCTCACGCAGCTGCGCACGTCCGGCCAGGCCCTCGCGTCGTCCCTGGGCGGCGGCGCCGGCTTCGATGCCGTCACGGGGGGCTATCAGGCTCCGAGCTACAGCATCGGCGGGACCGCGTACGCGTCAATCGGCGGTGCTCTCGGGGCGCTCGACACCCTTTCGGTCCAGTACGTCCCGGGAAGCGGCGGTGCGGCGACCGCCTCGATCGATCTCAGCAAGGGCGGCATGCTCGGCGCCGTCGGGATCCATGGCTTGGCGCCCGGTCTCGTCGCCGGTGGTTCGACGGACGCCGTCAACGGGGCGCAACTCTACGCCACGAACCAGCAACTGGCATCGAACAGCGCTGGCCTCGCCAGCCTGCAGACCGTCGTCGGCAGCAGTTCCCTCGGGCTCCTCAGCCAGGATCCGACCAGCCGCACCCTGACCCTGGGCGCCGCGACGGATGGCACGCGCGTGAGCATCGCCGGAACCCTCGGCGCGCGCCAGCTCAGCGGTGTCGCGTCGGGATCCGTGAGTGCGGGCTCGACCGATGCGGTGAACGGCGCGCAGCTCAACGCCACGAACCAGGCCCTTGCGGGCAACACCGCGGCCATCACCAGCGTGCAGGGCCAGCTCACGAGTACGACCACCACCCTCAATGCCTCGCTGGGGACCCTGCAGGGGCAGCTGGGCACGACGGCGACGTCCCTTGCGAGCACGACCGGCGACCTCACCAGCCTGCGCGCCGGTGTCCAGAGCGGAACGATCGGTCTCGTGCAGCAGAACGCGATCACCCGCGACCTCTCGGTCGGCAGTGGCACCGATGGGGGCCGGATCAGCGTGGCCGGGACCGCGGGGCCCCGTCAGGTCTCGGGCATGGCGGCCGGCACGGTCGCGACCAACTCGACGGACGCCATCAACGGTGGGCAACTCCACGCCACGAACCAGGCGGTTGCGGGCAACGCCGTCGGCCTCGCCAGTCTCCAGGGCCAGGTGAGTGCCCACACGAGCGAGATCGCCAACACCACCGCGAGCCTGAGCACGCTACAGGGCCAAACCACGACGAACGCGAACGGCCTTGCCGGCACCGCGAACAGTCTCGCCAACCTGCAGATCGGGCTGGCCAACGGCAGCGTCGGCCTCGTCCAGCAAAATGGTGCCGCAGGAACCGTGACGGTTGCCGGCGATACCGGTGGGAGCCTCGTCAGCGTCGGGGGGCGGGGGGGCGATCGCCGTGTGACCGGCGTGGCCGCTGCAACGGGCGCCAATGACGCCGTCAATCTGGCTCAGCTCAATACCCTCGTGGCCGGCCTCGGTGGGGGTGGAGCGCCGGCGCTCGCGAGCGACAATCTCTCGGGTGGCGCCCTGCCGCTGGCGACGGGCCGTGACGCGGTCGGTGTCGGCTACGGCGCACAGGCCACGGGCGCGCGCAGCATCGCCCTCGGCGCCGGCTCGATCGCCGATGGCGCCGATACCCTGTCCGTCGGCGCGGCCGGAGCGACCCGCCGCATCGTCAACGTCAGCGATGGGGCGTTGACGGCCGCCTCGAGCGACGCCGTCACCGGACGGCAGCTCCATGCCACGAACGAAGCCCTGGCGGCGACCACCGGACGGCTCACGGGCGTGCAGGGAGGCCTGACGGGCGTCGGTCAAGCTCTGGGTGGGGGCGCGGTCTTCGATCCGGCCACCGGAACCTTCACGGGTCCGACCTTCACGGTGGCCGGGCTCGGCTATGGCACCGTCTCGGGCGCCATCGGCGCCCTCGATGCCCGAACGGAGGGAAACAGCACCGGGATCGCGGCCCTCCAGCGCGCCGGCGCGGCCAATGCCTTCACGGTCACGAACCTCCAGGGGCAGGTGACCGCGAACACGACCCATCTGACGGGCGTGTCGGCGGGGCTCTCCAGCCTGCAGACCGGCCTCGCCGACGGCACCCTCGGACTCGTTCAGCAGGATCCGGCGAGCCGTGATCTCAGCGTCGGTGCGACCACGAACGGGACCCAGATCAGCCTGTCGGGGCGTGCGGGCGATCGGCGCGTCACCGGTGTGGCCGCCGGCCTGAGCGCCAACGATGCCGTCAATGTCGGCCAGCTCAGCGCGGCCCTGACGAACGTGAGCACGGGAAGTTCCCCAGGCGTCGCCATCAACGGCCAGTCCGGTCTGCCGATCGCCGCGGCGACCGGGGGCGATGCGGTTGCCCTGGGCTACGGTGCCGCGGCGGGCGCGGCGCGCTCGGTGGCGCTCGGCAGCGGCTCGGTCGCGACGCAGGCGGATACGGTCTCGGTCGGTGCTCCCGGAGCCGAGCGCCGCATCGTGAACCTGGCCGGCGGCACGCTCGCCTCGGGGTCGACCGACGCGGTCAATGGCGGCCAGCTCTACAGCACGAACCAGCAGGTGAGTGCGCTCTCGACGTCGCTGACCGCCCTGCGCGGCAGCCTGGACGATGGCGCGATCGGTCTCGTGCAACAGCACGGGGCCAGCGGCGGCATCACGGTGGCCGCACGGACGGGCGGCAACGTCGTCGATCTCACGGGTTCGCAGGGCACCCGGACGCTGAGGGGGCTGGCCGCGGGAACCGCCGGCAACGATGCCGTCACGCTCGCCCAGCTGGATGCGGCGGTGACGGGGGTCGGCGCCCGCATCGGCGATCTGCCGCTGGCCACGAGCAACCCGTCCGGCCTCGCGGCGCCGTCCGTGACGGCCCGTGATGCCCTGGCGCTCGGCCAGGGGGCGACGGTCACGGCAGCGCGCGCCGTTGCTCTGGGCAACGGCGCGCTTGCGGATCAGGCGGACACGCTCTCGATCGGACGCGTCGGCGCCGAGCGGCGCATCGTCAATGTCGCCGGGGGCGGCCTCGGCAGCGGTTCCACCGATGCGATCAACGGCGGGCAGCTCTTTGCCACGAACACCCAGCTTGCCGGCATGCTGGGGGGCGGGGCGCGCTTCGATGCCGTCGGTGGCTGGACCCGGCCGAGCTACAGCATTCGCGGCAGCACCTACACCGATGTCGGCAGCGCCCTCAGCGCCGTTGATACGGCTTTGGCCCGCAACGCCACGGACATCGGGGCGGTGGCGCAGCAGATGGCTTCTCTCCAATCCAGCACCTCCGGCGGTTCGGTGAGCCTGTCGCCGACGGGCTCGGGAGGAGCCGTCACCGTCGCGGCACAGGCCGGTGGAACCGTCGTCAGCGTGTCCGGCACGGAGGGGCCGCGGCAGGTCAGCGGCGTCGCCGACGGCAAGGCCGCGGGTGATGCGGTCAACCTTGGCCAGCTCAACACGACGGCGCAGGCCGTCGAAGCCAAGCTTCAGGACTTCCCGGTCCGGTCGAACAACACCCGTGGCGCGGTCAAGCCGGTCGCCTCCGGCGCCGATGCCTATGCCAGCGGTTACGGGGCCATGGCCGTGGGGGTCGCGAGCGTTGCCGTGGGCTCCATGACCACCTCACGGGGCGAAGGCACGACCAGCATCGGCCATGACAGCGCGGCGGCAGGGGACCGGACGACGGCCGTCGGTGCGAGCAGCCTCGCCAGCGGCGCCGACAGCGCAGCCTTCGGACAAGGCAGCCAGGCGATGGCTGCCGCGACCACCGCCATCGGCACGGCGGCTCAGGCGACCTGGGATGGATCGACGGCCATCGGCTACGGGGCACGGGCGATCGCGGACCCGACCACGGCCGTCGGCTACAACACGCTGGCCAGCGGGAACGAAGCCTCGGCCTTCGGTGCCTTCGCCAGCGCGACGGCGGAGAACAGCACGGCCCTTGGCCGCTCGGCAAATGCCGCTGGCGCGGGCGCCACGGCCGTCGGGATGAATGCGAGCGCGCAAGGCTCCGACGCGATCGCCCTGGGACGGGGGGCCGTGGCGAAGCAGGACAATGCCATCGCGATCGGTGCGGGTGTCGCCACGGCTCGGGTCAATCAGATCGCCATCGGCTCGCAGCGCAGCAGCTACACCTTGGCCGGGGTCGGCTCTTCGCAGAGTAGGGCGGTCCAGACGGGCGCCACCGCGTTCGTGACCGCCGATGCCGCCGGCAACCTGGCGACCTCCGACTATGGACCTGGCCATATCGCAGGCTTGGCGAACCAGGTTGAGACCCTGGGGGCGCAGATCAACGGCATCGGCCAGTACGCCACGGCAACGCGGCGCGAAGCGCGCCAAGGCATCGCTGCCGCCATGGCGATGACCTCGGCCTCCATGCCGTCGCAGCCCGGCAAGACAAGCTGGACGCTCAACGGCGCCACGTTCCGGGGCGAGTGGGCCGGAGGAGTCGGGCTGGCGCATCGGCTGGATACCACGATCCCGATCGCGCTGACGGCCGGCTACAGCTACAGCCAAGCCAATCAGCAGGGCGTCCGCGCGGGGTTGGCCGGAGAGTTCTAAAGCGATTGCCAGCGCGGGCTGTAAGAAGAAATAGAGACGCTGCCAAACGAAAGATCAAATCGACGCCGGCGTTTGCTGCGTGGTTCAATCAATGCTTCGTCTCAGCACCCGATGCGCGAGACCGCAGCGCTTCACTCCACCAACACAGGCGGACGGGCGGCGTTTCGCGTGCAAGGTCATGCATGACGAACGCGATACGATGCCGGTGTTGTTTGTTTCAAATTTCTCTGTCGGGGAGGCTGGATGATCGACTGATGTTTCTGCGACAGGATGCGCGGCCGCGACTGTCCCTCGGCGCAGATCGAGAGGGATGGAGCGATCCGATCGGATGAACGCGCCGCAGGCTGTCCCCCAGGTCGGCGGCCGACCTCGGCAAGGGCTCATGCCTTGTTCCGCGTCGCCTGGAGGCGAAAACGGGCTCCTTCAGCACCGGATCGCCGTGGGCGTCGTACACCGCTGCGGCGTGGCACGGCGTTTCACTCGGCGTGCGAGACCCTGTTCATCGGATCAGCCAGGTGCCCGTGTAGGTCATGGCGGCCGAGTAGATCGGATGCCCGTCCTCGTCCGTCACGAGCACCGAGAAGGCCTGGTGTTCGCCATCCTTGGGGACCTCGTGTGCGACGATCCCCGGCAGGACCGATTTGGCATACTGAGCCGCCTCCTCGGGACCGCGAAGGTCCATGCCCTCGTCATCGCGCGTCGTCTTGCCGTCGTGAATATCGAAGAAGTAGCGAGGCACGGCGTTCTCCACGCGCAGCAGGCGGGAGCACACGGGGTCTCACAGGCGCGGAAGGCCGGGACAACGTGGCCGCGATACGGTGCAGCATAGGCCACGCGCCCGACCAAAGATTTAACAAATGGGTGTGACGTCTTGTCCCTGAGGATGCCGCTGACGCCCTACAACACCGGGTGCGGGGGGGCCTTCGGGTGCAGGTGAAGGTAGTTCGGATTGAAGCCCGCATAGCCCTGGATGGCGGCAACGTTCGGTAGGGTCACCCGCCGCTCCTTGATGATGACCAGCCCCAGGCCCCGCAACTCCTGCAGCACACGGTTGATGTGCACGTTCGAGAGCCCCATGGCATCACCGAGGTCGAGCTGGGTGAGAGGGAACGGGTAGCTGTTGTCCGTGGCGAGCCCGACCGTCTGCAGACGGATCAGGAGCTCACAGAACAGATGCGCGACTTGCCGGTCGGCCGAACGCCGACCCATGCAAACCAGCCACTCCCGGAGGATCGCCTCGTCGACCAGGCCAGCCCACTGCAGGGCGCGGTTCAAGGCCGGGTGACGTGCGGTGAGATCGTTCACGACCGAGCGAGGGATCCGCACCACGTCGCAGGAACTGATCGTTCCGATGCAGTGGTCCATCGCGCCGAGGATCGAGACGTTCAGGTCGCAGAAGTCTCCGGGGATCAGAAAGGCGACGATCGACCGTCCGCCGCCGGGAAGAACCTTGTAGCGGCAGGCAAACCCTCTCTGGATGAGGTGGACGTGATCCGGCACGTCCCCCTCCGAGATGAGGGTGGTGCGGGCGTGAACCCCACGAAGGTGTGCACTCGCGCTCCTGAGGGCCTGCTCGTCAGACTCGGAGAGTGCAAAGCGACGTCCGAGCTTCTGGATGAACGGATTGAGCATGTGCCCTCCTGGGCCATGCCCCGCGCTCAGTATGTCGACCTAAGCAGCCTCGACCGGAAAGGTTGCGCCGTAGCTTAGAACACAATCCCCGACATCATTGCAATGTGATCGTCGCACAGCATGCCGGTCGATTTCGGGAATGCTAGGTCCTGACGTTCCGTCTGCAGCCAGCGAGCGTTTGCAAGCCGTCCGAGTCAGGCATTGGTCTTATTTATTGACGTGTCTCGGATTCCGTCGTTTTCCCGGCATCCTCGCGAGGCGTGGTTCGAGCAACGTCGAGACGCCTCGTTTCTGTCGGGAAATTAGAACCGCAGTCTCATGGTGGATGAGATGGACCGGGATCGCGATCCCACATGCGCGTCGGATACCGTCCGAACCACGCGCGGGGTCTTGGCCACCGGGCATCGCGATCACGACACGGCGAAACAAGGACCTGGAAACCTCGCGGACTTCCACCAGCCCTGCCACCTGAACCACGATCGGCCCGAACACCGACGCTGGTATACCTTGTTCGAAAACAGGCCTTTAGACAATCTTCTTCGCGGTCCGTACCACAAGAGCCGAGACCAGATGTCCCTCATCCGTGTTTAATCCGGCGCATCACGTGTCTCCTGGCACGTCGAGAATGACAAGGGCTCCCTACATTCCTTTCGGACAAATAGAAACGAGCCGGTGACTTGGTTCGTTCTGTAAAGGAGCGCGTCGGCCTCAATGAAAATCCGTATCGCCGCCCTCGCCACCGCTCTTGTCCTTGGCGTTGCCTCGATTTCGTCCGCGATGGCTTACGACAGCACCTCTCGTTACACCACGTTCGCGCCCTACGACGTTGATACCACCGGATCTCTGGACGGCCGCCGCCTCGCGCCGCTGCGCGATCCCGATCGTTGTCCGATGAGCTCGGCCGCCGAGGGCAATGCCAACCAGCAGAACTTCCCTACCCAGCAATACGGCCAGACCTCGGGCGGGAACCGCTGCTGAGCGCGGGAGGGGGGGCACCGGCATGCTGCTGAGAGGCTTCTCCTACGCCATGATCGCCGTCTTCGCGGGTGGGCTCGTCTTCACCATCGTCGGCTCGGCCAACGCCTTCTTGGGCCTGTAACGGCTCGAACCCACCGATCTGCCTTCGGTGATCCGCGCCGACTCTTGACCGGAGCGGGTCTTCTTTCCCGAATGGCCTGTCGGCTCGAGCGGCCCCTCGCAGGATTTCCGACGGTCAGTGGCGGGGCGAAAGCCGCGCCGCTTACGTGTCAGGTGTATGTCGCGAACGATACATCACCGAGTTGAGCAAGTGCTCGTCGGCTGCATCTTGAGGCACTATCCACGGCAGATCATCTCTGCGCCTCAAAATTGATCTATGTTTCAGTGTCAGTCGCTGTTCACCCACTTTGCTGATCTGCAAAAATTGCAGTTCCTTCCGTCCAAAAACTGTGAAACGCTCACGCGAACAGTGGGGTGATTTGGCTCGACGTTGATCGATTGGCGAGGCATGGGAGATCAGCATGAACAACGCAGATCGGGCCTGGGACTTGGATCGCCAAATTGAAAAAAGCGAAGGAGAAATTTCCCAGCTTATCCGCGATATCTTGGATGCGATCGAGGTTTCCTGCGATGTGGTGCAGGAAGAGAAGGAATTCTTCGAGCTGACCGCGAAGCTGTTCGAGCTTCGCATCCGGCGCGCGTGTCTTCCTGGCGTGCCGGCGCCGATCCCCCTCGTGAAAGGTGCCTGGCGGCCTGCGGTCACCGGCTCCATTGCGGCAGCCCCGCCCATGCCATGACGATGATGGCCTGGTCGAAAAAGGCCTCGTCGATAGAGGTCTGCCCCGTCCGTTGCCGACCGTCGGAATGTGCCATCCGCACAGCGAAGGCCTCCGCGGCGTGTCGGTCCCTCCGCCGCAATCCACCGCCGCATCGCCTGGGGCCCGAAGCAGGTCGGCCGCATCGCTGAACAGGTCCGTCACCGCACCGGCCTTCCGAGCGCGCAGGCGCTACGGGATTCCCGGATCGGCCCCTCCGATGGGGATGCGGTGGACCTGCCTCGCGAACGCTGCGGCCCCACGCTTCGACGTTCTCAGCCGATAGCCCCGCTCGGCCAAACACCAGGCGCACCCTGGTTGGCACCGAGGCGCGCAAGGCCGACACCTCGGGCCGGCCGCTCGCCCGCATGATTTCTCGGCCCGCTGCAGGACAGGCCACGCCATCCATATGGGCAGCCTGTCCGCTGGCCCCTCGACCGCAGCGCCGGACCCTTCACGGGGGAGACATCTACGCCGCTCAGGCCGCGACCTTCGCGAACGTTCCCGTCGCAATCTGGTCTTCGAGCTGAGCCTTGAAGTCCGCGATACCAAGGACCTGGACCGGGTTTCCGCTCTCATCGAGGAACTCGTAGAGCGCGTCCTCGATGTTGCGGTTGCTGAAGAACACGATGGCGTCCTGATCGCCGCCGCCTTCCATGTGCGGTTCGCCGTTCGCCGCGCCGGAGACGAAGCTGCCGGTGGGGCGAACTTCTTTCGGCTCGCCAGTCTCACCGTAGAACCGAAGCTCGCCCTGCATCACCAGGGTGACGTAGGGGCACTTGTGCCGATGGAGCATCACCCGCTGGTTCGCCGCGAACTTGAACACGACGTCGACGATGCGGTTCTCCTCGTCGACTTTGTAGACGAAAAACGCGATGTGCGGGAGCCAATCCAACGTCCGCCACGTGATGTTGCGCTCATCGAAGGTGGAGTTCGGCATTCGGTTTCCTTCCGCTTGTTCTTATTGGTTCGGGACCGGCACGCATGGCGTCGGCGCTCCGGCCCCGTCGCTGGCTGCTCAACCGTGCGGCTTGAACACGACCTTGGTGCAGTTGTCCTTCTTGTCCCGGAACATCTCGTACAGGGCCGGGCCGTCCTCCAGGTTGCTGGAGCGATGGCTGATGATGAAGGACGGATCGATGTCACCGTTCTGGATGCGCTCCATCAGCGGTTTCATGTAGCGCACCATGTGGGTCTGGCCTGTCTTCAGGGTCAGCCCCTTGTTCATCAGGACGCCCAGGGCGACGGGACCGACCGGACCGGCGAAGACGCCCGGCATCGAGACGTTGCCGCCGGGACGGCAGGCCAGGATCGCCTGGTTCAGCGCGAAGGGGCGCTCCAGGCTGACGGTGTGCTCCATGATGGCGGAGGAGACCTTCTGCAGCGTCGTGTCGGCGCCGTGGGACTCCATGCCGACCGCCTCGATGACCGAGTCGGGACCCAGGCCGTGGGTCATCTCCATGAGCGTGTCCTGGATGTTCTCGGTGGCCAGATCGATGGTCTCGGCACCCGCCTGCCGCGCGAGAGCCAGGCGCTCGGGGACGCTGTCGATGGCAATGACGCGCTTGGCGCCCAGCATCAGGCAGCACTTGACTGCGAGCACGCCGACCGGACCGCAGCCCCAGATCGCCACCGTGTCTTCCGGGCCGATGTCGCAGTGCTCGGCGGCCTGGTAGGCCGTCGGGAAGATGTCGCTGAGGAACAGCACCTGCTCGTCGGTGAGCCCCTCCGGCACCACGATGGGGCCGACATCGGCGTAGGGCACCCGCAGGTACTCGGCCTGCCCACCGGCGAAGCCCCCCGTGATGTGCGAGAACCCGAACAGGCCGGCGAGCGGATAGCCGTAGGTCTCCGCCTGCAGCTTGCCGTTCGGGTTGGTGCGCTCGCAGCAGCTCCAGTTGCCCCATTTGCACTGCCGACACTCGCCGCAGCAGATGGTGAAGGGCACCACGATGCGGTCGCCGACCTTGAGCTTCTGGTTGTCGCGTCCGACCTCGATGACCTCGCCCATGGTCTCGTGGCCGAGGACGTCGCCACACTCCATCGTGGGCATGAAGCCGCCCATGAGGTGGAGGTCGGAGCCGCAGATCGCGCAAGCGGTCACCTTGATGATGACGTCGCGGCCATGCTCGATCTTGGGATCGGGGACGGTCTCGCAGGAGATTTTACCCCTGCTCTGCCATGTGAGGGCTTTCATCGGGGGTTTCTCCGCAGATTTTGAAAAGGGTCTCACTCAGCCAACCTCCGAATCTCCCGAATGATCCGGCCGGATCTCGTTTGCTTCATCGCCCGGCCGGATGTGCCCGCTTCAGGCCCGTGGGGGCGTTTCGGCCAGGATCCGGGCCTCGGGGACGCTCAAGGGGCGTGACCCCGTGCCTCTGCCGGACCTGACGCGACGCCTCTTCCAGCTGCGCGAGCGTTCGCGCGGCCGCCTCGGTCCCTCGCGGGCCGCCATCGGGTCCAGGCGCGATGTCCCGACGGGAGGCTCGGTGTTCTCCCTTGACACTCGAGGGCGCGGTATGCCTTGTCGAAGGTCGTGACCTTGCCTCACAGCCACGCGATTTTCACGGCCCTCCAGTTCGGCGACTGGGGGGCCGTCGTGGTTTCAGGGTCTATCTTGCGGCGGTGATCTGCCCTGATGCCGGCGAACGCCTCGTCCCGAAGGGCAAGCGCAGCCAGGCATGCCGGGTCGCGTGCCCGGCGGGGTTCAGTCACCGGTAGCCCCGTCCCGATCGAGAACCAGCTGGAAGGCAGAGCATCATGACGAGCGACGACAGCGGCGCCCGGGATCGTCGCGAAACGAAGGTTGCGAAGCACCTGGAAAAGGCGCGCGCCGGGGGCGAGGCCCGCGCTGACTACGACGCGACCCAGCAGGCCACCGAGGACAAAACGGTACGCCTCAAGGCGTTGCGGCTGGCCAAGGAGAAAGCCGAGAGGGAAGGCTGATTTGGTCCTCCGGGTCCGGAGGAGCCGCAGAACCGACGGGCGAGATGGCCCTTCGGAGGGCGCGACATCGATCGGGAGACGGCGCGTCGTCGGTCAGTCCCGTGCGCGTCATGCCGAAGATCGAAAAAGGTCTTTCGTTGCCAGGCAGGGGGCCGGGACCTGCTCAGGGTGGATTCCGGCCGTTCCCTCGACGTCACACGGGCAAACGCGCATCTGACCTGCGTTTCCTGTTGCGCCGCAACATACGTTGTTGTGGCTCGTTGATGGGGCGCTACCCTCGCATCGACGGGTGAGGGACGGCATCGACGGTTCGCTCGCCGAGCGACGCCCACGATGCTGCGCCGACCCCGAAAGGTCCTCCCGATGCGCGTGATCGCCCTCCTCGCTTCCTTCGTTGCCCTCGCACCGCTTCCGGCGCTCGCTTCTTCATGCGGGGAGCAGATCGGCACGATCGAGCGTCGGCTCGACAGTGCCGGAGCCATCCAGATTACGGGCCTCCAGGAAGGTCACACCCTTCGCACGGGTTCGCCGCGCGGCATCAGTGCCGTTCGTCTCGATGCACCGACCGATCCCGAGACCCTCTCGACAGCCTCTCACATCGCTGAAGCCCGCATCCTGATCGCGCGCGCATCCGGCGAGGATCGCCAGGGCCAGCAACGCGCCTGCGAGAACACCATGAGCGAGGCCAAGGGCATGATCGGCGCCCTGCCGTAGTCGAACCGGAACCACCTCACGCGGCCTGGCCGGCGAAAGCGTTCTCATGACCGGATATCTCGGCACGGCCCCAACGATGACCCGTGAGCGGGCCATCGACTGGCCGCAAGCGCTGCAGCGGCGGTTCGGCAACGAGGCCGGCAGCCGGGCCTATGACCTGTTCGTGCCATCGAGCTATGGCGAAGCGGCCCTTCCCCTCGTGGTGATGCTGCATGGCTGCTCGCAG
The DNA here is from genome assembly GCF_001426045.1 of Methylobacterium sp. Leaf94. Classification (NCBI taxonomy): domain Bacteria; kingdom Pseudomonadati; phylum Pseudomonadota; class Alphaproteobacteria; order Hyphomicrobiales; family Methylobacteriaceae; genus Methylobacterium; species Methylobacterium sp. Leaf94. The sequence goes on from NZ_LMRM01000017.1 coordinate 52,436, forward strand.
ACGTCGCGCGACTTCGCCATCGGAACACGGATGGACCATCTCGCCGAGGAACACGGCTTCCTCGTCGCCTATCCGGATCAGCCCAGATCCGCCAACATGGCCAAGAGCTGGAACTGGTTCAGGGACGGCGACCAGCAGCGCGACCGGGGTGAGCCCTCCATTCTGGCGGGACTGACCCATCAGATCATGAGCGAATTCAGCGTCGACCCCGGACGGGTCTACGTCGCGGGTCTCTCTTCGGGGGGCGCCGCGGCGGCCGTGATGGCTCTCGCCTATCCGGACCTTTACGCGGCGGTCGGTATTCATTCCGGTCTGGCAGGCGGATCGGCGGGGTCGATGGCGACCGCATTCTCGACGATGCGCCGGGGAGCCCTGCCTGCGCTGCACCGTCTCGCGCATGAAGTGCCGACCATCGTCTTCCATGGGGACAACGACAGGACCGTGTCGCCCGTCAACGGCGATCAGGCCATGGCGCAGGCTCGGCCGGACGTCCCGTTCAAGACCAGCACCATCACGGGGCGATCGGAGGGCGGCATGGCCTACACACGGACGATCCTGACGGCGCCCGACGGCCCCTGGACCTCGGAACAATGGGTCCTCCACGGAGGCGGTCACGCCTGGGCGGGTGGCAACCCTGCGGGCTCCTACACGGACCCGGCCGGACCGGATGCCAGCCGTGAGATGCTCCGGTTCTTCCAATCCCACGCAATGTCGACGGTCTGAGCGGAGGTCGTGCACGCTCCGCCGAGCCCGGCCTCGATCTCTCATGGGCCGCCCTCGGCCCAGCAAAGGCATATCATGGCTGAGAACCCATCGAATTTCGTTCGCGACTGGATCAGCGAGCACGTCCGGAGCGATCCCTTCTTCAACGGGCATGTCGAAGAACGCGTCGGGCTCGTCCTGAAGCGTCTGACGTCGGCCTCGGAAGCGGCCGACATCCCGCAGGACGATCCGGAGCTCGCGCCCGACCTGCTCCGGGATCTCATCCAGGCCGCGATCGAGAGAACCCGCGACCCCTCCGCCGGGCTTCAGTCGTTCTGACGGTTCACGCCGGATGACGCCGGCCGGTGCCGGTGGCCTGTCCGGCCCACGAGGGAGTCGGCGCCGAGCGTCCCGGCATGCGGATCTCGCCGGTTCGAGGAGGGACGGCCGTACGGCGACGGAGCAGGCTATGTCCGCCGTGGAGGCGACCCGGACGACCGCCCGTGGCGATTCTCCGACGGCGACTGCGGGCCTCCGCGCTAGCGACCGTCGGGCCGCCAGCCGGTCAAGCCCGCCCAGGCCTCGTCGATGATGTGCTCGCGTCGCGCGGCACGGTCCCGAGCGGCATCGGCGACGCAGCGCAGCGCGGCCTCCATGGCTTCGGGGCCGCCGGCTGCCGAGGCGTCCTCGCCCTTCCGCCGGATCGCGGCCTGGAAGGCCTTCACCGCGGGTCCGGCCGTCGGGCCGCTCTCGACCGCTGCGACGAGATCCAGCAAGGCCTTCGCGATCGGTACGATGGCCTCCTGCCATGGGGGCGCAGGCGGCGCCGCCGGACTGTGCGGTGCGGCGGAGGACGGCACGGTCGTTCGTGGGCGGATCATGACGGCGTACTCCCGAGGCCGAGGGGTGGGTCCGATACCTGAGTGCCAAACGGCACGACATTCCAGACGAGGCAGGCCTAAATCAAGGTCACCGAACAAGTCACGGCCCGCCGCCATTTGACGGAGACCGCGCAAACCCAAGTGGATTGTGCCATGAACATGCGTCTTGCTTCTGCCGTTGCTGCTGTCGTCCTGAGCGTCGGCGCGATGGCTTCGCCCGCCCTGGCCCAGAGTTACACCGCTCCCGCCGGCATCCCCACCGTGACGGCGCCCGGTGGACTCGAGGGCCGCAGCTACGACGCGATCACGACCGGATCGATCCGCACCGTGCGTGGCCACGACTCGGCCCAGGAGGGCAACGCCAACCAGCCGAGCTTCCCCGTCCAGCAGTACGGTCAGACCTCGGGCGGCCCGGCTCGCTGAGCCTCCACCTCTGTGATGCGACCAGCGGCGAGGCGAAAGCCCCGCCGTTTTTGTTTCAAGGATCGGCCGATAGCGACCATCGCAGAATCGCGTCTCGGATATTTGATCCAAGGCCTTTCGTACCTCGATCCTAATGGCACAGCTTGAGCGCGTTCGGAAAGGCTATAGGTCATAGCGTGTGTACGAACGGGGCAAGCAGACCACATCCCTCTTGAATATCAGTCCTAGATCTATCATGCCTTTATCTGAGCTTATTACAACCAGATGGTAGCATGACGGACAGCGCAGACAACCAGAACTCCGATCTTGTCGACCTCGCCGGTGACATCGTCTCCGCCTATGTCGCGAACAATTCGCTTCCGACATCCGAGCTGGCGGGGCTGATTCGGAGTGTCCATGCGGCGCTCGCGCGGCTCACCACCGGGGTGGCCGAGCCCGTTCCGGAGGAGGCCCCTGAGAAGGCGACGCCCGCACAGATCCGCAAATCGGTGACGCCGGCCGGTATCGTCAGCTTCCTCGACGGCAAGACGTACAAGACGCTCAAGCGTCACCTGACCGGCCATGGCCTCGATCCGCACAGCTACCGTCAGCGCTACGGCCTGCCGGCGGACTATCCGATGGTCGCGCCGGACTATGCCGCCCAGCGTTCAGCCCTGGCAAAGTCGATCGGCCTCGGCCGGGTCGGCGATCGCAGCGAGGCGCCACAGCCAACGGCCAAGGGGCGTGGCAAGGCCGCGTAGCCCTGAATCGCCTGCAAGGCGGCCCGCCAGCGCGGTCGCCGGTCGCTTCACGACGGTCGGCGACAGCCGAGACGGGCCGGCGACGGCGGAATCAGACGCTCTGCGACGTTCTACGCTCAGGGAACGGCGCAGGGTTCGGCCGCCACGGCACCCGCAGCGCGGGACGGACGCGCATCCCCGATTGGCGGTCCCACATCGACACGCGGGACGAGGATTGGCCGTGAGCCTTCGGGTAACCGAAGGCCGGCATCCTGACGGCGAGCCACGTTGCGTACCGGCTCGCCCGTGAGATGGACGATCCTCCCCGCCAGCCCGTGAACAGATCGGGCGGCGGGGCTGCGTCATGAACCACGATCCGGACGATCCTCCTCTGACGACCCGACCGATCGGGGCTTCAAAGCCGGTGTTTTGTGGAGCGGCGGTGCAACCTTAACGGTTTGTTGCCGATGCGCGTTCAGGATGCCTCAACCTTTGGAGGATCCTGGCCCATGCGTGTGCTGCTGATTGAGGACGACGCCTCTGTCGCGCAGAGCATCGAGTTGATGCTCAAGTCCGAGAGCTTCAACACCTACACCACGGATTTGGGTGAGGAGGGAATCGATCTCGGCAAGCTCTACGACTACGACATCATCTTGCTGGATCTGACCCTGCCGGACATCTCGGGCTACGAGGTGCTGCGCACGCTGCGGGCCGCGAAGATCAAGACGCCGATCCTGATCCTCTCCGGCATGGCCGGCATCGAGGACAAGGTGAAGGGCCTCGGCTTCGGCGCCGACGACTACCTSACCAAGCCCTTCCACAAGGACGAGCTCGTCGNGACATCATCTTGCTGGATCTGACCCTGCCGGACATCTCGGGCTACGAGGTGCTGCGCACGCTGCGGGCCGCGAAGATCAAGACGCCGATCCTGATCCTCTCCGGCATGGCCGGCATCGAGGACAAGGTGAAGGGCCTCGGCTTCGGCGCCGACGACTACCTGACCAAGCCCTTCCACAAGGACGAGCTCGTCGCCCGCATCCAGGCGATCGTGCGCCGCTCGAAGGGGCACGCCCAGTCGGTGATCACCACCGGCGACCTGATCGTGAACCTCGACGAGAAGACGGTGGCGATCGCGGGCAGCTACGTGAAGCTCACGGGCAAGGAGTACCAGATCCTGGAGCTGCTCGCCCTGCGGAAGGGCACGACGCTGACCAAGGAGATGTTCCTCAACCATCTCTACGGCGGCATGGACGAGCCCGAGCTGAAGATCATCGACGTCTTCATCTGCAAGCTGCGCAAGAAGCTGGCGAACGCCTCGTCGGGCAAGAACTACATCGAGACCGTCTGGGGTCGCGGTTACGTGCTCCACGATGGTGTCTCGGAGATGCGCGCCTTGGCCGGTTGACGGACCCCGCTGCGCACCGGCCGGTCGATCCATGTCCAACCCGGCGCGTCGTTTCCTTCGGCCGACAGAACCCGTCCGGGGAGGGCCTCGGACGGCAGATCCGCCCCGAGGGATCCTCGGATCGCACGATGCCCACGCACAGCCCGCGGCCTAACGGCCCGCGGGCTGTTTTTCCGGGAACCAAGAGCCGTGCTGGGCGTTAGGGCCACCGCCAATACTATGGTAAGTAAAACCTTAATCCATTCTTTGACCAATCCGGGCTTCATCATTCTGATCTAGGTGTTGCGCGTCTGCACTAGTGGCCAGACCTGCCCTGTCGGTAAGGTCTCTTCACACCGCACCGAGAGTGCGCGGCAGCTTTCCCCCGGTAGACCAGACATGATCAAGACCCTCATCCTCGCCAGCGCCGCCACGGCCCTTCTCGCCGGTACCGCCTCTGCCGCCGACCTTCCGCGCCGCGCGGCCCCCCCGGTGTTCGTGCCGGTGCCCGTGTTCACCTGGACCGGCTTCTACGCCGGTTTCAACGCCGGTTACGGCTTCGACGCCTCCAGCAACAACCAGGCGACCGTCATCGGCGTGAACGGCGCCAGCACCCTGGTCCTGCCGGGCACCACCGCTGCCATCGCCTTCGGCAACGGCCGCAGCAACGACGGCTTCGTCGGCGGTGGCCAGATTGGCTACAACTACCAGTTCACCCCGGGCTCCGGTGTCGTGATCGGTGTCGAGGCCGATGCCCAGTACGTCGACTTCGGTCGTGAGCGGAACCGCTTCTCGGCCACCGGCCCGCTGGCCGCCCAGCAGGTCTTCAACCCGGCCGGCGTCTCGGGCCTCGACTCCTCGACTACTTCGGCACCGTCCGCGGTCGCCTCGGCTACGCCTTCGACCGCACCCTCGTGTACGGCACCGGCGGCTTCGCCTACGGTTCGGGCGGCGGTCGCGACTTCGGTCTGACCAACTCCAGCCGTGACGACTTCCAGACCGGCTGGGCTGCCGGCGGCGGTATCGAGTACGCGCTCCCCACCGACTCSTTCCTGAACTTCTTCCGCTCTTCGGCCGTGACGCTGAAGGTCGAAGGTCTGTACGTGAACCTCGACCAGGGCAACCGCAACAACGGCGCCTTCGCGGTCAACAACGTCGGCACCGTCATNTCGGCCGTGACGCTGAAGGTCGAAGGTCTGTACGTGAACCTCGACCAGGGCAACCGCAACAACGGCGCCTTCGCGGTCAACAACGTCGGCACCGTCATCACCACCACCAGCCCGGGCGTCGTGCTCGTCAGCGGCGGCCGCCAGGTGCGCGACACCGAGTTCGCCGTCGTCCGCGCCGGCCTGAACTACAAGTTCGGCTCCTACTAGGATCGNGGGCGTCGTGCTCGTCAGCGGCGGCCGCCAGGTGCGCGACACCGAGTTCGCCGTCGTCCGCGCCGGCCTGAACTACAAGTTCGGCTCCTACTAGGATCGACGGGACTTTTCGGTTCGGCCTGAGCGTCCCCAGCCCCGATCATCTGGCCGCTTTCGTCGTCACGCGCCTCGAGGAGAGATCCTCGGGGCGCTTTCGTTTNAGAAGATGAATCTCCCGCCGGCGAAGGGTTGCGGGCGGGCCGGCAAGGTCGAGAGCCCGTCGTAGGATCGACGGGACTTTTCGGTTCGGCCTGAGCGTCCCCAGCCCCGATCATCTGGCCGCTTTCGTCGTCACGCGCCTCGAGGAGAGATCCTCGGGGCGCTTTCGTTTGGCGGCATCGCGAGCCTTGGCACGTGGACGAAGTGCCGGACGTGTCGACTCCCTGCCGACGGATCACCGTGACCGCGGCGCGGCCCAGCGCGTCGTCCGGAAGCTGAGCGCCGAGCCGCCGCTGCTCGCGCCTGACCGGATCGGCCCGGATGGTGCCAGCCCCCATCCGCCCGCCATCGTCGCCACCAAGCGCGCCGGTCTCTTGGCCGGTGCCCCACCGCCTGTGGGATCGCGCACCTGCAGCCGGGGATCGAAAACGAACAGGTCCGGGTCGCGGCGACCAAGCGCCGCTTCGGCGGCTTTCCGCCCTTCCGCACGGCCAGGCGGACCATCGCGGGCTTCGAGCCCGGGTGCGGCTGCGCAAGAGTTCCGGGTGTTCGAGAGTTCCGGGTGTGCGAGAGTTCCGGCTCTGCAAGAGCTTCGGCTGGGCAAGAGCTTCGGTCTCGTCGGCGCCCCGTCGCGCGCCGGACCCGCCGTTCGCCGTCTGCGATCTCCCCCATGAAGTGCGACACGCCCCTTCGCGGTCCTGACGCCCCTTCGTGGTCCTGGAGAACGGCGCAGACCCGCCGTCCTCGCGGACGGAGTCCCGCGCCTAGGGGCTCGATGTCGCAAGGGCGGGCAGGTCCGCCCCGGCCTCGATCTCGGCCGCCGAGGGCAGGCGCCCGAGGCCGAGCAGATGCAGGAAGGCGGTGAAGGCCTTGTTGCGGCCGATGCTGCAGGCGGCGGTCACCCGATCGCCCTTGACGTAGTAGGCAATGAAATCGAGGGCGGCGGGGTCGCCCTGCAGGACGATCCGGTCGAAACCCTTGGCATAGCCGCCGTAATCGAGCCGCTTGTCGCCCTGGTTGCTCCAGAAGAACGGCACGCCCGCGAACGCGCCACCCCGGCCGAGGATGGCATGGGCCACATGCGTGCCGTGTTGCTGCGCGAGGCGCCAATGCTCGATCCGCGCGGTCTCGCCGCTCGCCGTCTCCGGGAACGCGGCGATGTCGCCCGCGATCCAGACGCCCTCCGCGAGCTTGAGGTCGCCGCCGACCGCGAGGCCGCCATCCTCGTCGGGGGTGACGCCCCCGATCAGGCCGGTCTCCGGCCTGGCGCCCGCGCCGACGAGGACGATGTCGGCCGGAAGGCGTCGTCCGTCCTCCGTCTCGACCGCTTCGACGCGGTCGGTGCCGGTGATCCTGGCGACGGAGCCGGTCTCGAAGGTGACGCCGTTGCCGGCATGGTACTGCTTCAGCGTCGCGCCCACCGCCTCGCCGAAGCGCTTGGCGAAGGGGATGTCCTCGCGCGCCAGCACGGTGACGGACAGCCCGCGCTTGGTGAGAAACGCGGCGGCCTCCAGGCCGATGAACCCGGCGCCCACGACGACGACGGATTTGGCCTCGCCTGCCGCCTCGCTCACCCGGACTGCGTCGTCGAGGCTGCGCAGGGTGAAGACCCCGCCGAGGTCCTTGCCGGGGAAGTCCGGCATCACCGCCCGGCTCCCGGTGGCGACCAGGATCGCGTCGGCCTCCAAGGTCCGGCCGTCCGCCAGGGTGACGGCGCGCCGGGCGGGATCGACCCGGGTGACGTCCCCGGTGACACGCTCGACCCTGTTGGCCTGCGCGAAGTCGGGCTCGATCAGCACCTTCTCCGGCGGGGTCGGCTTGGCCAGGAACTGCTTCGAGAGCTTGGTCCGGTCGTAGGGCGGGTGGGCCTCGCGGCCGACCAGGGTGATGTGGCCGTCATAGCCTTCGCGGCGCAGGGTCTTCACGCAGGCAACGGCCGCCGCGCCCGCGCCCACGATGAGCACGCGCGCCACGGGCGTGTGCGCCGTCTGCATCGGCGCCGGCTCCGGCGTTAGGGTCGCGACGGCGTCGGACCCCTCGATGCGGACGGGGTAGCGCGTCAGGGACTCGAGGGCCGGCGGCTCCTCCAGGCTCCCGTCGGCCAGCGCGAAGGCGGCCTTGTGCCAGGGGCAGTAGAGGCGTCCGCCGCAGATCTCGCCCTTGGCGAGCGGCGCCCCGAGATGCGGGCACTTGGCCTGGAACGCCCGCACGCCGGAGGCGTCGCGCACGAACAGCACCTTCTCGTCCCCGGCCGCGCCCTCCGTCATGCCTCCCATCGGGATCGCGTCGAGGGCGAGGCGGATCTCGGTTCCGGGCATGGCTGGCGTCTCTCCTGGCAGGCGTCGTCGCGCCCGGCCGGACAAGTCGCCGAACCCGTTCCGGTTGCAGCGTGCGACATCGCGGGCTTGGGCTGCGTCGGCCGGCGCGTCGCCCGTCACGCCGCGCGGGGCCGGACCGGGCGTGGACCCCGCGAAGAGATCGCGGCCAGGGAATCGCGGCCAGGGGATCGCGGCCATCGGGGCGAACGCGATCCGGCCGATCTGTCCGGGTCTCCGACCGGCGCGTCCCGCCGAGCGGCGCTTTCGGACGCCGCTCGGCGGGGCCTCAGATCGGCTTGAGAAACTTGCACTTCCCCCCTTGGGCCCAGGGACCCTGCACCCGTGCCTCGGCGCAGAACGCGTCGACCGCGCGGGTCACACCGGGGAAGCGGCCTCCCAGGCTGTCGTAATCGTCGGCGATGAGGAGGCCGCCCGGGCGCAGGACCGGCCACCAGGCCCGGAGATCCGCCGCCACGGAGGCCTCCTCGTGACCCGCGTCGAGATGGATGACATCCGCGGTCACGCCGCGCAGGCGCAACAGTTCGGCGGCGTTCACCGAGTCCAGCGGAAGGGGCAGGACCCGGTCCGCGAGCCCCTCGCGCAGCACGTTGGCCAGGAAGGTGCGGTACAGGCTCGGGTAGCCGTGCTCGGTGGCGAGTTCGGCGAACAGGTCCGCGTCGGCCCAGTGGTCGACGGCCCCGAGCCAGGTATCGACCGCGATGACGGTCCCGTCGACGCCGTGCGCCGCCAGGGAGCGGGCCAGGTGCAGGGTGCTGGCGCCCTTCCAGGCGCCGATCTCCACGACCACCTCGGGGCGGAACGCCCTGACGGCGTCGTCGAGATAGGGGTGGACGCTGCGCCAGCGCTGGAGGTCCAGGGGACGCAGGGTGGCCGGCGGGTTCGCGAAGGGATCGCGGCCGTGCCAGAGGGCCTCGAGGAGGGCGCGGCGGGTCGTCGGGGGACGGCTCATGGTGTCGGCTCGCGCTGCGGGTCGCGCCCGCCCGGGGATCGGGTGCGTCTGGGGACGTCAGTCATGGGCGGCGCGGTGCGCATGCGCGTAGAGCTCCTCGCAGCGCGTCAGCCAGCGATCGCGGGTGAACAGGCGCAGGACCCGCGCGTGCGGGACCGTGCGCGGAATCGCGAGGGCCTCGCCGATCGCCCGGGCGAGGGCCGGCCCGTCGTCCGGCGGCGCGAGATGTCCGGCCTCGCCGACCACCTCCGCGGCCGCCCCCCTGGCAAGGCCCGCCACCGGCACGCCGCAGGCCATCGCCTCGATGGCCACGAGGCCGAAGGGCTCGTCCCAGCAGGGCGTGAACAGGAAGACGGAGGCGCGGCCGATCTCGTCCGCCAGGGCCTCGCCGGAGAGATGGCCGCCGTAGCGGATCGCCCCGCCGAGCTGCGGGGCGATCCGTGCCTCCCAGTAGGCCCGGTCCTCGATCGGGCCGAAGAGGGTGAGGGGAAGACCGGCCTGCCGGGCTGCCGCGACGGCGCAATGCGTGCCCTTGATGGGTGCGATGCGCCCGGACCAGACGGCGCCGCCGTCGCCCCGGTCCCGAAAGGGCCAGGCCGCGGGATCGACGCCGTTGTGGAGCACGGACACCTCCGGCGGCGCGCCCTCGGGCCACCAGGTTCCGCGCTGGGCCTCCGAGGTCACGGTGATCCGGTGCCCGGGCACCAGGCTGTCCGCCACGAACCAGCGCAGGGCGTCGTAGGGCGGCACGTGCAGCGACGTGACGGTGGGCACCTCCGCGAGACGCCGGCGCTCCAGGGGCAGGCGGCTCAGGGAATTGTTGTGCAGCACGTCGAAGCCCCCGGCCGCGATCCGGTCGCAGGCGGCGGCGTATCCGCCATCCACGTGGGCCTTGAGCCCGGCATCGCCCCGATGTTCCAGGCCCGGGAAGCTGCGCTCGTGGTGGACCGGGATCACCGGATCGACGGGGAAGCGCGGGTCGCTGTCCCCGGCGGCGAAGAGGACGACGTCGTGTCCCCGCGCCGTCAACCCATCGGCCAGCGCCCAGCACTGGGCCTCCATGCCGCCCGCGAAGGGCCGCGCCACCGGATGGCGCAGATGGGCGAGGAGCGCGATCCTCACGCCGTCGCCGCCGCGGCGGCCGCCTGGGCCTCGAGGTGGCGGATGACGGAGGCCGAATTGCTGTAGGGCTGGTGGCTCTGCTGGCCGGTGAGCGCGAAGTCGCCGGCCTCCGGGCGACGCAGGATGCGGATCGGTCGGTCGGGGGTGTCGTCGATCAGCCCCATCACCTTGAAGGCGTAGAGCCAGTGGCCCATCGTGCGGTAGCCCCACTTGGCCTCGAACAGCTCAGCGTTGCGCACCACGCTGTCGAGGTGGTGGACCGGCGGCATGTGATGGGGGTGGTACTGGTGATAGGCCAGCCCGCCCTTCATCCAGGCGATGGGGATGCCGGCCTGGTCGAGGACCTTGCCGAAATCCGTGTCCTCGCCGCCATAGCCGGTGTAGCGCTCGTCGAAGCCGCCCGTGGCCAGGAAGGTGGCGCGCCGGATGGCGAAGTTCAGGGACCAGAAGCAGCGGTAATCCGGGCAGATCTCGAGACCGGAGGCCGGGGGACCGCGGCGGTCGGAATGGCGCTCGGCGACCTTCGCGAAGTCCTCGCAGGTCCAGCCCCCCGCGGTGGCGCGCTCGGGCAGGTGGAGGACCTCGCCCATCAGCAGGCCGTCGAGTGCGTCGAGGCCGCGCGCGTAGTCGGCCACGAGGTCGGGGGCCGGGATGCAGTCGACGTCGAGGAAGACGACGGCGTCGCCGCCGGCCGCCGCCACCCCGCGGTTCCGCGCCGCCGCCAGCGGCAAGTCGGTGCCCGGCACCCGGATCTGGCGGACCGGGAAGGCGACCTCGGGCAGGTCGTAGGGCGCGTCCTGCATCACCGCCACGATGAACTCGGCGGGGACCTGCGTCTGGCGCTCCAGGCCGAGGAGTACGTTGCGCAGGTGCGCCGGCCGTCCCTTGGCCAGGGTCACGACGGAAACGGTGGACATGGGGCGGTCTGGCTCCGGGAGGTTCGAGCGCGGGGGAAGCGGGCGGTCAGCCGGCGGCGGCGACCGTGCGGGCGGCGGGCGTGAGGGGGACGGGCTCCGCCGCGCCGTGCCAGAGTTCGTCGGTCAGGCCCTCGAGCCAGCCCGCGGCGCGGGCGGCGGCGTCCGGCGCGTAGAGGCTGCGCAGGGGGGCGGTGTCGAGGGCGCGGGCCCGGGCGAGGAGGTCGCGCCAGCCCTGGAGATCGCCGGGCCAGACGGGGGCCTGGACGGCGGCGCCGAGGCGGACCAGGGCCTCGGCCTTGCGGGTCTGCTCGCCGAAATAGCGCCATTCGGGCATCACGATCAGGCGTCCACCCACGCGGGCGACCTCGTGGACGGTGTTGTCGCCGGCGGAGGCCACCACGATGTCGGCGGCGGCGAGGTAGTCGGTCACCGAGGGCACCCAGCCGAGTTCGCGCAGGTTGGAAAAATCGGTCTCGTGGCCCTCGCGATGGGTCGGCCCCAGGGTCAGCCACAGGGCCTCGGGGGCGGCCCGGGCGGCCACCGTCAGGGGCGCGTAGGGCGTGCCGCTGCCCCCGCCCCCGGTCACCGCGACGACGATCTCGCGGTCCGGGTCGAGGCCGAGCCGCTCACGGGCCTCGGTTCGATCCGGCACCCGGTCGACGCTGGTGCAGAGGCCGCCGCTGTAGAAGGTCTTGGCCCGCAGGGCGGCCGGGTAGTCGTCCTGCTCCAGGCGGGCGTCGAAGGGGGCCAGCATGCCGACGCAGGCCTCGTAGGCGCCCACATGGCCGATGTCGGCGCGGTCGCCATGCATCCGGATCTGCACCGCCGGCACGCTGGCGATGCGCGCCAGCAGCGCGATCTCCGCCGAGACGTCAACCACGAACAGGCCGACGTCGCGCTCGTCGAGATGGTCGAGGATGCGCCGCATGGTCCGGCGCATCGGGGTGAGGCCCAGCGGCACGCAGTGCATGACCTGGGGCGTCGGCTCCGCGTAGAGGCGCGGCGTCGGCACCTCGGCGCCGATCATGTCGGGCAGCGGCACGATCTCGATGTCGCGGGAGAACCCGTCGAAGAGCTGCGGGCCCGCGGTGAGCACGGAGACGGGCCGGTCCCGGGCGAACGCGGCGGCCACCGCCATCGTGCGGTTGGCGTGGCCCCGTCCCTGGTGATGGACGAAGAACGCAATGGGTTTCGTCATGGCTGTCGGGTTCGCGATCCGTCAGGAGAACAGGGCGTCGGGCTTCAGGGCGGCGGCGATCTCGGGACCCCCCGGCCGGCGCAGGACCCGGATCGCGGGGGCGTCGTCGGCCCAGTCGATCAGCCCGGCGTCCCGGAACTGGCCGAGCCAGTAGGTCATGCACCAGCGCCCGTGCGTGTTCCGGAAGCGGGCGGCGTTGGCCAGGATGGCGTCGAAGTGCTGCAGCGGCGGCACGTGGACGGGATGATGCTGGTGGTAGGCCCGGGCGCCCCCGACCCAGTAGGTCGGCAGCCCGGAGGCGGCCAGGCGCGCGGCGAGGTCCGTCTCCTCGCCGCCATAGCCGCGATAGGCCTCGTCCATGCCGCCGACGGCGCGCCAGGACCGGGCCGGGAGCGCGAAGGACAGCCCCCAGAGCTGGCCGGGATCGGCCTCCCGGCGCAAGGCGTCCGGCGGGATCGCGGGGCGGGCCGGATGGGCCCGGCCGAGCCGGGCGAGGGCCGCTTCGTCGGCGGCCGCCTCCGGGCTCAGCCCCGTGGGCAGGTACAGGACTTCGCCGAGGAACAGGCCGTCGGTTTCCCGGGCCGCATGCCGGTAGGCCTCCACGACGGTGGGGGAGGGGATGCAGTCCACGTCGAGGAAGATCAGGAGATCGCCCGTGGCGGCCTCGGCCGCGCGGTTGCGGGCGGCGGCGAGGGGCATCGGTTCCCCCGCCACGTGGCGGTGGCGCACGGGACAGCCCGGATCCGGCAGGTCGGGCGCGCGGTCCGGCTGCATCCAGGCGATCACCAGTTCGCGCGGGCGCACGGACTGACGCGCCAGCCCGGCCATGAGGTTGCGCAGGCGGTCGGCCCGGCCGCGCACCAGGGTGAGGACGCTGGCGCCAGGATCTGCGGAGGGTCCGGCGGAGGACCCGGCGGACGGATCAGCCGGCATCGGCCAGCATCCGGCGGAAATGGCCGACGCCCTCGATGATGCCGCGGGCGTGCGAGGCCCGGGCCACGTAGGAGTGCTGCAGGGCGGCGTTGCTGGCGAGATCGTCGGAGTAGTTGGCCACGATGATCGCCTGCGCCTGGGCGCGCAGCATCTCGACGTCGTTGCCCGAATCGCCGGCCACGAACACGGCCCGCTCCGGCAGGCCGTAGAGGGCCCGGACATGGCCCACCGCCGTGCCCTTCGAGGCCGCCTCCGGCAGGACGTCGAGGTAGAGGCCGTGGCTGTGGATCACGTTCGCGGCGAGTCCCGCCCGCACGAGGGCCGCGCGGACCCTCTGGGCGGTCGCCGCATCCCCGAAATAGCTGAGCTTGTGCCCGCGCTGCTCCAGGGGCCCCTGGGGCACCAGACCGTCGAGATCGGAGAGCGCCGCGTGCACGCCCGCCCGGTCCCAGCCCGCCGACACGGTGGCGCGCCAGGCGGCATCGGCCGTGTAGGTCACGCCGTTGGGGTCGAGGTGGTAGATTTCCGATCCCACCGAGGTGATCATCACCTGCGGGCGCGGGCTGGCCTGCTGCTCCAGGATCGCCATGGCGCTGTGGAACGAGCGGCCGGTGGCGACTCCGAAGGCGAGACCCGCCTGCCGGCTGCGCCAGCGCCGGAAGATGCCGAGGGCCGCCTCGCAGCCCACCAGCGTGTTGTCGATGTCGCAGACGAGGAGTTGCCGCGCATCCGCCAGCGGCGGGGTCGGGACGCACAGCGCCCGCAGCAGGTCGTGGTAGCGCGCGGCGTGCCGGTCCCAGTCATAGGCGGCGGCCGCGCGGGCGCCCCCCGCCACGCAGCGGGCATAGAGGGTGGGATCGTCCAGGATGCGCAGGCACGCCGCCGCGATGGCGTCGGGGGTGCGCGGATCGACGAGGAGCCCGTTGCCGCAGGTCTCCACGATGTCGTTGGGGCCGCCGCTGTCGGTGGCCACCAGCGGCAGGCCCGCGGCCGAAGCCTCCAGGAGGGTCAGGCCGAAGGGCTCGTTGAGGGCGGGATTGACGAAGAGGCCGCCCCGCGTGCGGGCATAGGCGTAGAGGGCCGGAACGTCCTCCGGCCCGTGGGTCTTGGGATAGGCCACCCGCCCGTAGAGGTCGTAGCGGTCGATCAACACCAGGATCTCCCGCATGGTGCCTGCCATGTCGCCGTCGAGGGCGTCGATGTCCTCGCGGGTCCCGGCCATCAGGACGAGGTTGGCCCGCGCCTGCAGGGCGGGGCTCTCGCCGTAGGCCCGCACCAGGGCGCCGAGGTTCTTGCGCGCCACCGGGCGGGCGAGGGCCAGCAGCGCCGGCTTGCCCGGCTCGTGCAGGAAGCGGTCGATGGTGGCGTCCACGCGCGGCAGGGGTTCGGCCGCCGCGAACCGGGCCAGGTCGCTGCCCGGCGGCAGGACGCGGATGCGTCCCGGATCGTAGGCCGCATACCCGGCATACTGCACCTCCGCCTCGTCGCGGGACGAGGCGACGACGAGACGCGCGCGCGCGAGTGCGCCCTCCTCGGCGGCGATGCGGCGCGCGAGATCAGGGCAGGCTTCGGCGCCGTGGCCGAGCATCGCGGCCTTGACCCGCCCGAGGGAATGGGCCGTGAACACGAAGGGAATGCCGAGGGCATCCTCGATGAGCGTCGCCACCGAAGCGGCATCGGCGTAGTGGGCGTGGATGAGGTCGGGCGGCTGAGGCTGCGCCGCGATCCAGCCCATGAGGTTGCGCGCGAAGCTGTCGACCTCCGCGTGCATCGCCTCCTTCACGCGGTAATCCGGTGACGCGCTCGGGAGCCGCACGAGCGTGACCTTGTCGGAGATGCGCTCTTCGGGCACGGCGTAATCCGGGCCGAGCGCGCCGTGAAACAGGCGCGTCGCGATCACGATCCGCGCGATCCCGGCATCCTGGGACGAGGCAGCCACCAGATCGAGCAGGTAGCGGATGTGGCCACCCGTATCGGCGGTGAGCCCGAACACGACCCCGCCGCCGCGCAGGCAGCCTTGCAGGGCGACATGCAAGACAAACATCAGGCCGCTTGCAGCTCAAGCGTCTTCCGACAAACAGAATTCAGGCAAAGAAACGTTACCGGGGAGGTACATACCGTGATTCGTGTCGCCCAAATCGCCCCCAACATATTCCCCGTTCCCCCTGAGCACCACGGCGGTACGGAGAGGGTCATACATGACCTCAGCACGGCACTGGTTAACCTAGGTGTGGAGGTAACGCTCTTCGCGCCTTCGGACAGTGCGACAGACTTGCCGCGCATCGGCGACCAGCCGAGCCTCGCGGCCCTGGAGCGGCGCCACGGGCGGGTCGCGCCGGGGGTCCCGGCAGCCCTGGACGCCCTGCAGCTGGAAGCGCTGCGCTGCCGGCTGGACCAGTTCGACATCGTGCATGGCCACGGGGAGTTCGCCCATGCGGCGCTCCTCGGCGCGCGCCGGCGCCACAGCCTCACGACGGTGCACTGGCGGGTGGACGAACTCGACCGGGCGCTGTTCTTCGCGGGCTTCCCCGACCTGCCGGTGGCGGCGATCTCGGCGGCGCAGGCGGCCGGCATCCCGCCGGCGAACCGGGCCGGGATCGTGCATCACGGCCTCGCGCGGGACCGCTACGCCCTGAGCCCGCAGCCCGGCCCGCACGTCGCCTTCGTGGGCCGGATGACCGACCAGAAGCGGCCGGACACCGCGATCCGGGTCGCGCGCGCCGCCGGCCTGCCGATCCGCCTCGGCGGCACGATCGATGTCGGCAATCCCGATTATTTCGAGCACCGGGTGCGCCCGCTCCTGGGGGCGGACGCCGTCTATCTCGGCCCCGTGGACGATGCCCGCAAGGCCGAGCTCCTGGGGAGCGCGCGGGCGCTCCTCTTCCCCATCGACTGGCCGGAGCCCTTCGGCTTGGTGATGATCGAGGCGATGGCCTGCGGCACGCCCGTGGTGGCCTGGAACCGCGGCTCCGTGCCGGAGATCGTCGAGGAGGGCGTGACCGGCTTCATCGTCGCCTCCGAGGCGGAGGCGGTGGCGGCCCTGGCACGGATCGATCAGCTCGACCGGGCCCTGATCCGCCGGCGCTTCGAGGCGCGCTTCACCGCCGCGCGCATGGCGGCCGACTACCTCGCCCTCTACCAGCGCCTGCTGGCCGCCTGATGCGCGTCGCCCTCCTCGCCTGGGACTACCCGCCGGCCCCGAGCGGCCTCTCGACGGCGGCCCGCGAGATCGCCGAGAGCCTCGCCGAGGGCGGCGCCGACGTCACGGTCTTCAGCCTCGACCGGACGGGGCGCGAGCGCCGCGGCGGCGTCACGGTGGCGGGCTTCGCCCTGCCGCCCGGCGGTGGGCTGGCGCGCCTGCGCCGCTGGGGGGCGGCGGGGCACCTCGCCGCGCCGCTCGCCTTCCGGCGCGCCGTCCTGGCGGCCCATGCCCGCCAGCCCTTCGACGTCGCAGAAGCCACGAACTGGTACGCCCCCGGCGCCCTGCTGGCCGGGCGCCGGGATCTCCCGCTGGTCACGCGCAGCTCGACGCCCGCGGCCTTCACCCGGGACGCCCCCGAAACCCTGCGCGACCGCCTCGACGGGTGGGCCGCCGACGCCCTGGAACGCGCCCAGGCCCGGGGCAGCGCCGGGCTCATCGCCAACACCGCCGCGCACGGGGCGGTGATCGCCCGGGCCTACGGCCTGTCCGGCCGGCAGCCGGAGGCGGTGATCGGCCTCAGCCTTCCGCCGGAGATCACGGCGGCGGCCCGCGGCGCCGCCTACCCGGACGCGACCGGGCCGGTGCGCCTGCTCTTCGTGGGCCGGGCGGAGGCGCGCAAGGGCTTCGACGCGCTCCTCGGCGCGGTCGCGATCCTGGCCGACGCGGCGGAGCGGGGCGCCGGTCCCACCTTCCGCCTGGACCTGATCGGCGTGCCCCCGGAGGACCTGCCGGGGGACCTGCCCGAGGCGGCCCGCGCCCGCATCCACGCCCGCGGCCGGGTGCCGGCCGAGGCCCTGGCGCAGGCCTACGGGGCGGCCCACGCGGTGCTCGCCCCCTCGCGCTACGAGAGCTTCGGGCTCGTCTACCAGGAGGCCCTCGCCTATGGCCGGCCGGTGGTGGCCTGCGCCGAGGACGCCAGCGCCCGCGCCTTCGTGGGGGCGCCGGATGCGGGGCCCCTGGCGCGGGAGGCCACCGGCGCGGCCCTGGCGGAGGCCCTGCGCCCGCTGCTGGCCGATCCGGCGCTGCGCGAAGCTTACCGGAGCCGGGCGCTGGCGGCGTCCGGCCGCTTCACCCGGGCGGTCCTGGGGCGCGAGACGCTCGCCCTCTACGCCCGGGCCATCGCGGCGGCCCGGACCCGTCCGAAGCGGCGCGCGTCCGCGCCTCAGTCCCGGTAGGGGCGCAGCAAAGCGGCCTCTTCCTCGGGTCGCCCGTGCCCGGGCGCGAGGCGCTCGTAGTGCCGGGAGCGCGCCAGGACGTGGGCCCGGTCGAGATGGTGCTCGATCGCCCCGTGCAGGGCGATGAGGCTGCGCGGCCAGCCGCCGTCGAGCACCGGCCGCTCGTGCACGCGGCCGGCATAGCGCACGGACCGGCGGTTCAGGCGGTACTGGACGTCCGGGTAGACGTCCGAGCGGATGCCGTCGACGTGGTTCCGGCGCGCCAATCCGATCGAGACGACGTCCCCCGCTTCCGCCAGGGCCGCCAGGGACGGCAGCCGCCGGCCGGCGTCCACGGCCAGGGTCTCGTCGGCGTCGAGCTGCAGCATCCAGGGATGGCGGGCGAGGTCCTGGAGGGCGTTGCGCTGGGCGGCGAAGTCCTGTCCCAGATCCCGCTCGAGATCCTGCCCCAGGGGCCGGGCCCCCACCCGCAGGGTCCCGCGCGGAAAGCCGGCGGCCGGCACCGCAGCGGCCGGTCGTGTCTCGGCATCGAGGAGGATCACGACGTCGTCGGTCCAGTCCGCATGGACCGCGAGCCCCGCCAGGACCGCCTCCAGCGCGGCGGGGCGGCAGAGCAGGCCGAGGGAGACGGGCCGCCCCGCCGCCCCGTCGAGCGCGTAGAGTTCCCCGCGCGCGGCGTGCCGGTCGTGGGGTCGGCGCAGGGCCGTATGCCCGGCGGCGTCGCAGGGCCGGACGCCGAGGGCGTGGCCGGTGGCGGCGCTGCGCAGGGTGTAGAGGTCGAGGCCGTAGGGCGCGTCCGGGTCGGGGTCGAAGACCGGGCCGGCGAGCTGTTCGGCCAGGTGCGCCCGGCAGGCTGCCGGATCGGCCCCCGCCTCCAGCAGGAGGCCGCAGGCGCCGCAGGCGATCGGAAACGCCCTGACCCGCCCGTTCGGATAGGCGAGGTGACGGCGGCTCGGCCCAAGCATGTCGGCCGCGCAGACGAAGCATCGGCGCATCATCGGTCCCGGCCCTCGTTGTCCCTCGCCGCAGAAATCCCGCCGGCACCGCAAGGATCCGAACGGACCTTGCCGCGCCGGGCCGGCGCCATACCTCCGCTGCTCCGCGAACCCCTGCCGCAGTTGGACATCGAGGTCGACTCCCCGCGTATGCTCGACCTGTTCCCCTCCGCATCGGGACCCCTCGCCCTCGTCGGCAACGCCCCGGGGCTCGATGCCGCCGCCGCGATCGACGCGGCGCCCTGCGTCGTGCGCTTCAACAACGCGCCGGGCTTCGGCGGCCGCGCCGGCGCGCGGGTCACCCATCTCGCCCTGGTCAATCGGGGCGGGCAGATGCGCGAATGGCTCGCCGACCCCCGCTTCCTCGAGCGCCCGGTGGTCCGGTGCGCGCAGGCCTTCATCCTGCCGTTCCCGATGCTGCCGGCCGAGCAGAACCGGCCCGAACCGGTGTGCTGGACCCGCGAGGCGATGGATTTGCTGGCCCCCCTGGGCAAACCCGTCCACATCCTGCCCGAGGACCTGCACCGGGCGGCGCGGCTCCGTCTCGCCGCCGTCATGGCCGATACCGGCGCGGCCGAACCCGGCACGGATGAATCCGGTCCGAGCGGGCGGCCGAACCCGAGCACCGGCTTCCTCGTGACGCTGGCCTTCCTCCTCGGCCGTCCCCTCCGGTGCGGCCCGGTCGAGGCGCACGGCTTCGGCTTCGACGGCTGGCCCGGGCATCCCTGGGCGGCGGAGCGGGCCTGGTTCCGGCAGGCCGAGGCGGCCGGGCAGCTCCGCCTCCATCCGTGCCGCCCGTGACCCTTTCGACCGGAATCAGGCCCCGCCAATGACGACTCTCATCACCGTCCTGAAGAGCGGCGGGCGCTACGACGCGGCCTGGGTCGAGCGCCTCGCCCGGGGCGTGCGCCGCCACGCTCCGGCCTTCGACCGGATCCTCTGCCTTACGGACCTTCCCCTCGCGGTGGCGGGCGTCGAGCGCGTGCCGCTCCGGCACGACTGGCCGGCCTGGTGGTCGAAGATGGAGGCCTTCCGCCCCGGGCTTACCGAGGGACCGACGCTGCTCTGCGACCTCGACACCGTCCTGACCGGGCCGGCGGACGCCCTGGCCGAGCCGGGCCTCGCCTCCATGGAGGATTACTTCCACAAGGGCCGCCTCTCCAGCGCCCTGCTGCGCTGGCAGGGCGGCGAACTGGATGCCCTCTACGCCGCCTTCGCGGCCGAGCCGGAGCGCTGGATGGCGCCCGACTCCTGCGGGCCCGTGCCGAACGCCGTGCACGGGGACCAAGTCGTCATCGACCACCTGCTGCGCCGGGATGGCCTGGCTCCGGATTTCTTCCAGCACCGATACCCGGCCCTGCTCGACTTCTACGACCCCCGGCGGGCCGAGCATGGCCCGGTGGTCGTCTTCATCGGCGCCTCGAAGCCCGACACCGCCACCGGTCCGGTCCGGACGGCGTGGGACGGGGCGTGGCCGCAGAGGGACGACGTTGGCGCGCAGGGACGCGACCGCCGCTGACGGGGGGGCACCGCGCGTCCGCGCGACGGTGCCGGAACCGGTCCGGCCCCTGCGGCTTCCGCGTCGGCTTCGTCCGGGCCGCAGCTTTAGCCGACCACCAGGGTCAGGGTCCGGTCCGCGGGCCCGAGGTCCACCCGGCGGCCCCAGTCGAAGGCGAGGAAGTCCTGCTCGATCCCGTCGGCGAAGACCACGCCGCCCTCGTTCATCCGTGACGTGACCGCGAGGGCGGCCCCGGCGAGCCGGCCCGCCCGAAGGGTCGTGCCGGTGGCCACGCTCGGAAACGGCTCGCGCACCCAGTAGCCCACCGCCGCTTCTTCCGCGCCGATCCCGACGGTGAGATGCGTCGCCTCGCCGATCGAGCGGGCCCAGCCGGTCAGGCCGGTGCCCGAGGCGACGATGAGGCCGCTCGACGACTGGTCCTCGGCGGTGCCGTCGACCGCGATGCGGTAGCGTGCGGATTGATGGCTGCGGTGGCCGACGAAGATCTCGTTCAGGGCCACGAGCCGCTGGCCGCCGTCGAGGGCGGCCTGCACCATGGTGCGCCGCTCCACCGGAGCCGCTCCTGCGGCGCTGGCCGGGAGCAGGGCGCGCAGGCCCGCCACCGCGACCCGCGCGAGGGCGCCGTCGTAGAGGTCGGGGGCCGGATTGACGCCGATCACCGGCTGCGCGCGCAGGTACTTCGCCACGTTGGCGACGAGGCCGTCCTGGCCCACCGTGACGACGACGTCCTCGGGGGCGAACAGGAAGCGGTCGAGGTCGACGCGCCGGGCCAGCGCCTGCCGCCAGTCCCCCGGCACCGCGGCCCGCGCCTGGCCGAGCACGGCGTGGAAGCGGGCGTGCCGGTCCTCGACCTCCGCGAGGCTCTGGCCGCGGCTCTCCAGGAAGAACCGGGCCTGGCCGCGGGTGGCGTGCCGGGCGAGCAGGGCCTCGTAATCGGTCTCGCGGACGACGAACACGGCGCGCGGGGTGATGACCGCCATGGCCCGTCCTCAGCGCAGCGGGCCGGGGGAAGCGACCGGCGGGGCCGCCCCGCGGAACGCGCCGAGGGCACTCGCCAGCAGGTCCGGCGTGACGTTGACGTGCTCGATGGTCTCGAGCTTGCCCGCGAGCTCGCGGGCGGCGAGGCCCAGGAGCACGGCCGGCGGAAGGTCGCGGTAGATGGCGGCGCGGCGCTGCTCGGCCTCGGCCTGGGCGCCCTCCACGAGGCGGATGCGCTCGGCCTCCGCCGCCGCCTCCAGCCCGCTCGCCTCGGCGAGGCCCACCGCGCGGTCGCGGGCGTTCTCCGCCTCCCGCGCGATGAGCAGCGCCTCCTGGCGGGCCAGCTCCGTCCGCGTCTCCAGCTCGTTCTCCGCGATGGCCCGCTCCTTCTCCACCGCCAGGGCGCGCCGGGCGAAGGTCGCCGCATCCGCCTTCTGCTGCAGGGCCTCGAAGGTGGGCGTCTGCAGGGCGCGCTCCAGCTCGCTCGACGGCGCGAGGTTGGTGAGTCGCACCGAGACCACCGCGAGGCCGATCTCCACCAGGGCCGGGGCCGCCCCCAGCGCCGCGTCGAGGCTCAGGCGCAGGGGCTCGGGCCCGGCATCGAGGAGCGCGCCCACCGGGCTGGCGCCGATCACCTCCAGGACGGCCTGGCCGGCGATGCCGCCGAGACGCGCCTCGATCCGCTCGATCGGTTCGCCCTGCGGCCGGCCGGTGCGAAGCCCGAGCGAGAAGTCGACGCGGCTGGCCAGCAGCTCCGGGTCGACGACGCGCCAGCCGATCGTCCCCTGCACCACCACGGTCTGGAAGTCCCGGCTGCGGCCGCGCACGAACAGGGTCATCTCCCGGTCGTCCATCGGCACCTCGCTGATGCTCGCGGTTTCCGGCCGGAACCAGAAGACGAGGCCCCGTCCGCTTTGCCGGATGCGACCGTTGCGGTAGCGGATGACGTGGCTGCTCGCCTCGCTCCTGAGCTGGGCGAGCGGACCGAGGTTGCGGATCGTAGCCATGGGACCCTCCTGTTGGGGGCGCGCTGGGATTCAGAGCGGCTTCTGGAAACGGTAGAGCTCGGCGGGACGGAACGACGTGCCGGCCTCCCGCGCGCCCGTGGGGGCGAGCCAGCCGCGGTCGAGCATCCGGCGGCGGAAGGCGGGCTTGTTGAGGGACGTGCCCAGGATCGCCTCGTGCACGTCCTGCAGCTGGCGCAGGGTGAAGGCCTCGGGCAGCAGCGCGAAGGCGACGTCGGAATAGTCGAGCTTTCCCCGCAGCCGCTGCACCGCCAGGGTGAGGATCGCGGCGTGGTCGAAGGCGAGGCGCAGCGGCGTCCTCCGGTCGGGGTCGCCCGGCGCGAAGGCCGCGACCGGCCCCTCCGCCTCGCCGGACCAGGGCACGTCGAGGAGCGCGGCCGACGGCCCCGCCGCCACCGCCGCCGCGCGCGCAAGCGCCGCCGCGAAGGCGGCCTCCGGCATCAGCGCGAGGTAGGCGACGGTGACGATGCGCATGCGCGGGTCCCGGTCGAGGGCGCCGAAGGTGTAGAGCTGCTCCCGGTGGGTCTCCGCCACCTCCGCCGGGGCGAAGCCCGCCTTGTCGCGCAGCACGCGCTCGGCCGCGCCGTCCAGGGTTTCGTCGAGGCGCACGAAGCTGCCGGGCAGCGCCCAGCGGCCGGCATGGGGATGCTGGGTCCGCTGAACCAAGAGCACGGCCGGACGGCCCGCGCGCAGCCCCATCAGGACGAGATCGACGGTGAGCGCCGGCCGCGCGAAGGCGGCGGGGTCGTAGGCGCGGAGAAAGTCATCCTCGGTCACGGCGCAACCTTATATCCAACTTGCATCTAACTAAGACGCAAGATGAATATAAGTCAAGTGCCCGATGCCGGGTCCGGGCGTGGCCGGCCGCACCGGGTCGCAACGTCGCCCCCGTGGTCGTCGGTCCCCTGGATCGGTTGGTCCCGGGCTGCCCGCGTCCGCTCGTGCCGGCGATCCGTCCAGAGGATCTTGTCTGCGCCCGCACCTTCGGCGGCCGCAGGTCTTGCCGGTTCGTGCTCCTGCCGGCCCGTACTCTTGCCAGCCCGCACGGATTCGTGCGGATCTTGGCGGAGACGAGGAGCGAGCCCCCGATCGCGCACGGGGCCAAGCAGCCCCCAGGCTCCCTCCGACGGGACGGCGCCGGCCGCGCCGTCGTCCGAGGAGGTCCGCGCGTCGGGAGGGAACGATCATGAGCCTGGATCGACCGGACGGCGCGGGACCGCGCCGCGTGCTCCTCCTGGGGGCGACCGGCACGATCGGGCGGGCCACCGCGCGGGCGCTTGCGGCCCGCGGGCACGCGGTCGTCTGCCTCGTCCGGCGCTCGGCCGGCCCCGCGCCCCCGGCCGGTGCGGGGGACCCGCCCGGAGCGCCCCCGGGCGTCACCGAACGGATCGTGGACTTCACGGATCCCGCGTCGCTGGCGCGCGACGGGATCCGCGGTGAACCGTTCGACGTCCTGGTCTCGTGCCTCGCCTCGCGGACCGGACTGCCCGACGACGCCTGGGCGATCGATTACGGCGTGTCGGTGCGCGCCCTGCAGGCGAGCCGGGCGGCCGGCGTGACCCATGTGGTCCTGCTCTCGGCGATCTGTGTCCAGAAGCCGATCCTCGCCTTCCAGCAGGCCAAGCTGGCCTTCGAAGCGGTCCTGACCGCCTCGGGGCTCGACTACACGATCGTTCGGCCGACGGCCTTCTTCAAATCCCTCTCGGGGCAGGTGGAGCGCCTGAAGCGCGGCAAGCCGTTCCTGGTCTTCGGCGACGGAACCCTGACGGCCTGCAAGCCGATCAGCGACGGGGACCTCGGCCGCTACCTCGCCGCATGCCTCGATGACCCGGCGCGGCGCAATCGCGTGCTGCCGATCGGCGGACCGGGCGAGGCCATCACGCCCCTGGCGCAGGGCGAGCGCCTCTTCGCGCTGCTCGGGCGCGAGCCGCGTTTCCGGCACGTCCCGGTCGTCCTGCTCGACGGGATCGTCGCCGTCCTGGCGACCCTCGGGCGGTGGGTGCCGGGGCTGGCGGCCAAGGCCGAGCTTGCGCGGATCGGCCGCTACTACGCCACCGAGTCGATGCTCGTGCGCGACCCCGCGACCGGCCGATACGAGGCCGCCATGACCCCCTCGACGGGGTCGGAGACGCTGTTCGACTATTACGCCCAGCTGATCCGCGGCGAAGCGGTCGCCGAGCGCGGCGACCACGCGGTGTTCTGAGGCGTCGCGAATCCGCGGGGCGGGCCGACGCGCAGCGCCATCTCCCGCGGGGCAGGGTCCGTGGAGCGTCGGTGAGACGCGCCCGGATGGCCTCCGTGTGCCCGCGAACGACAGGGCGGTGCGGGGTCGCCCGGCGTTGCGGGCGCGCGGCCCGGAACCAGCACAGGCCGGCCCGTTCTGTTGAAGAATAGTACCTTATCGTCGCATTGACGTCGCGCAGCATAATGCAGGGACGCGTGGCGTCAGTCTCGCCGAGGCGGTCATCCATGCAAGACTGGTATATCTGGCATATCGTATCTGGCATACCAAAGGGCGGCGGGACGGGTCATATGCGTTGCAACGCAACAATCACTCGGGACCGCCCCACATGACCGTT
This sequence comes from Methylobacterium sp. Leaf94, assembly GCF_001426045.1. NCBI lineage: Bacteria > Pseudomonadati > Pseudomonadota > Alphaproteobacteria > Hyphomicrobiales > Methylobacteriaceae > Methylobacterium > Methylobacterium sp. Leaf94. Next base: position 77,056 of record NZ_LMRM01000017.1, read on the forward strand.
CTGCTTCTCGTCGCTCTCGCCGGTGCCGCCAACGTGGCGCTCGTGGCCTTCATGGCCGACCGGCTGACCCCGCAGGACGCGGCCCCCATCATCTCGGCGGGCGAGCTCGCCATCGTGAACGACAACGCCCCGGCTTCGGCGGTGAAGCTGGCCGCCTGACGGCCCCTCAGCCCCCTCGGACGTCCGAACCCATCGGCCCCGCCTCATCGAGGCGGGGCTTTTCCATGTCCGGGTCCGGCGCTGCCGCGGGCGCCGCGGATCAGCCGCCGAGGACGTCCACCTCGGCCCGGCCCACGGCGGCGGCCTGCTGCTGCGCGATCGCCCGGTCGGACCGGCGCTTGAGCGCGAAGCCCAGGCCGACGACGAGGGCGGCGCCGAGGGCGCCCATCGCGTGCGGGACGGCGCCCTGCAGGGTCGCGGGCAGCACCTCGACCATCTGCTGGTGAACCAGCCGGTCCGTGGCGATCATCTCGCCGGCCACCCAGCCCAGCAGCCCGCCGCCGAACCAGATCAGGATCGGGAACCGGTCGATCAGCCGGGTGATCAGGCTGGCGCCGACCACGAGGAGCGGCACCGACAGGGCGAGGCCGATGATGAAGAGTTCGTCGTGTCCCTTGGCGGCCCCCGCCACCGCCACGACGTTGTCGAAGCTCATGACGGCATCCGCCACCACGATGGTCCAGATCGCCTTGGGCAGGCTGGAATGCTCCTTGATGGCGCTCTCGTCCTCCTCCTCGCCGCAGACGAGCTTGACGGCGATGTGCAGCAGGATGAGGCCGCCGGCGACCTTCAGGAGCGGCACCGCCAGCAGTTGCGAGACGATGACGGCGAAGAGGATCCGCAGCAGGGCCGCCGCGAGGGCGCCCGCGAAGACGCCGATCCGCCGCTGCCGCTCGGGCAGGCCCCGGCAGGCCATGGCGATGACCACCGCGTTGTCGCCCGACAGGATGATGTCGATCCAGACGATCTGGAGGAGCGACAGCAGGAAGGAGGAGGTGAGGTAGGAATCCACGCGGAAGACGCCTCTGCTGCTCCGACACAGCGAAGCGATGGAGTACCCGGCAACGGGTCGGGATGGGGAAGGGACCGGCCCGCCCTCGCGGGACGGGCCGTCCCCGGACAGGACCTAGGGATTGGCTTCGACGGCGGAGCGGAGCACGGGCGTCCACCGTGCGACCTCGCGCTCGACGAGGGCCTGCAGGGCGGCCGGACCGGCTTCGGCCTCCTTGGGCACTGTACCACCCAATTCCAGGATGCGCTTGGTCGTGCCCGGATCCTTGAGCGCCGCGTCGAGGGCGGCCACGAGCCGGGCCCGGACCTCCGGCGGCAGGCCCTTGGGCGCGAACACCGCGTTCCAGGCGCTGACCTCGTAGCCGGGCAGGCCGGCCTCCTTCGTGGTCGGCACGTCGGGCAGGCTCGGGGAGCGCTCGGGCGTCGCGATGGCGTAGGCCTTGATCGTGCCGCCGGCGATCTGCGGCGCCACGTTGACGATCTGGTCCGTCATGAAGTCGACCTGGTCGGCCATCAGGTCGTTCAGCGCAGGCCCCGTGCCGCGATAGACGACGAGCGTCGGCTTGGCGCCGGTCAGCGCATCGAACAGCACGCCGGTGGAATGCGAGACGGAGCCGACGCCCGCATGGGCCTGGTTGATCGCCGGTCCGCGCGCCTTCAGGACCTCGACGAACCCCTTGAGGTCCTGGGCCGGGAAGCCCTTCTTGGCGACGATGACGATCGGCGTGCCGGCGGCGAGGCCGATCGGATCGAAGCTCTTGGCCGGATCGTATTTCAGGCCCTTGAACAGGGCCGGCGCGGCGCCGTGCGTGCCCATGTGGCCCATCATGATGGTGTAGCCGTCGGGCGCGGCCTGGGACGCGCGCGTGATGCCGGTGGTGCCGCCGGCGCCGGTGACGTTCTCGATGACGACCTGCTGGCCGAGCGCCCGCGACATCGGCTCGGCGACGATCCGCGCCACCACGTCGGTGGGTCCGCCGGCCGCGAAGGGCACCACCAGGGTGATCGGGCGCTGGGGGTAGGTGTCGGCCGCGGCGCCGAAGGCGGCGAGCGCCGACAGGAGGCCGATGGCGAGTGCCGTTCTCATGGTCCGCATCCTTCTCGTTGTGGGTTGTCGTGTCCGTCCCCGGAGGGCGCCCGGGCGCCCCCGCCGTCAGGCTTCCGTGAACACCGCGTCGCGGCCGCGCCGCAGCGACGGCAGCAGCGCCGCCGCCAGGATGGTGACGGCGACGAGGAACAGCACCGCGCAGACCGGGCGCTCGAGGAACACCAGGACGTCGCCCCGCGACAGGGTCAGGGCGCGGCGCAGGTATTCCTCCATCAGCTTGCCCAGCACGAAGCCGAGCAGCAGCGGCGCGGGCTCGAAGCCGAACTTGATCAGCCCGTATCCGAACACCCCGAAGGCCGCGATCAGCATGACGTCGGTGGGCAGCGCGTTGATGGAGTAGATGCCGATCGCGCAGAACATCAGGATCGCGGGGAACATCAGCCGGTAGGGCACCTGCAGCAGGCGCACCCAGAGGCCCACGAGCGGCAGGTTGATGACGAGCAGCATCAGGTTGCCGATCCACATCGACGCGATCATGCCCCAGAACAGGTTGGGGTTCTTGGTCATCACGCCGGGGCCCGGAACGATGCCGTGGATCGTCATGGCGCCGACCATCAGCGCCATCACGGCGTTCGGCGGGATGCCGAGGGTGAGGAGCGGGATGAAGGCCGTCTGCGCGCCGGCATTGTTGGCGCTCTCCGGGCCGGCGACCCCCTCGATGGCCCCGCGGCCGAAGCGGCTCGGATCGCGCGCGAGGCGCTTCTCCACCGTGTAGGCGGCGAAGGGGCCGAGCACGGCGCCGTTGCCGGGCAGGATGCCCAGGATCGCCCCGATCGCGGTCCCGCGGAGCGTCGCGGGCGCCGCCTGGCGCAGATCCGCGAGGCTGGGCAGGAGGCGGCCGATCCGGGCCCGGGCGATCTCGCGGGTCTCGGTCTGGTCGAGGTTGCGCAGGATCTCGGCCACCCCGAACAGGCCCATCGCCAGGACGGAGAAGTCGACGCCGTCGGTGAGGAACGCGAGGCCGAAGGTCATCCGCTCCTGGCCGGTCTCGAGGTCCGTGCCCACCGCGGCGAGCAGGACGCCCACGAGGATCATCGCCACGGCCTTGAGCACCGAGCCGTGCGCGAGGACGACCGCGAAGGCGAGCCCCATCACCATCAGGGCGAAGTACTCCGCCGGTCCAAAGATCAGCGCGAGGCGGGTCAGCGGCGTGCCGAGGGCCGCGATCAGCAGGGTGGCGACGGTGCCGGCGAAGAAGGAGCCGATGGCGGCGATGCCGAGCGCGACCCCGGCCCGGCCCTGGCGCGCCATCTGGTGGCCGTCGAGGGTGGTGACGACCGAGGTCGCCTCGCCGGGGATGTTCACCAGGATGGCGGTGGTGGAGCCGCCGTACTGCGCCCCGTAATAGATCCCCGCGAGCATGATGAGGGCGCCCACGGGATCGAGCCCGAAGGTGATCGGCAGGAGCATGGCGATGGTGGCGATCGGCCCGACGCCGGGCAGCACGCCGATCAGGGTGCCGACGAGGCAGCCCAGGAAGCAGAGCGTCACGTTCTGCAGGCTCAGGGCGACGGCGAAGCCGAGGCCGAGATTGGCGAGGAGATCCGTCACGTGCGCGCTCCCGATCAGGTCGTCATGGCGTGCGGGGCGACGTCGGTCCGGGTCCGGCGGGTGGCGCGGCGTTCCAGGGCGAGCAGGCCGAGGCCCGCCAGGGCGAGGGCGCCGGCCGCGAGTCGCAGCAGCACCCGCGACGGAATCCGGCCGCTCGCCGCCTCGATGACGGCGGTGGGGAAGATGGGGATGGGCAGGTTCAGGAGGTCCCCGAACAGCAGCATGCAGCCGGCGGTGAGGAGCAGGGCCAGGATCAGGAGTTCGCGGAAGCGCGCCTCCGGTGTGGCGTAGCCCCCGACGATCACCGCCAGCGGGCCCGCGACGATGAGGCCGAGGCCCGGGCCGGCGACGGGGCCGAGGGCGAAGGGCCGGATCGTGACCGCGAAGGCGAGGATGGCCAGCACGACGACGAGGGGGCCGCGCAGGCCGAAGGTCTGGAGGCCCGCCCCCGTGCGGACCAGGCCCGTCGCGGCGAGCACGCCGCCGCAGAGGGCGACGCCAATCGCCACCCAGTGCGGCAGCATGCCCGGTCCCATGGCGCCGAGGGTGCCCCGCGGCAGGTCGCTCGCGGCCCAGACGCCGAACATCCCGAGCAGGACCAGCACGAGGCCGGCCACGAAGCTCTGCGGCGCGCGGACCACGGACCCCGCCCGCCGCGCACCGTCGGATGCGTCGCTCATCGTTTCTCCCCTACGAGCCCCGCCTTCGTGTCTCGGGCGGGTGGCACGGCGATCGTCGGATGTCCGTTCGTCCCCCGGGCCGTGGCCGGGAGGACGCCCGCGGCGGTCGGCGCGTCCCCTGACGCTGGACGCTGCGCCCTGAAGGAGCGGGGTCGCCCGAGATGGTTCTGATAAGAACCTATGCCGTAAATCCAAGTCTCCACAAGAGCCCGTAACGGCGTCATCAACCGATTCGAAGGTCTCGTCGCATGAGACCTGATTACGTTGCCGGCCTCTTTTTAATCCTTCGCCGATGACGGATCCTGTCCGGGCGCGCTGTGCTGCGGGGCGACCGCGTTCCGGCATGAGGATCGGGCCGGTGACGCGCCGCCCGCGGAGAGCGCCCCGATGGGGCGGGCCGGGACCGAGGCCACCCCCGGGCCGCCCCCGGCCCAAGCCGAAAAGGCCCGCCAAACAAGAATAAAAACCTGTCTTATAATAGATAGCTATTATATTTACAGGAAGGATCGTGCTTGGTATCCAGGGGTCGGACGAACGATTGTGCCAGGGCCGACGGATCGGGGCTCGGGCAGCCGGTCGTCCGAAGGCAAAGCGGCTCCAGACCGCCCCTGAAAACCAGCAGTGCCGCCATGCGCGTGGCCAAAGGGAGGATGCGATGAGCTTGGCGACAGGCTTGCCCTCGAACGTCACGGGGCCGCTGCTCGAGGTCGACGGCGTCACGCTGCAGTACAAGACCCCCGACCACCTCGTCACGGCGACCTACCGGGTCGGCTTCCAGGTCTTCCCGAGCGATCGGTTCGTCCTGCTCGGACCCTCGGGCTGCGGGAAATCCACCCTTCTGAAGTCGGTGGGCGGCTACATGGCGCCGACGGAGGGCCAGATCCGCCTGAAGGGCCAGGCCATCACCGAGCCCGGCCCGGACCGGATGATGGTGTTCCAGGAATTCGACCAGCTGCTGCCCTGGAAGACCGTCCGCCAGAACGTCGCCTTCGCCCTCGAGGCGTCGGGGCGCCTGTCGGGGCGGGCCGCCGACGAACGGGCCATGCACTATATCGACAAGGTCAACCTCTCGGCCTTCGCCGACAGCTATCCGCACATGCTGTCGGGCGGCATGAAGCAGCGGGTGGCCATCGCCCGCGGCATGGCGATGGAGCCCGACATCCTGCTCATGGACGAGCCCTTCGCGGCCCTGGACGCGCTCACCCGCCGGCGGATGCAGGACGAACTCCTGGCCCTGTGGGAGGAGACGCGCTTCACGGTGCTGTTCGTCACGCACTCGATTCCGGAGGCGATCAAGATCGGCTCGCGCATCCTGCTGCTCTCGCCGCATCCCGGCGAGGTCAAGGCCGAGCTCAACACGGCCGGCTCGCCGCAGGAGACCCTGCTCCTGGAGCAGCGCATCCATCGGATGCTGTTTTCCGAAGAGATCAAGGAGGCGGAGAATGTCTAGGACCGCGAAGGCGCTCGTGTCACCCGTCCTCCTCCGGCCCGCCCGTCCCGAGATCGTCCGCGAGACCGGCGGCGCCTATGGGGGCGCCGTCGTCGAGAAGCCGCTCTCGGCCGTCGAGCGCCTCTACAACCAGGGCTGGCTGCGCAAGCTCGTGATCCTGGCGGTGCTGGCCCTGATCTGGGAGGCCTACGGGCGCTACCTCGACAACGACCTCCTGTTCCCGACCTTCTCCGCCACCGTGACGGCCTTCGCCCGGGGCGTGGCGGACGGCACCCTGGTGCTGCGGGCCTGGGGCTCGATCAAGGTCCTGCTGATCGGCTACGGCCTCGGGATCCTGCTGGCGACCCTGCTCACCGGCATCGCGATCAGCTCGCGCATCGGCACCGACTTCCTCGAGACGATGACGTCGATGTTCAATCCCCTGCCGGCCATCGCGCTTCTGCCCCTGGCGCTGATCTGGTTCGGGCTGGGCAACGGCAGCCTGATCTTCGTGCTGGTCCATTCGGTAACCTGGGCCATCGCCCTCAACACCCATTCGGGCTTCCTCTCGGTCAGCCGGACCCTGAAGATGGTCGGGCGCAACTACGGCCTGCGCGGCAGCCGGCTGATCACCAAGATCCTGATCCCGGCGGCCTTCCCCAGCATCCTCACCGGCCTCAAGGTCGGCTGGGCCTTCGCCTGGCGCACCCTGATCGCGGCGGAGCTCGTCTTCGGCGTCAGCTCGGGCTCGGGGGGGCTGGGCTGGTTCATCTTCGAGAACAAGAACATGCTCGACATCCCCAACGTCTTCGCGGGGCTCTTGACGGTGATCCTCATCGGCCTCTGCGTCGAGAACCTGATCTTCCAGACCATCGAGCGCCACACCCTGCAGCGTTGGGGCATGCAGGCCTGAGGCGGGTCAGCCCGAAGGACCTCCGCTCCGTCAGTCGAGGTCGGAGCGGTAGTGGAGCATGGCCGTCCAGCTCTGGCGATACTCGATGGGGTCGCCCGTGAGGGCGACGGCGACCCGGCGCACCAGCAGCAGGGGCGCCCCCGGCGCACAGCCGAGGGCGTCCGCCATGGCCGGGCTCGCCCGGTCGGTGGCGATCGTGTCCCGGGCCCGCGCCACGGTCTGGCCGCAGCGCGCCTGGTAGAGCACGTAGATCTCCTCCAGCATCTCGGCGCCGGGCTCCGGCTTCAGCGCGGCGAAGGGCTCGGCCGGCAGCGCGATGCGCTCGTAGATCAGCGGCACGCCGTCCTCGCTGCGGGTCCGCAGCAGGACCAGCACCTTGGCGCCCGCCCCCAGCCCGAGGGCGGCCCGGTCCTGCGCGTCGGGCCGCGCGGTCCCGGCGGCGAGGACGCGGGCCACCGGGCGGAACGGCCGCCCGTCGCCGTGGACGAAGCGCAGGAAGCGGAAGCGCGAGCGGTCGCTCGAATGGGGCACCACCTGCGTGCCGCGCCCGTGCTGGCGCTCCAGCAGGCCCTGCCCGACGAGGTCCTCCATGGCCTTGCGGATCGTCCCGATGGAGACGCCGAGGTCGAGGGCGAGCTGCGGCTCGCTCGGCAGGTAGCCGCCCGGCTTCCAGGTGCCGTCCACGATCCGGCGCAGCAGCAGGTCGCGGGCCTGCAGGTAGAGTGGATGGCTCGCCAAAGGCGCGGTCATGGGGGCGGTCGTGGGCGCGCTCGTAGGTCCGGTCACGGGCGCGATCTCGGGCGCGGCCGGCGACGGGACTTCGGGATGCGCCTGGGGGGTGGGGGCGCCGCGCATGCGGTTCGACATCGGCAACTCATGTATATGACATATGACCGTTGACAGCGGTCGGCACGAGGCTATCGTGGCCCTCGGCACCGGACCAGAGAATTCGGGCTCAAGGCAGGAGGAACACATGGCACTCGGCCGTCTCATCCGGCTCTGCGGCGCCGCGGCCCTGATCTCGGTGGGGCTCTCGGCGAGCCTTCTGGTCGGCGCGGGGTCCGCCCGGGCGGAGGCCTCCGTGGTGCGCCTCGCCAAGCAGTTCGGCATCTCCTACCTGCCCCTCACGGTGATGGAGGAGGAGCACCTCCTCGAGAAGCAGGCCCGCCAGCAGGGCCTGGAGCTCAAGACGGAGTGGCTGCGCTTCACCGGCGGCTCGGGCATGAACGAGGCCCTGCTCTCGGGGAACCTCGACTTCGCCGCCGGCGGCGTCGGGCCGATGCTGACGATCTGGGGCCGCACCCGCGGCAATCTGATGATCAAGGGTGTGGCGGCCCTCAACGCGATGCCGCTCTGGCTGGTGACCGTGAACCCGGCCGTTTCCTCGATCAAGGACTTCACCGAGAAGGACAAGATCGCCCTGCCCACGGTGAAGAGCTCGATCCAGGCGATCACCCTGCAGATGGCCGCCGAGAAGGCCTTCGGGCCGGGCCAGCAGGGCAAGCTCGACCCCCTCACGGTCTCGATGGGCCATCCCGACGCCCAGACGGCGATGCTCGGCGGCCGCTCCGAGATCACGGCGCATTTCGGCGCCCCGCCGTTCCAGGAGGTGGAGCTGAAGGACCCCAAGGCCCGCAAGGTGCTGGACAGCTACGACGTCCTCGGCGGGCCGCACACCTTCAACCTCGTCTGGGCGAGCAGCCGCTTCGTCACCGCCAACCCGAAGATCGTGGCCGCCTTCCGGGCCGCCCTGGAGGAGAGCCTGGCGCTGATCAAGGCCGAGCCCGCCCGGGTCGCCGCGCTCTGGATCAAGGCCGAGAACGCCCGGCTCACCGAGGCGGAGGCGGTGGAGATCATCCGCGCGCCGCAGACCCAGTGGACCAGCGCGCCCCTGAACATGCTGGCCTATCTCGATTACATGAACCGCGCCGGCCTCGTGGCCGCCAAGGCCGCCGACCAGGGCGAGCTGTTCTTTCCCGGCGCCGCCGCCAAGGCGGAGCGCTGAGGCATGAGCGTGTCCGTTCCCGTCCCCGCCCCGGCCGATCCCACGGTCGAGGCCGTGCCCGGCGCGACGCTGAGAGTGCGCATCCGGCGGGACGGCGGCTTCCAGGCCTTCACCGTGGCGCGGCGCCCGGCCCAGACCATCCTCGACGTGGTCACCGAGATCCAGCGCGAGCAGGACCCGACGCTCGCCTACCGCTTCGCCTGCCGGGTCGGCATGTGCGGCTCCTGCGCCATGACGGTGAACGGGCGCCCGCGCTGGACCTGCCGCACGCGGGTCGCGGCGGTGGCGGAGGACGACGGCCTGACCCTCGAGCCCCTGCGCAACCTGCCGGTGGTCAAGGACCTGGCCGTCGACATGGAGCCGTTCTTCGAGAAGTGGACGGCCGCCCACGGCGCCTTCGAGCCCGGCGACGCGCCGCCCGCGGACTTCGCCGTGGTGGCGCCGGATTCGCCCGCGCGCCGGGCGGTGGATGCCGGCATCGAGTGCATCAATTGCGGCGTCTGCTACGCCGCCTGCGACGTGGTCACGTGGAACCCGGACTATCTCGGTCCGGCCGCCCTCAACCGGGCCTGGACCCTGGTGAACGACGTCCGCGACCGGGGCCAGGCGGCGCGGCTGGAGGCCGTGTCCGGGGATGCCGGCTGCCAGTCCTGCCACACCCACATGAGCTGCACCGAGCACTGCCCCAAGGCCCTGGCGCCGACCTTCGCCATCGCGGGCCTGAAGCGCGCCACCGCCCGGTCGGCCCTGAAGCGGCTCAGCGCCCGGCATTTCCGGAGGTCGGCATGAGCCCGCTCCTCTACGTGGCGCAGCGCGGCACCGCCGGGATCCTGGCGGTGGCGGTGGCGGTCCATCTCGGCACGATCCTGTACGCCGTGCGCGGCGGGCTCACCGCCGGGGAGATCCTGGGCCGGACGCAGGGCAACCTGGCCTTCCTCGTGTTCTACGGCGTCTTCGTGGTGGCGGCGGCGATCCACGCGCCCATCGGCCTGCGCAGCATCCTGCGGGAGTGGACGCCCTGGCGCGGACGCTCCCTCGACGGGGCGATGCTCGCCGTCGCGGCGCTCCTCGTCGTCCTCGGCCTGCGCGCGGCGCTCGCGGTCTACGTCGCATGAGCGCCGGGACGCAGACCGCCGCCCCGCGGCCAAGGAGCCTCCGCGCCGCCCGTCCGCGCGCGGGCTTCGCCGCCGCCCTGCTGCACCGCCTCTCGGGGATCGCCCTGGCGCTGTTCCTGCCGATGCACTTCATCGCCCTCGGCACCGCCCTGCAGGGGGCCGACCGCCTCGAGAGCTTCCTCGGGCTGACCCACAACGGCTTCGTGCGCGCGGCCGAATGGGGCCTCGTCAGCGCGCTGGCCCTGCACATGGTCCTGGGCCTGCGCGTGCTGGCCCTCGAGTGGTTCGTCACCCGGGAGCGGACGGCCCTCGTCGTCTCCGCCTGCGTGGCGGCGGGGCTCGCGGTGGGGCTCCTGTTCCTGCTCGGCGGCGCCTGAGCCAACCCTTCGAAGGAGACCGGCATGGATCTCGACCTCACCGAAGTCGAAGCGGTGTGCAAGGACCTCTACGTCCGCGCCCTGAAGCTGCTGCCGCCGGACATCAAGGCGGGCTTCGCGGATCTTGCCCGCGACGAGACCAGCGCCACCGGCCGGGCGATCCTCGGCACCATGGTGGAGAACATCGCGGTGGCCGAGCGCACCAAGAACATCCTCTGCCAGGACACCGGCATCCCGATCTACAACGTGGTGATCGGGCGCGACGTGCGCGTCGAGGGCGCCGACCTCAAGGCCGCGATCCGGCGCGGCTGCGAACGCGCGACCACCGAGCATTCCTTACGCTCCTCCGTGGTCCACCCGATCACCCGCGTGAACGAGCAGACCTCCTGCGGCATCCGCGTGCCGATCATCCATGTGGATTTCGACGACCGGCCCGAGACCGTCTCGGTGGAGATGATCCCGAAGGGCTCGGGCTCGGAGAACGGCTCGTTCCTGCAGATGCTGCTGCCCTCGGACGGCATCAACGCGGTCAAGCGCTTCGTCATCGACCGCGTGATCGAGCTCGGCGGCCGCGTCTGCCCGCCCACCATCGTGGGCGTCGGCATCGGCGGCACCTCGGACCTGTGCATGCATCTGGCCAAGGTGGCGGCCACCCGCAAGCTGCGGACCGCCTGTTCCGATCCCGACGGCGCCCGGATCGAGGCGGAGCTGTCGCGCGCCGTCAACGAACTCGGCATCGGCCCCCAGGGGCTCGGCGGGCGCTCCACCAGCTTCGCCGTGCATGTGGAAATCGCCGCCACCCACATCACCCAGAACCCGGTGGCGGTGAACATCCAGTGCCACTCGGCCCGCCGGGCGAGGGCGACCTTCACGCCGGGCGGTATCGCCTTCGACTGAAATCGCCGCCTCCGGGAGGGCCTGCGCCATGCACCACGTTCTCGACATGCCGGTCGACGCGGCCCAGGTCCGCGCCCTGAAGGTCGGCGACACCGTCACCCTGCGAAAGACCCTGTTCGGCATCCGGGACGCCACCCTGATCCACATGTTCGACCGGGGGCGCCGGACCCATCTCGATCTCACCGGCCACGCGGTGATCCACACCGCGCCCAACGTCCACCGCGTACCGGTCTCCCCCGAGGCGCCCGTGGGCTACGCGCCGTTCTGCATCGGCACCACCACCTCCATGCGGATGGAGCGCTTCACCGACGCCCTGATGCGGCGCGAGGGCGTGCGCCTCATCGTCGGCAAGGGCGGCATGGGCCCCCAGACCCTCGCGGCCTTCGCCGAACACGGCGGCGCCTACCTCGCCATCGTCGGGGGCGCCGCCGCCCTGGAGACGACCTGGATCGAGCGGATCGACGACATCGACCTCGACGATCTCCACCCCGAGAGCCTGTGGAAGTTCGCGATCCGCGACTTCGGCCCCCTCCTGGTCGGCATGGATTCCCACGGCGGCTCGCTCTTCGCCGACGTCCAGCGCGACGTCGCCAGCCGGCGGGATGCCGTCATCGAGAGCCTGGGAGCCGCCTGATGCGCGCCGTGCCGACCACCGTCGAGACCGACATCCTCATCCTGGGCTCGGGGGGCGCCGGCCTGTTCGCCGCCCTCCACGCCAAGAAGGCCGCCCCCGACCTCCAGGTCACCGTCGCGGTGAAGGGCCTGCTCGGCAAGTGCGGCTGCACCCGCATGGTCCAGGGCGGCTACAACGTCGCCCTCGCCCCGGGCGATTCGGTCGAGCGCCACTTCATGGACACGATCGAGGGCGGCAAGTGGCTGAACAACCAGGAGCTGGCCTGGACCCTGGTCACGGAGGCGCAGGTCCGCATCCGCGAACTGGAGACCGAGCTCGGCTGCTTCTTCGACCGCAACCCCGACGGCAGCGTCCACCAGAAGGCCTTCGCCGGTCAGACCTTCGACCGCACCGTGCACAAGGGCGACCTCACCGGCATCGAGATCATCAACCGCCTGTCCGAACAGGTCTGGCGCCGGGACGTCCGGCGCCTGGAGGATCACCGCGCCCTCGAGTTGATCCCGGCCGCCGACGGCTCCGGCCTCGCCGGCGTGCTGATGCTCGACATGCGGACCGGAATCCCGGTCCTGGTCCGCGCCCGGGCGACCCTGCTCGCCACGGGCGGCGGCCCGACCATGTACAAGTTCCACACGCCCTCCGGCGACAAGACCTGCGACGGCCTCGCCATGGCGCTCCGCGCCGGCCTGCCCTTGCGCGACATGGAGATGGTCCAGTTCCATCCCACCGGCCTGCTGGCGGGCGCGGGCACGCGGATGACCGGCACGGTGCTGGAGGAGGGGCTGCGGGGCGCGGGCGGCTACCTGCTCGACGCCTCCCGCGAGCGCTTCATGCAGCACTACGACCCGCGGGCGGAGCGGGCGACCCGCGACGTCGTCAGCCGCTCGATCATGCGGCGCATCCGCGACGGCCACGCCACCCCCCATGGCGGCGTCTACCTCCAGATGAGCCATCTCGGGCCCGCGGACGTGGCCGCCAAGTTCAAGGGCATGGTGGAGCGCTGCGCCGATTGCGGCTTCGACCTCGCCGGGGGCCTGGTCGAGGTCATCCCCACCGCCCACTACATGATGGGCGGGGTCGCCTTCCGCCCCGGCTGCGGCACCGAGCTGCCGCGCCTCTACGCGGCCGGGGAGGATACCGGCGGGGTGCACGGGGCCAACCGCCTCGGCGGCAACGGCGTCGCCAACTCGACGGTGTTCGGGGGCCTGGCCGGTTCCGCCATGGCCCGCGACGTCCGGGGCGTGCGACGCCTCGCCGAGCCCGATCCTCACGCGATCGAGGCGGGGCTCGCTCGCGCCTACGGCCCTCTCGGGCGCCCGGCCGGCGACCTGGAGGCGATCCGGGAGGCCCTCTACGCCACCATGTGGGACGATGTCGGCATCCTGCGCGACGCGGCCGGGCTGGCCCGGGCCGGGGAGCGCCTCGACGCCCTCGCGGCCGCGGTGGCGGAGGCCGGCATCCCCGACGGCGACCGCCGCTACAACCTGACCTGGATGGACCGGCTCAACCTCGAGAACCTCGTCCGCGTCAGCCAGGCGATCCGGGCCGCGGCCCTGGCCCGCACCGACAGCCGCGGGGCGCACTTTCGCGAGGACTTCCCCGACGCCTCCGATCTCGCCACCTCGCACTACACCGTGGTGCGCCAGGCCGGGGAGGGGCTCGACGTCACCCTGGAGCCCGTCGCCTTCACCCATGTGCGCCCGGGCGCCTCCCTCCTCGACGCGGCGGCCTGAGGCCGCGCCCCCACCCGACGGATCGCCGAGAGAGACGCCATGGACCAGTCCCGGGGCCGGCCGCGCGGAGCCGACATCGTCGTCGAGACGCTGGAGCGCCTCGGCGTGCGCCGCATCTTCACCCTGTCGGGCAACCACATCATGCCGATCTTCGATGCCCTGCTGGGCACGGACATCGCGGTGGTGCATGTCCGCCAGGAGGCCGCCTGCGTGCACATGGCCGATGCCTGGGGCCGCCTGACCGGGGAGGTCGGGGTCGCCCTGGTCACCGGCGGCCAGGGGCAGACCAACGGCGCCGCCGCCCTGTTCACGGCGCTGGCTGCGGAGAGCCCCGTCCTCCTGCTCTCGGGCCATGCCGGCCTGTCGGAGCTCGGGCGCGGCGCCTTCCAGGAACTCGCCCAGGCCGACATCGCCCGGCCGATGACCAAGGCCTCGTGGACGGCGGCTGCCGTCGACACCCTGGCCGACGACGTCGCCCGGGCCCTGCGGATCGCCCGCGCGGGCCGGCCGGGGCCCGTGCATCTCAGCCTGCCGGTCGACCTCCTGGAAGCGCAGGCCCCGGTCGCTCTCTCGGCCGCTCCCCCGGCACCCGCCGAGGCCGCGATCCGGGTCGGCGCGCCCGGCGCCGACCTCGTCGCGGCGGTGGCGGCGGAGCTCGGCCGGGCGCAGCGCCCCCTGATCCTGTGCGGCCCGGTCGCCTGCGGCGCCGAGGGGCGCGCCCGGATGGCGGCGCTGGAGGCGGCCTCGGGCGTGCCCGTCCTCGGGATGGAGAGCCCGCGCGGCCTCAACGATCCGAGTCTGGGCGCCTTCGCCGAGGTGCTGGCCCAGGCCGACTGCCTCGTGCTCGTGGGCAAGCCCCTCGACTTCACCCTGAAGTTCGGCGAGGCGCCCGCGGTGGCGCCGGCCTGCCGCTTCGTCGTCGTCGACCCCGACCCCGCCCTCGTCGCGCGGGTCGATCCGGCCCGCCTCGCCGTCTCGGGCACGGCCGATGCGCTGCCGACCCTCGCGGCCCTGGCCGGCTCCTGCGCCGGGGGGCGCCCGCACGCGGGGACGGACTGGCCGGCCACCGTGCGGGCGGCTGTGGCGTACCGGCCCCCGGACTGGGACGACCGGCGCGGCCCCGAGGGCCGCCTCCATCCAGTGGAGCTGTGCCGCGGCGTCGCCGCCTTCCTCGACCGGCATCCCGGCGGCACCCTGATCTGCGACGGGGGCGAGATCGGGCAATGGCCCCAGGCCCTGGTGCAGGCCCCCCGGCGCCTCATCAACGGGGTCTCGGGCACCATCGGCGCGTCGCTGCCCTTCGCCCTGGCGGCCCGCCTCCACGACCCGGCGGGGCCCGTGGTGGCGGTCCTGGGGGACGGCACCTTCGGCTTCCACATGGCCGAGTTCGACACCGCCGTGCGCTACGGCCTGCCCTTCATCGCCGTGGTGGGCAACGATGCCCGCTGGAACGCCGAGTACCAGATCCAACTGCGCCAGTACGGCGCGGCGCGGGCGCGCCACTGCGACCTCCTGAGTTCCCGCTACGACCGCGTCGTGACGGCTCTGGGCGGCCACGGGGCCCTCGTCACTCGGGCCGAGGACCTGCCCGGGGCCCTGGAGGAGGCGCAGGCCAGCGGCCTGCCGGCCTGCCTCAACGTGCTGATCGAGAGCGTGCCCGCCCCGGTGATCCGCAGGCCGAAAATTTCCGTTCCGTAAGGCGGGCCGACCGCATCCCCCATCGCGAGTCCGGTCCAGGGAGGTTCACATGCGCCGACGCGACGTACTGGCCCGGGGACTGCTCGGCGCGGGACTGCCCCTCCTCGGGGGCCTGCGCCCGGCCCGGGCCGAGGTGCAGGCGGTCACCATCGCGCGCCAGCCGAGCCTGGGACACCTGCCGCTGATGCTCATGGAGGAGCAGGGGCTGCTCCAGACCCACGCCGCGGCCCGGGGCCTGTCGGGGCTCGGCGTCCGCTACGTCACCCTGGCGGGCGGGGCCGCGATGAACGACGCGCTCCTGTCCGGCTCGATCCAGTTCGTGGCCGGCGGCGTGCCGCCCCTCGTCCTGCTCTGGTCCAAGACCGAGGGCACCGCCATGGCGGTGAAGGGCGTGGCGGCGATGAACGCCATGCCGCTCCTCATGAACACCAATGCGGAGCGCATCCGCTCGCTCGCCGACTTCACCGACCGGGACAAGATCGCCCTGCCGGCCGTGAAGGTCTCAGTTCAGGCCATGTTCCTGCAGATGGCGGCCGAGAAGGCGCTCGGGGAGGCGCGGCGCAACGACCTCGACCGCCTGACCGTGACCCTGTCGCACCCGGACGGCATGGCCGCCCTCCTGGCCGGCCAGGAGGTGACCGCGCATTTCACCGCCGCGCCGATCCAGGAGCTGGAGCTGCGCAGGCCCGGCATCCGGACGATCCTCAACTCCTTCGACGTGCTCGGCGGACCCTCGACCTTCAACGTGGTCTGGGCCTCCGCCGCCTTCGTGGAGGCCAATCCCACCCTCCACGCCGCGTTCACGGCGGCCCTGGAGGAGGCGGTCGCCTCCATCGCGGGCGACCCCCGGGCCGCCGCCCAGGCCTATGTGCGCCTCGCCCGCGACGGCTCCGACGTCGGCCTCATCGCGTCGATCCTGGCCTCGCCCCAGGTCAGCTTCACCACCACGCCCCAGGCGATCCTGCCCGTCGTCACCTTCATGGCCCGCACGAAAACGATCCGCCGCGGCGCCCAGGACTGGCGGGAGCTGTTCTTCGCCAACGTCCACGCCAAACCCGGCAGCTGAGTCCAGCTTGGCAGCCGAGGCCTCGTCCACCGCGCCTCAGGGCACGTCGGGGCGCGGATCCGGCACGAAGCCGTCGCGGTTGGGCATCCGCACGGCGGCGAGGCTCCTCGCCTCCAGGACGGCGTCGTCCGGCAGGAGGCCGTTCAGGTTCAGCAGGTAGCCGACGACGGCGTAGACCTCGTCGTCCGTGAGCGATTGCGGCGCGTCCATCGGCATGGCCCGGCGAACGTAGTCGAACAGCGTCGGGGCATAGGGCCAGAAGCTGCCCACCGTCTTCACCGGCTGGGCCGAGGCGAGGGTGCCCTGGCCGCCCACGAGCCGGTCGCCGAGGCCGCCCTCGCCCTTCGCGCCGTGGCAGGACGCGCAGCGCTCGGCGAAGAGGGCGCCGCCCTGGGCGACGCTGCCGCGGCCGGCGGGAAGCTTCCGGCCGTCCCGGTCGATGTCGATGTTCCAGGCGGCGACCTCCGCCGCGGTGGCGGGGCGCCCGATCCCGTAGCGGGTCTCGGCCGAGGCCGGGCCGGCCGAAGCGATCGCGGCCAAGCCGATCGCGGCCAACCCTGTCGCCGCTAGGGCGATGGCGGCCAGGGCGGTCGTGGGACTTGCGCCCATCCGGAGGGCAGTGCCGTCACGCCTTGGGATAGCCATTCGACACCTCTCCGCTCTTCGCGATGCGCCAGGGGATGACGGCGTTGTTGTGGTAGAACGAGTTCAGGCCCCGGGCCCCGGCCAGTTCGGAGAAGAGCGGTTGCACGTAGCCGGTCTCGTCGGTGGCCCGGCTCTGGATCACGGCGGGCTCTCCGTTCCAGGTCCAGGCCAGGCGGAACCGGGTCAGCGCCTTGTCGAGGACGGGCGCCTGGAGCTGCGCTTCCTGCCAGCTCCGGCCGTCGTCCACCGAGACCTCGACACGGGCGATCGTGCCCCGCCCGCTCCAGGCGATCCCGGTGATCTCGTTGAAGCCGGGCACGATCCGCTGCGTCCCCGACGGCCGCGTGATCACCGACTTCGCCTCCATGGTGAAGGTGAACTGCCGCGCGGTCCCGTCCGGCATCAGGTCGGTGTACTTGGCCGTCTCCTCGCGGGAATAGGCCGGCGCGTCCGTCACGTTGAGCCGGCGCAGCCACTTCACGCTCATGTTGCCCTCGTAGCCGGGCAGGAGCACGCGCAGGGGGTAGCCCTGCTGCGGGCGCAGGCGCTCGCCGTTCTGGCTGTAGACGAGCAGCGCGTCGTCGAGACACTTCTCGATCGGGAGGCTGCGGGTCAGCGCGGCCGCATCCGCGCCCTCGGCGATCACCCACTTGGCGCCCGGCTGGAGGCCGGCCTCCTCCAGCACCGTCCTGAGGCGCACGCCCGTCCATTCGGCGCAGCTCACCAGCCCCACCAGGTCGGAGGCGGTGCGGCCCGCCCGGATCGCCTTGAAGTCGGGGTTGCCCGAGCACTCGATGAAGTGGATCTGCGACACGCTCGGGAAGCGCCGGACGTCGTCCATGGTCAGGACCAGGGGCCGCTCCACCAGGCCGTGGATCATCAGGCGGTGCTGGGCCGGGTCGATCGCGGGGACGCCGCCATGGTGGCGCTCGTAGAACAGCCCGTTGGGCGTGATGATCCCGTCGAGCTCCTGCAGCGGCGTGCGCACCGATGCTGAGGTGTATTGCTTGAGGGTCTTCGGAATGTTCTTGACGACGGTCTTCTCGAACGGTGACGGCGTCCCGTAGGGTTGCGCCCCGGTCTCCGCGCCGGGGGTCGTCATCCAGGGCGGCACGCCCGGCGGACCGCCGGCCGGGGACGCCGCCGCGGCCGGTTCCGCTGCGCGTGCGGCGACGAGGCCGCCGCCGACGAGGGCAGTGCCCCGCGCGAGGAAGGATCGGCGCGACCTCGACGCGACCTCCGTGGTATTCCGGACGCGGTCTTCGTCGGATTCTGGTCCGCTCACGCTGCGTCTCCTTCACCGGGTCGGGGCCGTCGTCGGCAGCGCGGAGTGTAGGACCGCTCACCCGATTCCGTCATCCCCTTTCGGGTCTCCGCCGGCACAGCGTCGCGACGGGCAGGCCTCGCCGGGAGCGGAAGCGGAATTTTGCATGTCAGATCAAAAGGTATGCATTAAGGTTCTGGACAGGGATCGGGTGCGCGCCGCATGATCTCGCTCCCGGATCTCAGGCGGAGGTGCGCGCCATGGGTGGTTGTTGGCTCTGTGATACGCCTCAGGGAGCATTCCGCATCCAGCGAACGCTCCTGGGGCAGAAGGATTGTTACGTGGTTCTGCTGGACCACGACGTTCTCGGAACCTGCGAGACGGCGGAGCAGGGGCTCCGGATGCTGACCGAGGAGCACGCCTACAAAGCCGCGTGCGGGCTGGACCTGGCGCGCTTGCCGATCCCCCGCTCCCTGAACGGGTGGACCTTCGCGCCGGCCGCGTCGCATCGGACGGCCAACTGAGCGATCCGTCCGGGGCGGCCCGATCCCGTCGCCCCGCGATGCTCACGCCTCGCGAACGCCCGGCTTCTTCCCCGCCTCGAAGATGAACTCGACGCCGACCCCCTCGAGAGCCCGGCGCACGGCCAGGATCGTGTCGGGTCGCGGCTGGATGGCGGAATTAGAATCCTCCAGGCGGTTCAAGGTCGAGACGGAGACGTTGGCCAGCTTGGCCAGTTCCTCCTTCGACAGGCCGGTCAGGCCGCGGGCGGCCCGCACCTGTCCCGAGGTCAGTCCCGCCTCGGCCGAAGCCGTGGCCGTCGCCTGCGGGGAGGGCGGCGGCGACGCCTCGGTGCCGGAGGCGCCGTATCGATTCCGGCCCGGGACGTTGAGGCAGACGCCGACCCACTCCCGCACCGAGCCGTCGCGGTTCAGGACCGGAGCGCCGCGGGCGTTGAACCAGCGGTAGATGCCGTCCGCGCACAGCACCCGGTAGTCGGTGTTGTAGGGCGCCGTGTGCTCGACCGCCGTCATCCAGGCCGCCTGGGTCCGGGCGCGATCATCGGGATGGACGGCGTTCAGCCAGCCCATGCCCTCCATCTCCGCGTGGCTCTGACCGGTCAGGGCCATCCATTGCGGCATCTCGCTGGGTTCGCCGTTCGCCTTGTTGAGCCAGAAGACCGCGGCGGTCGCGGCGATCAGGGCGTTGAGGCGGTCGTGGCGCTGCATGACCGCATTCATGGCATCGTGACGCGCCGTCACGTCGAACACCACGCCCATGCCCTGGTTCGGCTTGCCGTCCTGCCCCAGGATCACCTCGGCATGGTGCAACAGCCAGCGCTGGGTGCGGTCCGGGCGGATGATCCGGAACTCGCGGCTGATCGGTTGGCCATTCCGCAGCACCGCGATCTGATCCGCGTGGGCGGCCTTGTCGTCGGGGTGGATCATGTCCAGGCCGAACCCGAAGGTTACGCGGGAGGCCGGGTCCAGGCCGATAATACGGTAGAGTCCCGGCGACGCGTCGACCTCTTCTTTGCGAAGATCCGCGGACCAGAAGCCCACCTTACCGGTGTCTTCGATGAGCTTGAGAAAGTGCCGGGAGGAGAACGCCCGCAGGGTTCCATTGCCATCGGATGCCGTCTGGGGGCGCATGAGAACTCTCGTGGGCACAGGCTTCCCCTTCGGCTCCAGCGATTCGATCTGCCTGCTGTCCTTATAGTTCCGAAGCGACTTGCCAATGGGTGAAAAGACACCTGGCTTGGCATTCGTACCGTGATGCCCCCCGGGATGCGCTGCGGGGAGGGGCGCACGGCTCATTCGACGGCATGCGCGTCTTCGTCTCCGCGTGGACGAAAACAGGCGCGAAAACAAACGATTGAATCGCGCCTCGACGGTGAAGAGCCCGCCTTCCCACCCGAAGACCGGCTTCAACGCCTCGGTCATCAGTTCCGGCTCGTTGGCCGCACTTGAGGATGAGCATGACAGAATTCGTTTCAGCTGGGTGCGGGCCTTGGTAGTTAGACCGCGGATGACAGAAAATGCGACGCAAAAACCCGGAGATACCCCCGAGTTTCGGGGATTTGCCTGTGTTTGCGTTATGTCCGCATGCCTAGTTTGCACCAGTAACGGCAGCCTGTCCGTTGCATGGGGATGGCGATGTTCTGGGGTGGCGATGAACTGAAATCGAAGCTCGGTGCGCTTGATGCTTCCCAAAAGTCGATCGATTTCGACCTCGACGGCCTCGCTGCCTCCGTCGGCGAGATCGCCCGCCGGACCAGCCGCCTGGCACGGAACCCCACCATCGAGGCGGCGCCGGCCCGGGAGCCGGGGCAGCACTTCGCCATCGGCGCCGCTGAGGTGAAGAGCCTAGCCGCCCAGACGGCGAAGGCGACCCCGAGCGTCGGAAGCCAGATCACCGGCACCCAATCCGCCGCCCGGGGGGCCGCCACCGTGATCGCCCGCATCGGGGAGACCATCGGGCCGACGAACGACATCGCGGCCTCCTCGACCGCCGTCGAGCAGCAGGCTGCGGTGGCCCAGGAGATGTCGGCCAGCATGCAGGTGATGACGGTCGCCGTCACCGAGTTCAGCCAGAACGGGGGTCTGATCAAGGTCTCCACCCGCGAGGTCGACGCCTCGACCCGGCAAGGCCGCGCAGCCTCTCGCAGCATGGCCGCCTGATGCCGCCCGTCTCCGCACACCCCGGCCTATCCGGTCGACGGGACGGATCCCCGGACGGATCCCGGGATCGCTTCGCGGTCCTGGACGATGGGCGCACCACCGGTGCGATCGGCGATGCCGGCCCGGAAGGGGTCGAGACCGCTCCGGGGCAGGCCGATACCCCGGCCTCCCCCTCCCAAGACGAAGCACGGCTGGGTGCGGCGGTCCGCGCGGCGATGCTCGGCGAGACGCTACAACTCGGCCGCTATTCCGCTTTCACCCAGGCGACCGTGGCGCTTTCGCTCGCCGCCATCTTCTGGGACATCGCCGCGAAGACCTACCTCGCCGTGCTGGCCGCGGCGGTGACGACGCTCTGCGGTGCCGCCATCGTCGCCACGCACCATTACCGGGGTGTCATCGGCGGGGGCGCGTCCTGCCCCTCCACCCGCGGCGCCTTCCGGGTCCTGCACCTGCTCGCGTTCGGGCGCGGCCTCGCCTGGGCGACGATGCCGGCCGTCCTGCTCCCGACCCTCGACAATGCCTATCGGGTCGTCGTCGGCGCCGTCTGCGCCGCCCTGATCTCGCACGCCTACGTCGCCGGCCCCGTCTTCTCCCTCGCCCTTCTGGCGGTGGTCCCGGTGGTCGCCGGCATCTTCATCGGCCTGGCGGGGTGCGAGGGACCGGTCGGCCACTCCGTTGCCCTGCTGCTGACCCTCTACGCGACCTTCGTCTTCGTCAGCGCGCGTCGCTTGTGCGGGCACGCCTACCAGCGCATCCGGGACCGCGTCGTGGTGCAGGCCCAGAGCGAGACGATCGAGCTCCTGCTCAAGGACTTCGCCGAGGGGACGAGCGACTGGCTGTGGGAGATCGACACCATCGGCCGCCTGAGGCCCTCCCTCGAGCCGATCGCCGGCCTGCTGGGCGTCGATCCGGTTGCCCTTCGCCACCGCACGCTCCAGGCTGTCCTGAGGGACTTCGCCGACGAGGCCGGGGGCGCGACCGGGATCGATGCCGTCCTGACCGCCATCGCGGCGCGGAGTCCGTTCCGCGATCACACCGTGCGGCTCCGGACGCGGGACGGCAGGCGCTGGCTGACCCTCAACGGCCGGCCCGTCTTCGATGCCCTCGGGACCTTCGTCGGATATCGCGGCGTGGGATCGGACGTGACGGCCAGCCGGGAGGCGCAGGCGCGCATCGCCTTTCTCGCCGGCCACGACAATCTGACCGGCTTGCCCAACCGCGCGGCGCTCCAGGCGGCCCTTCAGGATCTCTGCGGCGAGGCGTCCTCGAGAGCGGGCCGGGGCGTACTGCTCTACCTCGATCTCGACGGGTTCAAGGCGGTGAACGACGGCCGCGGGCATCTCATCGGCGACCGTCTTCTCGAGCAGGTCGCCCAGCGCCTGACGGACCTCTGCGGGTCGGAGGCCACGGCGTACCGCCTCGGCGGCGACGAGTTCGCCGTGGTCGCCCCACAGGCCGGCAAGGCTGCGGCCGAGATTCTGGCCAAAGGCATCGTATCCACCCTTCGACAGTCCTTCCGGATCGATGAGGCGCATGTGGAGATCGGCGTGAGCGTCGGCATCGCCTGCGTGCCGGACGACGCCATCGATCCGTCGAGCCTCCTGTCCCGTGCAGACCTCGCGCTCTACAGCGCCAAATCGGCCGGGAAGGGGCGCTGGCACAGCTTCGATCCGTCCCTCGAGGAGCGCGCTCATCGTCAGCGTCAGCTGGACACGGACATGCGCGAAGCGCTCGCCGCCGACGCGATGGAACTGCACTACCAGCCGCTGGTCGACATGCGAAGCGGGCGGGTCACGGGCTTCGAGGCGCTCCTGCGCTGGAACAAGCCCGGGCACGGCTGGGTCTCGCCGGGCGAGATCATCCCCACCGCGGAAGCCACCGGCTTCATCGTCGAGATCGGCGGCTGGGCCCTGCGCCGCGCCTGCACCGACGCGCGCCGATGGCCGGACCTGTGCGTCGCGGTGAATATCTCCTCCATCCACATGCGCATGCCGAGCTTCCACGAGGAGGTCGCCGCCATCCTGCGGGAGACGGGGCTGGCGCCCGAACGCCTGGAGATCGAGATCACCGAATCGGTCCTGCTCGACCACGGCGACGAGGTCCTGGAGAACCTGAAGCGGCTGCGTGCCCAGGGGGTGCGTATCGCCCTCGACGATTTCGGCACGGGCTATTCCAGCCTGAGCTACCTCACGGAATTTCCCTTCGACAAGGTGAAGGTCGACCGCTCCTTCGTGCGCGACCTTCAGGGGCGGCCCGAGAAGGTCGCCGTCGTCGAGGCGATCGCCCGGATGGCGCGCGCCCTCTCGATGAACGTGACGGTGGAGGGCGTGGAGACCCAGGCGCAGCTCGACGTCCTCCGCGCCAAGCGCTGCGACGTCGCACAGGGCTTCCTCTACAGCCCCGCGCGGCCCGCTTCCGAGGTGATGGCCTTGATCGATCGCATCGAGGCGACGTCCTCGCCGGTACCGGATCAGGCACGGATGCGGACCGCGCTGGCAATCGTCTGAGGCTCGCGGCGGATCACCGCGGTCGCCCCGTGGGCCGCCCATGATGCGTGGGCGCCGACCGACCCGGAACGCGGCCGCTGCGCGCCCTGAGCGACCTGACCTGGTGCGGATGAGGGATGCTTCGGTCCCGAACCTCCTTCGGTCGTCCCGCCGGACCCAGCCAGGCCGGGCCGGAGCGGGTCGGACGGCCCTTCTGCCGGGGTGACGGCGGTTCGCAGACGCCCTTCGCACAGGCCTGATCCAAGAGCCAAGAAGGCACGCGCGTGGCAGAAAATCTGTCACGGTCGTCGGTATCACGACGAAAGAATGGTTTTTTTGGGCGTCCGAGCCGCGGAAAGACAGTTTTCCAGTGCCGGGCTGAATATCTGATTCAGATATCGTCAAGTGGTGCGGTCTCACAATGATGTGATGTTCTGGATCGGTCATCGCGAAGATTCGAACAGCAAGTCAGCATAAGGGGAGAAATATCCGATGTTCGATTTCATGGGAGCGTCACGTAAGTCGAGGTCCGGCGCCGCAGTGTTTGGCGGCTTGCGTATGCCGGTTCTTGGGATCGACGCATTGTCGGTCGTCACGACGATGAATCCTGCCATGGAAGACTTGCTCGGGCCGGGCGGAGCCGACCATAAGGGTCGCCGCCTCGACGACCTCTGCCGCGACCTGTCCGGCCAGTCCATCGTCGCCGTCGGGCTGCGCCATCGGCACGACGCCCTGGCCCGCCTGGGCGGCCGACCCTTCGACGTCGCCGTCACGCCGCTGATGGAGGGCCACAGGATCTCGGGCTACGTCCTGGAATGGACCGACGCCACCCCCCGCCTGGAGCGGGAGGACCAGGCGCGCCGCCTCGCCGCGATCGAGGCGTCCCAGGCCGTCATCGAGTTCACCCCGGGTGGCACCATCGTGTCGGCCAACGCGGCCTTCCTCGCGGTCATGGGCTACACCCTCGACGAGGTTCGGGGACGCCATCACAGCCTGTTCGTGGAGGCGGCCTACCGGGACAGCCGCGCCTACGCCGCCTTCTGGGACGGCCTCCGGGCGGGCCACGCGGAGGTCGCCGAATTCAAGCGGGTCGCCAAGGACGGCAAGGCCGTCTGGATCAAGGGCTCGTACAATCCGATCCGCGACGGTGCCGGCCAGGTCGCGCGGGTGGTGAAGTACGCCACCGACATCACGGCGCAGACCGTCGAGACCAACGCGCTTCGCGGGCAGGTCGACGCCATCCGCAGGTCGCAGGCCGTGATCAGCTTCGACCTCGACGGCCGCGTCCTCGAGGCGAATGCCAACTTCCTCGCCGCCGTCGGCTATACGGCGGCCGAGGTCGTCGGCCAGCATCACGGCCTGTTCGTCGACGCTGCCCACCGCGCGAGTGCCGAGTACGCCCGGTTCTGGGAAGCCCTGCGCCGCGGCGAGTCCCAGGCCGGGCAGTTCCGCCGCATCGGCAAGGCGGGGCGCGAGGTCTGGATCGAGGCCAGCTACAACCCGGTGCTCGACGCCGACGGACGACCCATACAGATCACCAAGTTCGCCATCGACGTGACGGCCCAGGTCGAGCAGCGGGAACAGGTCCGGCGCCTCGAGGAGGCCTCCGCGCGCGAGCGGGTCGAGGCCGAGGCCCGCCACCGGGCCGAGCGCGTGCAACTGGCCGACGCCTTCGAGCAGACGGTGGGAGCCGTCCTGGCCTCCGTCGCCTCCGCGGCGACTGAGCTGCAGGCGACCGCCTCCGGCATGTCGGGCATCGCGGCGGAGACCGCACAGCAATCGACCGCCGTAGCTGCCGCCGCGAGCCAGGCGGCCGCCAATGTCGGCACCGTCGCGGCGGCCGCGGAGGAGCTCGGGGCCTCGGTCGACGAGATCAGCCGGCAGGTCGCGGGCTCGGAGGACCTGGCGGGCCAGGCGGTCGCCGAGGCGGAACAGACGGCGACCCTGGTCCAGGAACTCAGCGAGGCCGTGCGCAGGATCGGCGACGTCGTCGCCATGATCTCGGCCATCGCGAGCCAGACCAACCTCCTGGCCCTGAACGCGACCATCGAGGCGGCCCGGGCCGGCGAGGCCGGACGCGGCTTCGCGGTGGTCGCGGCCGAGGTCAAGGAACTCGCCAACCAGACGGCCCGGGCGACCGATGAGATCACCGGGCAGATCGGGCGGATCCAGGGGGCGACGGGAGGCGCCGTGAGCGCCATCGATGGCATCCGTCGGCGCATCAAGGAGATCGACGCGGTCGCGGGGTCCATCGCGGCCGCCGTGCAGCAGCAGGGGGCGGCGACCCAGGAGATCGTGCGCAACGTGACCGAGGCCGCCACCGGGACCGGCGAGGTCACCAGCAACATGTCCGGTGTCGCCCGGGCGGCCGAGGAGACCGGAAGCGCGGCGACCCAGGTCCTCACCGCCGCCTCGGACCTCTCGCGCCAGTCCGAGCATCTCGACGGCGAGGTCTCCCGCTTCCTCGCCAAGATCCGGACGGCGTGAGGCGGCCATGCGCGAAACCTCCGGCCTTCCGTTCGACCGGTCCGCCCACCGCTTCGGCCCGGCGGAGAACCGCGCCGGCCTGGCGGGTCTCGAGGCCGGCGGGTGCCGCCATCGGCTCGCCGGCACCTCCGCGTCGATCACGCGCTCGCTGCAGGGCCTTCAGGACGCACTCGTCCTGTTGGTCGCCGCGCTGCCGGCCGACGATCCGATGGTCCCCCGGCTCAACGCGGCCGCGCAGAACATGACGCGCCTCGCACGGGCCGTCCTGACCTACGGGGCGGTCCACGACTCTCACGCCGTGCCGGAGCTCTGAGCCGGGGCCGCCGATCCTCGTCGACGCGCCCCGCCCCTGGGCGGCAGGATTGTCGCCCGAACCCAGGACGCATCCTCGGGAACACCGATCCGCGGTGCGGTGCGACCCGTATTCCGGCGGGGCGCGTGAGCCTGTCGAGCCAAGTCCGTCCGGGCCGGTTCGGTTCGTCCCGGCCGGGCGCTGGCCGGCGCGAGCGTCAGATCTCCGGCGGCGCGTCGGGCGTGCCCTCGTGGCGGTCGCGATGTGCCGCGGCCCGCGCGAGGAGCAGGAGCGTGACGGGCGTCGACACGGTGAGGAACACGCCGATCAGGGCGTCGCGCAGGACGAGCCGGCCCTCGAGCAGCGAAAGGAGCAGCATGGAACTGATGAGGATCAGGGCCATGCCCAGCGTCGCCCCGAGGGTCGGCGCGTGGACGCGCTCGTAGAAGGTCCGCAGGCGGATGAGGCCGAGGGCTCCGGTCAGCGAGAAGGCGGCTCCGACGACCGCCAGCGCGACCACCAGCCAGGCGGCCCAGAGCGGCAGCTCCGCGCCGCTCATTGGATCACCTCGCCCTGCATCAGGAACTTGGCCAGCGCCACGGTGGCGGTGAAGCCGATCATGCCGAGGATCAGCGCCGCCTCGAAGTAGAGGCCGCTGCCGGTGCGCATGCCGTGGACCACGATCGCCAGCATACCGTTGAGGTAGAGGGTGTCGAGGCCGAGGATGCGGTCCTGCGCGCGCGGACCGCGCAGCATCCGCCACGCGGCGAGCGCCATCGCCAGCACGAGCATGCCCTGGGCCAGGCCGAGCCCCCAGTCGAGAACGGCGGTGGCGCTCATGCGAAGACCTCCATCAGGGGGCGCTCGTAGCGGTCCTTCACCCGCCGCACCCATTCGTCCCCGCCCGTATAGTCGAGCACGTGCAGGAGCAGGCAGCCGGTCTGCGAATCGTACTGCACCCAGAGCGTGCCGGGGGTGCCGGTGAGGATGATCGACAGGACCGTGATGCCGAAGGGCTCGCGCAGGTCGAGGGGGATCGTCACGAACCCGGTGCGCCGCTCCCCGCGGCGCAGGCCCAGGATGATCCGGGCGACGTCGACGTTCGACCGGACCATGTCGTAGAGCACGACGACGGCGAGGCGCGCGAGGGTGCCCGGCGCGCGCACGAGGACGGCGCGGGGCTGCAGCGCCCGCATCACGGCGGGAACCGACACCCCGACGAGGAGCGCCAGCGCGGCGCTTCCCGGTGTGATCGGGGCGTTCAGCAGGAGCCAGGTCAGGGCGAGGGCGACCGTCAGCAGCGGGTAGGGCAGGAACCGGCTCATGCGCCCGCCCTTCCATGGGCGGCGCCGAGGACGGCCCGGACGTAATCCTGCGGTTGCGCCAGCCACTGGACGGTGGCGTCCGCGTAGGCGAGGGCCGGGCCGCCCCAGAGGGCGAGGGCCAGGCAGGCCGCGAGCAATCCGGCCACAGCCAGGAACTCGGGCGGGCGGAGCACCGGGGGCGGGTCGTCGCTCGGAACCCAGAGGTTCTGGATGCCGAGACGGACCAGCGGCGCCAGGGTGCCGAAGCTGGAGAGCGTCAGGGCGGCGATCAGCCACCAGGCCGAGGCCGGGATCGGGCCCGTGGCCAATGCGGTGAACATCGCGAGCTTGCCGACGAACCCGGCCAGCGGCGGAATGCCGGCGAGCATCAGCGTGCAGAGGAGAAAGCCGCTTCCCAGGAGCGCGACCGCCGCCGGAAACGTCCGGCCGATCTCGATCGCGTCGGCGTCGTCGAAGGGGTCGCGGTACTCGTCGGCGAAGACCGCCTGCTGGGTCTGCCCCGGAGCGCGGCCCCGCTGCAGGATCTCGGCGAGGAGGAACAGGGCGCCGGCGGCCAGCGTCGATCCCACGAGGTAGTACAGGGCGCCCGCGAGCGCTGCGGCGCTGCCGGTGCCCAGGACCGCCAGCATCGTGCCGGACGAGATCATCACGGCGTAGCCCGCCGCCCGGGTGAGCTCGCGCGCGGCCAGGATCCCGATGGTGCCGTAGGCCATGGTCGCGAGCCCGGCCGCGAGGATCCAGGTCTGGCCGAAGCCGGCGGACAGGCCCGAACCGAACAGGAGCTGACTGAGGCGGATCACCACGTAGATGCCGACCTTGCTCAGGATGGCGAGGATCGCCGCCGCGGGCGCGCTCGCCGCCGCGTAGGTCGTCGGCAGCCAGAAGCCGAGGGGCCAGGCACTGCACTTGATCAGGAAGGCGATGCCGAGCACGGCGCAGCCGATCTCGAACAGGGCCGGTTCGGCGGCCGCCGGCGCCGCGAGCCGCCGCGCGAGGTCCGCCATGTTGAGCGTCCCCATGGTTCCGTAGATCAGGCTGACGCCGACGAGGAAGAACAGCGAGGCGACCAGGTTCACGGCGATGTAGCCGAGGCCGGCCCGGATCCGCATCTCGCCCGAGCCGTGCAGGACGAGGCCGTAGGAGGCGGCCAGCATCACCTCGAAGAAGACGAACAGGTTGAACAGGTCGCCGGTGAGGAAGGCCCCGTTCACGCCCATCAGGAGCAGTAGGAACAGGCCGTGGAAGCGGGGTCCCGCCCGGCCCCAGCGGGCGAAGGAGAAGACGAGGGCGCACAGGCCGAGCACGCTCGCCAGCACCAGCATCAGCGCCGAGAGCCGGTCGGCCACCAGGACGATGCCGTAGGGCGCGTCCCAATTGCCGAGGCGATAGACCTGGGCCGCTGCCTCGGCGCGCAGGGCCAGCACCAGGGCGATGCCGAGAAGGAGAAGCACGGTGACGAGGCTGAGCCCCGATTTCAGCCGGCGCCGCCGCTCGTCCAACAGGAACATCACCCCGGCCACGGCGATCGGCAGCACGATCGGCAGCACCACGAGGTGGTCCGACCAGGTGGTCTCGGCGGTGGCAGTCAGGACGGATGGGGTCATCGGCAACGGGTCATCGCGGAGGAACGCCTCATGCTGGGGGAGCGCGTCCGGCCGGGGAAGGGCGTCACGCTGAGGAAGCGTCTCATGGGTGCGGATTCCCGGGCTGCGGTTCGCCCTCGCCAGGCTCGCGGCCATCCACGTGATCGCTGCCGGTGATGCCGCGGGCGGCCAGCAGGACGACGAGGAAGAGCGCCGTCAGCGCGAAGCCGATCACCAGGGCGGTGAGGACCAGGGCCTGCGGGACCGGATCGTCGACGGAGACCACCTCAGCGCCGGCCCCGAGCACCGGCGGCGCCCCGACCGTCAGACGGCCCATGGCGAAGATGAAGAGGTTCACGGCGTAGCTCAGCAGCGAGATGCCGAGGGCGACCTGGAAGGTGCGCGGGCGCAACATCAGCCAGATGCCCGAGGCGGCGAAGACGCCGATGCCCAGCGACAGGACGAGTTCCATCAGGCCGGCTCCCTCTCGGCGGCGCGCTCCGCCTCGGCTTCGGCCGCCCGCGTCCGGCGCACGGACTGGTGCGCCAGGGCGACGAGCATCAGCGCGCTCGCGCCCACCACCAGGACCATGATCCCGAGATCGAACACCAGTGCGCTCGCGACCGGCACCTTTCCGAGCAGCGGCGGCTCCCAGTAGGCGAAGGAGGCGGTGAGGAACGGGCGCCCGAACAGCCAGGATCCCGCGCCCGCCAGGACGGCGACCAGCAGGCCGACGCCGATCCAGGCGATCGGCCGGATGCGCAGGCGCTCCTCCACCCACTCGGCCCCCTGGGCCATGTATTGCAGCACGAAGGCGATGGTCAGCGCGATGCCGCCCGCGAAGCCCCCGCCGGGCAGGTCGTGTCCCCGCAGGAACAGGTGCAGGGCGAGCAGGACGATGAAGGGGAACAGCCACGTCATCACCACGCGGGGAACCAGCAGGGCATCGGCGGCGGTGTCGCCGGGGCTGCGGCCGGCCCGTGCCGCGTCGTAGGCATCGTGCCTGACCTGCTGCTTGGGACGTCCGAGACTGTCCGAGGCCGGGCGGAAGCGGCGCAGCAGCGCGAACACCGTGAGCCCGACGATGCCGAGCACGCAGATCTCGCCCAGGGTGTCGAACGCACGGAAATCGACCAGCAGGACGTTGACCACGTTGCGCCCGCCCGCCTGCGGGTAGGCCTCCTCGACGAACCAGCGCGCGATGCCGTCGACCGCCGGCCGGGTCATCACCGCGTAGGCCAGGCCGGCGAGGCCGAGGCCCGCGAAGGCCGCGATGCAGAGGTCGACGATGCGCCGCCGCCGGGCCCGCGCCGCCTCGGAGGCCGGAGCCGGAATCGCGGCGTCGCGCTTGGGCAGCCAGCGCAAGCCCAGCAGCAGCATCACCGTGGTGACGATCTCCACGAGGATCTGCGTGACCGCGAGGTCGGGCGCCGAGAGCCAGAGGAAGGTCAGGCTGCTGACGAGTCCGGCTCCGCCGACGAAGATGGCGGCCGAGAGGCGATGATACTTCGCCCGTTCGGCCGCCCCCACGGCGCAGGCCGCACCGACCAGCCACATCAGGGCGAAGGCGGGGTCGAACGTCGTGGCGCGTCCCGGTGCGAAGAGGTCGAGCCCCCGCACGGCTCCGGCCAGCATGGCGGCCAGGAGCACGGTCAGGAAGAGGATGCGCAACTGCACCTGGAGGCGCTCGCTGCCCAGGTGCCCCTCCAACCGGCGGGCACCGGTCACGAGCCCGGTCATCGCCCGTTCGAACAGCCGGCCGCCGTCGAGCCGGTCCATCAGCCAGGGGCCGCCGCGGGGATTGGCGTTGATCCGCCGCCCGAACACGCCGTAGAGCGCGACGCCCCCTACCAGCGCCACGACGCTCAGGGCCAGCGGCGCGTTGAAGCCGTGCCAGATCGCGAGGTCGTAGTCCGGCGTCCGCGCCCCGAGGACCGACCGGACCGCGCCCGCGAGGGCGGGCCCGATGGTGAGATTCGGCACGAGGCCGATGGCGATGCAGACCAGGACGAGCAGTTCGATCGGGATGCGCATCCAGCGGACCGGCTCATGGGGCACCTGCGGCAGGTCGTGGGGGGCGGGCCCGAAGAAGGTCTGGCGGATGAAGCGCACCGAGTAGAGCATGGTGAAGGCGCTCGCGAGCGTCGCCAGGATCGGCAGGGCGAGGTTCAGCCCGTGCTCGCCCGCATTGTCGACCGCCTCGGCCAGGAACATCTCCTTCGAGAGGAAGCCGTTGAGGAGGGGCACGCCCGCCATCGCGGCGGCGGCCACCATCGCCAGCGTCGCCGTGTAGGGCATCGCCCGCCACAGCCCGCTGAGGCGGCGCATGTCCCGCGTGCCCGTCTCGTGGTCGATGATCCCGGCCGCCATGAAGAGCGAGGCCTTGAAGGTCGCGTGGTTCACGGTGTGGAAGATCGCCGCCACGACGGCGAGGGGCGAGTCGAGACCGAGCAGGAGGGTGATCAGCCCGAGATGGCTGATCGTGGAGTAGGCGAGCAGGCCCTTGAGGTCGTGCTGGAAGATCGCGCTCCAGGCGCCCACCAGCATCGTCGCCATGCCGGCGGTGCCGACGATCCAGTACCAGGTCTCGGTGCCGGCCAGCACGGGCCAGAACCGGATCATCAGGAAGATGCCGGCCTTCACCATGGTGGCGGAATGTAGGTACGCGCTGATCGGCGTCGGGGCCGCCATCGCGCGCGGCAGCCAGATATGGAAGGGGAACTGCGCCGACTTGGTGAGGGCACCCGCGAGCACGAGCACCAGGGCCGGGAGGTAGAGCGGGCTGGAGCGGATCGTGTCACCCGAGGCCAGGACCACCGCCAGGTCGTAGCTCCCGACGATCTGCCCGATCAGCACCATGCCGACGAACAGGCAGAGACCGCCGGCCGCCGTGATGGTGAGGGCCATCCGAGCCCCGTCGCGGGCGGACGCATTGTCGGTCCAGTAGCCGATCAGCAGGAAGGACACGATGCTCGTCAGTTCCCAGAACACGACTAGCTGGATCAGGTTGCCCGAGAGCACGATCCCCAGCATCGCGCCGACGAAAGCGAGGAGATAGCTGAACAGGCGCGGGACCGGATCTTCGGCGGCCATGTAGTAGCGCGCGTACAGGACGACGAGCGCGCCGATCCCGAGCACGAGGACTGCGAACAGCCAGGCCAGGCCATCGAGCCGCAGGACGAACTGGACGCCGAGCGTCGGAAGCCAGTCCACCGCCCAGACCAGGCTGCCGCCGGGCGCGGACACCATTGGGTAGAGAACCCCGATGCAGGCGAGGCACGCCACCAGGGTCGACCCGGCCAGGATCGCGGCGGCATTGCGCGCATGTCCGGGCAGGCTGATCACGGCCGCGCTGCCGAGAAAAGGAAGGATCGCCGCGATGGCAAGGAGAAGTTGAGGCGGCATCAGCTCGGGCGATGAGAGGAACGGGCGGACACGGGCAGCCTCGCGATCGGCCGGAGGCGCCCCTCCGCGAGCGGGGACGCGCCGACGCACGCCACACGGCTATAGCCTCCGGGAGACCGGGTGGCGAGCGCCGCCCGGCGGGAGCTTCCCGAACCCACGACGCGACCCGCCACGGCGGAGGCCGGGCGGGTCGGTGTGAGATCTTGTCGGTCGGGAACGGCTCAGAGGTTGAGAAAGGTCTGGGCCGAGCCGACGAGGGTGAAGACGAGTCCACCGGCGAAGGCGGCGATCATGGCGTAGGAGAAGCCTTTCAGCAGCATGGGGGTCTCCTCGGGGTGTCCGGTCGGGTTGGGGTGTCCGATCAGCAGCGG
>NZ_LMRM01000018.1:0-52498 GCF_001426045.1 Methylobacterium sp. Leaf94
ACAGGTCCACGATCTCGTAGCGGGCGAACGTCCCCTCGCTCGTGGACACGTCCGCCCCCTCCACAACCGCCCCCGTCGTCGGGCCGGCCGCAGGCAGAAGCGACGAGCAGCCCGACACCGTCAGGGCAGTGCCCAGAACGGTGCAGAGGGCCAAAGGCAGTGCGCGCATGCGGGATCGCCTGTCGGTTTCTCTCATGGGCTGCCTAGACCATCGCCGGGTCCCTGTCCGTGGCGGCCGGGACACAGTCTCGCGGTGAGCACCCGTCGGCCGCCAGCCGTCCCCACTACCCACGTCTTTCCCAAAAAATCGTGTCCGAGACGATACTTGAAAGAAGCAACGCGATGTGCGTTCTCGTCGGGGAGGCAGCAGTGAATTTGCCTGACCTGGGTTTCGGCAGAACCGGATTCGATGACAGCGTCGTTTGACTACACACCTCCTGGGCTAGCCCAGGGTGTTCCGGGATCGGTCCGACGACGGCACGTCTTTTACATTCCGGGTTACGATCCTGAGGGCAGCAGCCGCTACCGTATGCTGTTCGTCCGAGAGCTGGCCCGCTACGCCAAGCGGTTCGGAGAGCCGAAACGCACGGTAACCGCTGCGCATCTCAGCGCCGACGGGCTGGTTCAGAGCTGGCGCGTGGCCGGCCAGCCTGCCACGCAGGGGGCCGAGACCACCTACGACGTGCTCCTCTGGGACGACATCGTCCGCGCGGACTTCCGGCGCCGGCGTCCGGTCAGCGTCGCCCTCCTGGTCCTCGGCACGCTCCAGACCATCGTCTCCGGCCTGATGCTGCGATTCTACCGGCTGAACTGGAAGTACGGCAACGTCATCCTCTACCCGCTGGTGATGGTCCTGCTCCTCGCCCTGTGCACCCTGGCCATCGCCGCCTTCGTGCATGCCCATCTGGGAACGGCCTTCGGGCACAGCCTCGGGTGGCCGCTCTGGGTGACGCTGCCGGCAGGCCTCCTCATCGGCCTCGCCTGGATCAAGGCGATGGAAGCCGTCCTCAACCGGATCTTCTTCTGGCAGCTCCTGAACGACTGGGTCTTCAACTGGCAGCACGGCCAGGGCCGGCGGCCGGATTACGAGCGCCGGCTCGAGGCCTTCACCGCGCATGTCCTCGCCCGCTGCACCGCCCTGGCGGTCGGCGACCCGCCCGACGAGATCCTGATCCTCGGTCATTCCTCGGGAGCCCTGAGCGCCGTGGAGGTGACCGCCCGGGTGCTCGCCCACGATCCGCATCTCGGCACCGGAACGACCACGCTCGCCCTCGTCACCCTGGGGTCCGGCCTGCCCCTGGTGGCGATGCAGGGCGGGGCCAAGGGGCTGCGCGGCGAGATCGCCAGTCTCGTGACCTCGCAGCGCCTCGTCTGGGCCGACTTCCAGGCGCCCCAGGACTGGATGAACTTCCCCGGCTTCAACCCGGTGGTGCATCTGGAGCTCGACCTTCAGGGCCGGGCGGTCGCCAACCCCCTGGTGCGCTCGGCCCGGTTCCGCGAGATCATCAGCACGGAGACCTACCGGAAGGTGCGCTGGCGTCCGTTCCGGATGCACTTCCAGTTCCTCCTGGCCAACGACCGGCGCGGGTACTACGACTTCTTCGCGATGACCCTGGGCCCGCAGCGACTGCGCGAGCGGGCGCTCGCGCCCATCCTGCCCGACCCCGTATCGCCCGATCCCGCCTCGGCGCGGTCCGCGTCGCCCGGCGCCTGTCCGGGGACGCCGCTCGCCTCCTGAGGCCGGGGAAACCCGCCTTCGTCCGGCATGTTTCCGCACAGCCTCCGGGCGCCGCGGCCTGCTAAGAGGCCGGGGCCGGCCCGTCCGGGGCGGCTGCCAGGACGGGGCGCACGATGTCATCAGGTCAGATTCCGGCGTCGGGCGGCAGGCCCAGGGTCCTCGTGGTGATGGGCGTCTCGGGCTCGGGCAAGAGCACGGTGGCGTCCCGGCTCGCCGAGCGCCTCGGCTGGACCTTCGTCGACGGCGACAGCTTCCATAGCCCCGGGCACGTGGCCAAGATGCGGGCCGGGCACCCCCTCGACGACGACGACCGCGCGCCCTGGCTCGCGGCGATCGGCGCCTGGATCGACACGCAGCTGCAGCAGCGGACTCCCGGCGTGGTGGTCTGCTCGGCCCTGCGCCGGGCCTATCGCGAGGTGCTGGTGCGCGGCCGGGAGGAGGTGCGGATCGTCTATCTGGCGGGCGACCGCCCCCTGATCGAGGGGCGCCTCGCGCGCCGGCAAGGGCACTTCATGCCGGCAGGCCTCCTCGACACCCAGTTCGCGATCCTGGAGCCGCCGGCCCCCGAGGAGAACGCCGTGGCGGTGGGCATCGATGCAGCCCCCGAGACCATCGTCGCAACGATCGTGGCCCGGTTGGGATTGGGGGAGGGCGCCCCGCAACCGTGAGCCCCCCCGAGTTCCATGCCCCCGTCCTCCGAACCGCTGCCCGCCGCGATCGCCCTGGTGATCTCGGACGTGGACGGCACCCTCGTGACCACCGACAAGCGGCTGACGCCCGCGACCCGCGCGGCCGTGCGGCGGCTGGAGGCGGCGGGCATCGCCTTCACCATCGCGTCGAGCCGGCCGCCCGTGGGTCTGAGGTCGCTGGTGGCCGAGCTCGGCCTCACCCTGCCGATGGGGGCCTATAACGGCAGCACCCTGGTCGCCCCCGATCTCACCCTCCTGTCGGAGACGCTGATCCCGGCCGAGACCGCCCGCGAGGCCGTGCGGCGCTTCGCCGAGGCCGGTCTCGCCACCTGGGTGTTCGCCCGCGGGCAGTGGAACCTCACCGATCCGCACGGGCCCTACACCGACCTCGAGCGCCGGACCCTGCAGGCCGAGCCGAACGTGGTCGCGGACCTCGAACCGCTCCTGGACCAAGCCGCCAAGATCGTCGGCGTCAGCGCCGATGCGGCGCACCTGGAGGCCTGCGAGGCGGAGACCGCCGCGGCGCTGACGGGGCGAGCCGACGTCCATCGCTCGCAGGCCTACTATCTCGATGTGACGCCGCCCGGCTCCGGCAAGGCCGCCTTCGTGGATGCCATGAGCCGGCATCTCGGCCTCGACCACGCCCGGATCGCGACCCTCGGCGACGCGGCCAACGACGTACCGATGTTCGCCCGGAGCGGATTTTCCGTTGCGATGGGCAACGCCGAGCCGGCCGTCCAGGCCGCGGCGCGGGCCGTCACGGCCACGAACGATGCGGACGGGTTCGCGAAAGCCATCGACGAATTCATTTTGCGGCGCTGAGGCGGTCCGCGCGCCGTCGCCCTTCCGATGCTGCGAGGCCTTTGGCAACATTGGCGAATCGCTTTGGATACAATCCGAACACGGCGGCGGCGACTGTGCCATGTGCGACACAGCACATGCGGAAACGGTCACGCTCGGCCCGCCGGAGCCGCTTTCCGGCCTCAATTCGCCCGGACCTTGACCGTCCAAGAACAAGGACGATCCGGGTCTCCGATGAACCAGCGCTTCCTGCTCCTCGCCATCGCCGCGGTCGCCCTCCCGTGCGGGATGCTCCCGGCCGGCGCGGCCCTGGCCCAGGGTGCGGCGGCGCGGGACAACATCGATGCCCTGATCGAGCAGCAGGCCAAGGCCAACGGGGTGCCGTCGAGCTTCGTCCACCAGGTCGTCAAGCGCGAGAGCAACTACAACCCGAACGCGAAGGGCGGCAGCGCCCTCGGGCTCATGCAGATCAAGCATGCGACCGCCCGGGGCCTCGGCTACCAGGGGGATGCGGCGGGCCTGTTCGACCCGCGGGTAAACCTCCGCTACGGCATCGCCTACCTCGCCGGCGCCTACCGGGCCGCCAAGGGCGACATCGCCCAGGCCTACAACTTCTACAATCGGGGCTACTACTACGCCGCCAAGCGCCTCGGCATCGAGACCAGCGTCCCCGAGGATCTCGAGACGCCGAAATCCGGCGAGGCCTTCTCCAACGCCTTCGCCCGCGCCGACAGCCCCGCCGTCATCGCCGCCAACACCGCCCTCGCCTACGCCCCGAGCCCCGCCGCCAATGGCGTTCCCACCGAGACGGTCGCGGTGCCGCTGCCGCCCCGCAGGCCCGCATCCCTCGCCGGTCTCGGCACGGTCGCGGTCGCGGCCCTGGCGCCGGCCGACGCCGCCCCCCCGGCATCCGCGGCAGCCATCAGCCCCCATCCCGGCGTCGTCCCGGGCATGACCCAGGCCGGCGCCCAGGTCGAGGCCGTCTTCACGGAGTCGATCGAAGTTCCGCTGCCGCCCCGCCGTCCGTCGGCGCCGGCCCTGGCCGCGGTCGGCCGGCCGGGGGTGGCGAAGAAGGCCCCGGTGGCCGGCACCGTGCTCGAGGCCTCGGCCCTGCCGGCCGCCGCGCAGTAGGCCGTCCCGCCCTCGCTCCTCCCGCGCGGCGTTTGCGCGCAAGGGCAGTCCCAGACCGGCCTGACCGTCACGGCTCCGACGGAGACGGCACCGAACCGATTCTCCGGGTTTCCCCCGTTCTGGTGCCCCTGACCGCTTGCGTCGGACCGCGCCTCGCCTCACATGGTGCAATGCGAAGCAGCGTGCTTGGGCTCGGTTCGGCCC
The DNA here is from genome assembly GCF_001426045.1 of Methylobacterium sp. Leaf94. Lineage (NCBI taxonomy): Bacteria > Pseudomonadati > Pseudomonadota > Alphaproteobacteria > Hyphomicrobiales > Methylobacteriaceae > Methylobacterium > Methylobacterium sp. Leaf94. The sequence continues at coordinate 4,564 of NZ_LMRM01000018.1, forward strand.
CCTCGCGGCAACGATCCAAGGGCACTGTTCCGCCATCGAAGTTCCGCGTTGTTGCATTTTGACAGATTCGAAACGCCGAAGCTGGGCATAATATTTCCATATCCGGGAGCATAGTCCCGGTATCGACCCCCTGTTGTGGCACCCTGCGTGCGGGCTTCGGCCCGACCGCGAACCGAGGAAACGGACGACGGCATGGCCGGCGCGGTAGAACAAGAATCGACCTTCCTGGCTGATCTCGGCCGGCGGGTTCGTCATGCCCGGACCGTGCGGGGCCTGTCGCGCAAGCTCCTCTCGCAGACCTCCGGTCTGTCGGAGCGCTACATCGCGCAGCTCGAGAGCGGGCAGGGCAACGTCTCGATCATCCTGCTGCGCCGGGTCGCCAACGCGATGGGCGTGCGCCTGGACGACCTGATCGCCGGGCAGGAGACCCTGCCGGACTGGCACGTGATCCGCGATCTCCTCGGCAACGCGTCGCCGGAGCAGATCGCCCTGGCCAAGAGCATCCTGTCGGGCCAGTCCTCGGCCAGCGGCGAGGCTCCGCAGCCGCGCGTCGCGGTGATCGGCCTGCGGGGCGCCGGCAAGTCGACCCTCGGCCGCCGGGTCGCCGATCGCCTGGGCTGGACCTTCGTCGAACTCAACGCCGAGATTGAGCGCGAGAACGCGCTCTCGGTGAAGGAGATCTTCGCGATCTACGGACAGGAGGGCTACCGCCGCCTGGAGCAGGCGGCCCTGCGCCGCCTCACCGAGCATCCCGGTCCCCTCGTGCTCGCCACCAGCGGCGGCATCGTCGCGGAGCCTCTGACCTATGACCTGCTCCTCCAGGCCTTCTTCACGATCTGGCTGCGGGCCCGGCCCGAGGAGCACATGCAGCGCGTGCGCGACCAGGGCGAACTCACCACCACCGGCGACCACCCCTCGGCCATGCAGGAACTGCGCGCCGTCCTGGCCAGCCGCGAGCCGCTCTATGCCCGCGCCTCGTCGGTCGTCGACACCTCCGACGTGCCGGTCGACGTGATGGTCGACCGCCTGGCCGAGGCCATCGAGGCGCGCTTCGGCACCCTCGACCACCGCCGCAGCGCCTGACGGCTCGGGCCCGACCGATCGGACCGGGACAGCGTGCGCTCTTGATCGGGCGTGCGATGCGCACCAAGCTATGGGATGCGCGGTCCGGCACCGGTTTCCTCTGCCGGACCCCGTGACGACAGACACGACCATTCCGGAACGCCGCGCGGCGGGAGCAGAAACCCACTGACGCGGTATGACCCGCGCGTCGGGTGGCGGCGCGCTTCGGCCCCACGCGACGCGCCCGGCCCAGAGGAGGCCCCGATGTCCGCCAGCCCCTTCCCCATCGCCGCGAAAGGCGCCGAGCCGCTGGCGGTCTGCGATCCGATCTGGGCGCGCCTGCGGGCCGAGGCCGAGGCGATCGTGCGCGAGGAGCCGCAGCTCGCCTCGTTCATCGTGGCGACCGTCCTCAACCATACCTCGCTGGAGGGCGCCGTGGCGCACCGCGTGGCGGCCCGGCTCGGACATGCCTCGCTGCCGTCCGAGCTCATCGCCCACGGCTTCTTCGAGGCGATCACCGCCGAGCCGAGCCTCGGCCAGGATTTTCGCGCCGACATCGCCGCCGTGCTCGATCGTGACCCGGCCACCAGCCGGGCCATCGAGCCGGTGCTGTACTTCAAGGGCTTCCACGCCATCCAGGCCCATCGCCTCGCCCACTGGTACTGGACGGCCGGGCGGCGCGACCTTGCCCTCTACCTCCAGAGCCGGTCCTCCGAGGTGTTCCAGACGGACATCCATCCGCAGGCCCGGATCGGGCGCGGCATCTTCCTCGACCATGCCACCGGCCTCGTGGTCGGCTCCACGGCGGTGATCGAGGACGATGTCTCGATCCTCCACGCCGTCACCCTGGGGGGCACCGGCAAGCAGGGCAGCGACCGTCACCCCAAGATCCGCCACGGCGTGATGATCGGCGCGGGTGCCAAGATCCTGGGCAACATCGAGGTCGGGGCCTGCGCCCGCATCGCCGCCGGCTCGGTGGTGCTGCGCCCGGTGCCGGCCAACACCACCGTGGTCGGCGTGCCCGCCCGCGTGGTCGGCACCGCCGGTTGCGCCGAGCCGTCGCGGGCCATGGACCAGCTCGTCGCCATGGACCAGTTCATTCACATGGCCGAGGGCATCTGACGGCGCGCCCGGCACGCCGGGATCGATCCGAAGCCCGGCTTGCCCATCCTCCGATGGCGTGGCAAGCGGAGGCCAGCCCGGCCCCGGCCGCCGGCAGGCCCTCGGGGCCGCCGCGCGCGACCGGCCATGAGCCGGAGACGACCCGAACGCGAGAGGCGATCAGCGTGAACAAGACCGACATTGTGAAGGTGCAGGACTACCTCCGCCGGACCTTCGCCAACACCAACATCCGCCTCGTTCCTCGTCCCAAGAAGGACGATTCGGCCGAGGTCTATATCGGCGAGGAATTCCTCGGCGTGGTCTCGGTGGACGACGAGGACGGCGACCGCTCGTTCAACTTCGCCATGGCGATCCTGGACATCGATCTCGAGGATTGAGGTCCCCTGCCTGCCGCGGGGCCCCGACAGGCCGCACCGGCCTGTGCGTGGATTTAACCCTGACGGCAGGAAACCCTTAACGTTTCGTAAACGACGCGGCACAGTGCGCGCCACATCGCCTCTCGATGGTGGAGCGTTCGCGTCATGACCCTCAGCCCCTCGGCCCTCGATTCCCTGCAGACCCTCTGCGTCGGTCTCGCCCTCTCGGGCCTCCTCGCCAGCGCCTTCGAGCTGTTCACGGAGCGTCGCGCGAGCTTCAGCCTGCTGGAGCGCGGCGGCGTCACGGCCGTGGCGGCCCTGCCGATGCTGGCCTTCGGCGCACCCTTCATCATCCTGCGCAACACCGTGCGTGGCCGCCGGCTGGAGCGCCGCCCGATTCCCTTCGTGATGATCGCCACGATGATCGCCTGCGGCTGGAGCCTGATGTCGGGCCGCGTCGCCCTCGACCTCGCGCACCTGATCGCGGGCGTCTGAGCGCCCGCCGCCGGCCCCGCGGTTTCCGGACGGGTCCCGGCCAACATCTGGAACCACCGACGTAGAAAGGGCGCCCCTCCGGAGGCGGCCTTTCGCGTGCCGACGGGAGCCGCCCTCAGCGGTTGGCGGTGGCCACCGGGGACGCCCCGCCGTTCAGGGTGACCCAGGCCAGACCATCCTGCCCCTCGCGTTTGATGAAGGTGTAGCCGGTGCGCGGGCCGGACAGGACCGCATTGGTCTTGTTGTCGAGGATCAGGTCGCCGCGATCGGTGCGGACCATCAGGACCGCGTGGCCCTCGCCGATCTCGTCGATGACCACGGTCATGCGCAGGGCCCGGCGCGGCAGGCCGCGCTCCACCAGCATCCGGCGCTTGAGGAGCTGGTAGTCCTCGCAGTCGCCGAAGCCGTCGTCGGGATAATCCCAGCGGTCGACGACCCCCCAATGGGCGAGGTCGGTGATCGGCTTGATCCGGGCGTTCACCCGCCGGTTGACGCGGTTCAGCAGGTCGCGGATGCGCGGCGTGAGGGCGATGACGGCCGGCTGCGTCGTGTCGACGGTGCATTCGGCGGGCATCCGGGCGCAGAAGGCGGTCCAGGCGGCGACGGGGCGAGCGGGGGCGCCTTCCTCCAGGGCCGCGGCATCGGGCAGGGCCGCGACGGTCTGGGCCTCGGTGCTGGCACCGCCGATGAGCAGGATGGTCCCGACGAGGCCGAACTGCACCGTGCGGGCGAGGCGTCGCCGAAGTCTCCCACGCGGCCCGTGCGGCAGTCCCTCGACGCTTCGCAGTATCGCGTGCCGCATGCCGGTCGCCCTGCCATCCCGCTGGTGGAGCGACAAGGTTTACACGGGAACGATCCAGGCTCAATCGGAAAGTTAAACCCGCGTTAACGCGCACCGGGGCGCGTTGGTTCCCTACAGGTTCGTGCGACGAGAAGATGCTTCCGGATCGCGCCACGCCGTCGGGACAGCCGGTGCCCGAGAGCCCGTTCGGCCAACGCCGGGATGCTCAGCGGTTGGCGGTGGTGACGGGCGAGGTCACCCCGCCTAGCGAAACCCATGCCACCGTATCCGCAGACTCGCGTTTGATGAAGACGTAGCCCGTCCGGTACCAGGTCAGGACCTCGCTGGTCTTGTTGTCGAGGATGAAGTCGCCGCGGTCGGTGACCAGGGTCAGCACGGCGTGCCCCTCGCCCTTCTCGTCGATGACGACCGTCATCCGCATCGCCCGGCGCGGCAGGCCGCCCTCGGCCAGGAGCTTGCGCTTGAGCAGCTGGTAATCCTCGCAATCGCCCGAACCGTCCTCGGCGAGGTCCCAGCGATCCGGCACGCCCCAGTGCTCCTGGTCCGTCACGGCGTGCAGGGACTTGTTCACGCGACGGTTGACCGAGACCACGGTGTTCCAGATGGCCGGGGTGAGCGTGATGCGGTTGGGCTCGTTCGCGTCGATCGCGCATTCGGCGGCATAGCGCTGGCAGAAGGCGGCCCAGGCCGGCAGCGGACGGGCCGCGGCCAGGGTCGGGGCGGCGGGGGAGGGCGTGGGCAGGGCCGCCAGGGTCTGGGCCGTCGACGCACCGGTCGTCGCGGCCAGCACCGCGAGCAGGATCAGCGCAATCGTCTTCGTCCGGTCCATGGCGGCGTCCTCACGTCCTATGCCGCCAGGGTGCCGCCGCGGCGCCTGTTCCGCGCTGAAGCCGATCCGCGCAATTTTATCGATTCGCGGGCGCGATTGCGGCTCTCGTGCGACAGACCGAATGCGCCGTCTCGGTGATGGCGCGAAACGGCGCGATTCCGCCAACGGGTCGGTAACCGTGCTCGGAGAGGGGGCTTACCGGAAGCGGAGCGGGCGGGCCCGCCGTGACACCCGGGAGCGCCCTTGCTATGCCGCGGCCTGGGCGAGGGGGCGGAGCGTTCCCCGCGGGACGGACGTCCCCGCCAAGCCCCGGACACGGAATTTTACGGCACCATGAACATCTTCGCCACCTTCGAGGCCCGCGTGCGCGGCGCCGTGCAGGCCCTCATCCAATCCGGGCAGCTGCCCGAGGGGCTCGACCTCGCCCGCGTGGTGGTGGAGCCGCCGCGCGATGCGAGCCACGGCGACCTGGCCACCAACGCCGCGCTGGTGCTGGCCAAGGAGGCGAAGACCAACCCCAAGGCCCTGGGCGAGACCCTGGCCGCGGCCCTGCGCGCCGACCCGGACGTGACGGAGGCCAGTGTCGCCGGCCCCGGCTTCATCAACCTCCGGCTGGCCCCTGGCACCTTCCACGCCGTCGTCCGGGCCGCCCTCACGGAGGCCGAGGCCTACGGGGGCGGCACCATGCCGGGGGGCCCGGTCAACATCGAGTACGTCTCGGCCAATCCCACCGGCCCGATGCATGTGGGCCACGGGCGCGGGGCGGTGTTCGGCGATGCCCTGGCCAACCTCCTGGCGGCGGCCGGGCGCGACGTGACGCGCGAATACTACATCAACGATGCCGGCGCGCAGGTCGACGTGCTCGCCCGCTCGGCCTTCCTGCGCTACCGCGAGGCCCTGGGCGAGGCCGTCGGCCCGGTGCCGGAGGGGCTCTATCCGGGGGACTACCTCGTACCGGTGGGCGCCCGGCTGGCCGAGATCCATGGCCGTGCCCTCCTCGACCAGCCGGAGGCGGACTGGCTGCCGACGGTGCGGGCCTTCGCCATCGCGGCGATGATGGACCTGATCCGGGAGGACCTCGCCCGCCTCGGCATCCATCACGACGTGTTCTTCTCCGAAGCCACCCTCAAGGAGGAGGTGCCCGTCCTGCTGGCGGAGCTTCGCAAGAAGGGCCTCGTCTACGAGGGTCGCCTGCCGCCGCCTAAGGGGCAGCTGCCCGAGGACTGGGAGGATCGCGAGCAGACCCTGTTCCGCACCGTGGAGTTCGGTGACGACGTCGACCGGCCGCTGCTGAAGTCGGACGGCTCCTTCACCTACTTCGCCTCCGACATCGCCTATCACCGGACCAAGATCGCCCGGGGCGCCACCGATCTCATCGACGTGCTCGGTGCCGACCATGGCGGCTACGTCAAGCGCATGCAGGCCGCCGTGAAGGCGGTCAGCGACGGCCGCGCCACCCTCGACGTGAAGCTGTGCCAGCTCGTGCGGCTGCTGCGCGCGGGCGAGCCCGTGAAGATGTCGAAGCGCGCCGGCGAGTTCGTCACCCTGCGCGAGGTCGTCGACGAGGTCGGGCGCGATCCGGTGCGCTTCATGATGCTCTACCGGAAGAACGACGCCACCCTCGACTTCGACCTCGCCAAGGTGGTGGAGCAGTCGAAGGAGAACCCGGTCTTCTACGTGCAGTACGCCCATGCGCGCTGCGTCTCGGTGTTCCGCCAGGCCGCGCAGGCGATGCCGGGTGAGGATTTTTCGCGGGCCGGGCTGCTGGGCGAGGCCGACCTCGCCTGTCTCACCGATCCGGGCGAAGGGGAGATCATGCGGTTGATCGCGCAGTACCCGCGCGTCCTCGAGGCGGCGGCCGGCGCCCATGAACCGCATCGCGTGGCGTTCTACCTCTACGAACTGGCCTCGTCGCTGCACGGTTTATGGAACAAAGGCAAAGACTTGCCGCAATTACGGTTTATTAATCCTGACGACCGAAACTCCACTCGGGCTCGATTGGCCCTCGTTGAGGCGTTGCGGGGCGTTGTCGCCTCCGGCCTCGCGGTGTTGGGCGTCACCGCGCCGGACGAAATGCGGTGAGGTGATCTCGGCGTGAAGAGGGATGCTGCCATGACGACGAACGCTTCGCGGGCGACGGTCGATTTCGACGCCTTTGCGCGAGATCTGCAGCAGCCACCGGCGCCGGCCCAGGCGCCCGTCCAGGGTGTCGCGCCCGTCCAGGCTCAGGCCCCGGCTGCGGCCAAGGCCGACCCCCTGGCCGAACTCGCCCGCATCGTCGGGCAGGACGATCCCTTCCGCGCCCTACTCCAGGCCCGCGATTCCCGCGCCGATGCCGCCGCGCGCGGCCGCATCGAGCCGAGCTTCGGCGACGGCCCGGTCCAGGGCCGCCCCGCCCAGGTCGAGGCTCACACGCCCGTTCACGCCCCGGCCCCCGTGCACCAGGCCGCTCAGCAGCCGGTCTCGCCGACCGACGCCTTCGACCAGTATCTCGCCTCCGTCGATCACGGCGCCTATGCCGATTCGCAGGGCGCCTATCCGGATCCCAACGCGGCCGAATTCGCCCCCAACGACGCAGACGACCGGGTCCGCTCCCTGGAGCGTCCGCGCAAGCGCAGCCGCCTCGTGTCGGTGGGTGCCGGCCTCAGCGTTCTCGCCCTCTGCGTCACCGGCGCCCTGGCCTGGCGCGGCCTGCACGGCCAGTCCGGCGGCAGCGGCGGCGTCCCCACCATCCTGGCCGACACCGCGCCGCTGAAGATCGCGCCGCAGAAGTCCGATGGGGTCGAGATTCCGGACCAGAACAAGCAGATCTACGAGCGCACCGCCAAAGACGGCCAGATCCGAATCGTCAACCGCGAGGAGCAGCCCCTCGACGTGGCCCAGGCCGCCCGGGCGGCTCTCGGGACCGGCGAAGGGGGAGCGACCCCCGGCAGCGCCGCTCCGGCAGCGGCGCCCCAGCCGGCCCAGCAGGGCGGCCTCGGCGAGTCCCTCGGCGAACCCCGTCGGGTCCGCACGGTCTCGGTGAAGCCCGATACGCCCCCGCCGCCGCCGCAGCGCGAGGCCTCCGCCGAAGCGACGACACCGTCGGTGATCCCGACCATGACTCTGCCGGGCGCCACCGGCGACGGCGCCGCCAGCCCGTCCCTGCGCCAGCGCGCGACCCGGCTGCCGCCGCCGGTGGCGACGACCCCGGTGGCCGAAGCGCCCGCCGCGACTCCGCCGGAGCCGGCCCCGGCCCCGCGCGTCAAAGCGCCCCAGCGCGTGGCCGCCGTGGCCCCGGAGGCGACCTCCGCCATCTCCGCCCCGCCGCCCGTCGCGGCGGCATCCGCCGCAGCCTCCGCGGGCGGGGGCGGCTACGCCGTCCAGCTTGGCGTCCGCACCAGCGAGAGCGAGGCCCAGGCCGCCTTCCGCCAGATGCAGGGCAAATACAGCCAGCTCTCCGGCCAGCCGGCCCTGATCCGTCAGGCCGAGGTGAACGGCAAGACGATCTACCGCGTCCGGGTCGGGCCCCTCGGCAAGACCGAGGCGACCAGCCTGTGCACCCAGCTCCAGGGTGCCGGCGGCCAGTGCTTCGTGGCCAAGAACTGAGGTCCGCTCCCGGACGCTGGACGAACCGGGCGCCGGCGCGCGCCCGGTCGGTCGACCGGCCAGCGGGCGCGGCGCCTTCAAGGCGCCGCTCGTCCTGTGGCCACCGTACCACGCTCGCCCCCTCCCGTGAGCCCCCCCATTCCGTTCGACGTTGTCCGGCCGCATCCTGCCCCGATTGGCGTGATGTCGATTCGTCGCCGAACCCCTCCGAGCGTCGACCCACCCCGCCGGCCCAATCCACCGCGCCGATCCACCGAGGATGCGTCCCCGATCATGACCTCCCGTGCCCTGATCCTTGGTTGCGCCGGCAAGACCCTCTCGGCGCAGGAGGCCGCCTTCTTCCGGGACGTGGCGCCCTGGGGTTTCATCCTGTTCAAGCGCAACATCGGCACGCCTGACGAGGTCCGGGCGCTGACCGACGTCCTGCGGGACACGGTCGGCCGCGCCGACGCCCCGATCCTCATCGACCAGGAAGGCGGCCGGGTGCAGCGCATGGGACCGCCGCACTGGCCGGCCTATCCGGCGGGGCGTCGCTTCGCCGGGCTCAACGGATCGGCCGCGACGATCGCGCATCTGGGCGCCCGGCTGATGGCCCATGACCTCGCCAGCGTCGGCATCAACGTCGACTGCGCCCCGGTCCTCGATGTGCCGGTGGCCGGCGCCCACGACGTGATCGGCGACCGCGCCTACGACACCACCCCCGACCGCGTGGCCGAGATCGGCCGGGCCGTGGCCGAGGGCCTGATGCAGGGCGGCGTGCTGCCGGTGATGAAGCACATCCCCGGCCACGGCCGCGCCGGCTGCGACAGCCACAAGGGCCTGCCGGTGGTGGAGGCGGACCTCGCCAGCCTCAGCGCCCAGGATTTCGTGCCCTTCCGAGCCCTCGCCGACCTGCCGATGGCCATGAGCGCCCATGTCGTGCTCACGGCCCTCGATCCCGCCCATCCGGCGACGCAATCGGCCATCGTGATTCGCGACATCATCCGCGGCGCCATCGGCTTCGACGGCCTGCTGATGACCGACGACCTCTCGATGCACGCCCTCCAGGGCACGTTCCGGACCCGGACCGAGGCCTGCTTCGCCGCCGGAATCGATGTCGGCCTGCACTGCAACGGCGATCCGGACGAGATGCTGGGCGTCGCCGAGGGTGCCCCCGCCCTGGCCGGAGCGGCCCTGCGCCGGGCCGAGGCTGCCCTGGCCCGCCTGCCCGCCGGCCCCGACGCCTTCGACGTGCACGAGGCCCGGGCTCGCTTCGCGGCAGCCCTGTCGATGGCCGCCTGAGGTCCGGGTCGCCTGGACGCTCGGCCACCTGACGTCCCGCGCGCCGATGGCCGGACGAGGCGACAACGGCGCGCGGCTGGTCTATGACCCGGCGGTGGGCCGGAAACTTGCATGCCCGCGATGCGGCGATCGGAACGGAGCGCGCGTCACCCGCACTTCTTGTGCTCGGGGTGCCCGATCCTTAGGTTCGCCATCAATCGACACACGAGACGGCGCCGCGCAGTGTTCGGGCTGTGGCGCGGGAGGTTGCCATGGGCAGCATGAGTATCTGGCACTGGATCATCGTCGCCGGCATCGTGATGCTGCTGTTCGGCCGCGGGAAGATCTCGGACCTGATGGGCGACGTCGCCAAGGGCATCAAGGCCTTCAAGAAGGGCATGGCCGAGGACGAGACGCCGACCACCACGGCCGTGCCGCCGCCGAGCGCGGGCGAGCCGGTGCGGACGCTGCCCCACCAGGGGGAGCCCGCCACCGCCAACACGGTGTCGGCCGACCGCAAGGTCGTCTGATCCGCCACGCGAGAATGGGGCGCTGCGGCCGATCGCGGGTCTGGCGCACGGCGCCGCGACCTGCCATGGGCAGCACGCCGTGGATGGGCAGCGCAGGGTCGCGGGACAGTCGACACCATGTTTGACATGAGTTGGGGCGAGGTGATGCTGATCGGCGGCGTCGCCCTCATCGTCATCGGCCCGAAGGATCTGCCGAAGGCCCTGCGCACGGTCGGCCAGATCACCGGCAAGATGCGCCGCATGGCCGGCGAGTTCCAGTCGCAGTTCAACGAGGCGATCCGCGAGGCGGAGTTCGACGAGATCCGCCGCGAGGTGGATGGGGTCAAGCGCTCGGCGAGTACGATGGGGCCGACCTTCAACCCGGTGCAGACCATCCGCGACGAGCTGAAGGGCGCTGTTGACGGCCGAACCGAGACCAAGACGACCCCTTCGCCGACCCAGGGCCTTGCCAACGTCGCCGACCAGCTGGCCGAGCGCGAGGCGACGATGCCGGCGCCGCCTGCGCCGATGCCACCCGAGACCTTGCCGTCCGAGCCCGTCCGACACGTGCCCGGCCCCGTGGAAGCGCTGCCCGACCTGCCGCCGCGCTCCGCCTCGGAAACGCCCGCTCCGGCCACGCCCCACGCCTGGACCGCCGAACCCCCGGCCGCCTTCCCCGACCCGACTCCCAGCGCGTCGCCTCGCTTCGAGACGCCGGCCAAACCCCAGCTTGATTCCGGCCGATGATCAACGAGACCGACGAAGCCGAGATCGAAGCCTCGCGGGCCCCGCTCCTCGACCATCTCATTGAATTGCGGTCGCGGCTGATCAAGTCGCTGGCCGCCTTCGTGGTGATGTTCTTCGGGTGCTTCTTCTTCTCGCGGCACATCTACAATATCCTCGTCTACCCCTACGTCTCCGTGGTGGGCGTCGAGAACGCGAAGCTGATCGCGACGCACTTCCTCGAGCAGGTGTTCACCAACATCAAGCTCAGCGTGTTCGGGGCCGGCTTCCTGGCCTTCCCGGTCATCGCCACGCAGATCTACGCCTTCGTGGCCCCGGGCCTCTATCGCAACGAGCGTCAAGCCTTCCTGCCGTACCTCGTCGCCACCCCGATCTTCTTCATCCTCGGCGCCCTGGTGGTGTTCTTCCTGGCGATGCCGCTGCTGATCCAGTTTTCGGTCTCGCTGCAGCAGATCGGGCAGCCCGGCGAGGCGACGATCGCGCTCCTGCCGAAGGTGGACGAGTACCTCTCGCTCATCATGACGCTGATCTTCGCCTTCGGCATTGCCTTCCAGCTGCCGGTGATCCTGACCCTGCTCGGGCAGATCGGCGTGATCGACACGGCGTTCCTGCGCGAGAAGCGCCGCTATGCCATCGTCCTGGTCTTCGTGGCCGCCGCCGTGCTGACGCCGCCGGACGTGATCTCGCAGCTCTCCCTCGCCATTCCGATGCTGCTGCTCTACGAGGCCTCGATCTTCTCGGTGGCCCGCGTCGAGCGCCGCCGGGCCGCCAAGCGCAAGGCCGAGGGGCTCGACCCGTAAGGCTTTCGGTCCTACGGGGCATCGGCCGGCAGGGGCGAGGCGACGGGGGCGGCAGGATCACGCCAGCGGTTCAGCTCGGCATCGATCGCCCCTTGCGTCCCGCGCATGAACTCGGCGCCGCTCAGGCCCGGGGGCAGGGGCGGAAGGTAGCTCACCGTCACGGCGCCGGGGCTGTGGCGGGCGCCCCCGTGGGGCCAGTACAGGCCGGAATTCACCGCCACCGGCAGCACCGGCAGGCCGAGCTTGGCATAGAGCAGCTCGACCCCGCGCTTGAACTGGACCGGCTCGGCGATGCCGCCGCGGGTGCCTTCCGGAAACATCAGCACCGAGCGTCCCTGCGCGATCGCCGCGCGGCTCTCGTCGATCATCACCCGCAGGGCCTGGGTGCCGTTGGCCCGGTCGATGATGATCATCGGCGAGCGGCGCAGGAACCAGCCGACGATGGGGATCGCCACCAGCTCGCGCTTGGCCACGATGGCGACGTTGGGCACCAGCACGAGGAAGGCCAGGGTCTCCCAGGCCGACTGGTGGTTGGCCACGATGAGACAGGGCTCGGCCGGGATGCGGTCGCGGCCCTCCTCGACATAGGTGAGCCCGACGATGCGGGCGAGGCCGAACAGGATGCCCCGCGACCACAGGCGGGTGAAGGCGCGGATGGGCCGCGCCGGCGCGCCCAGCAGGGCGAGCACCGCCAGCGGCACGATGAACAGGGCGGTCCAGCCGGCCCAGTAGGCGTTGAAGAGCGCGGAACGGATGCGCGACACGTGACGATCCCTCGATCTCGCCCCGGGCGCGATCCCTCGCGGATCAGGAGCCCCAGGCGCGGCATTTCCCCGGCGACGGCGGCGGCGATCCGGTCTATGCCGGCCCGCCGCGCCGACGCGCGCACGATCCTTTAAACATTTTCCAGTCTCACGCGAGCCGAACGCCGTGCGCCTCACCGTCACCACCTGGAACATCAACTCGGTGCGCTTGCGCATCGATTCGGTCCTGCGCTTCCTCGCCGAGGCCCAGCCGGACGTGCTCTGCCTGCAGGAGACGAAGTGCCCTAACGACGCGTTTCCGCTGAAGGCCCTGCGGGGCTCCGGCTACGAGCACGTCGTGTTCGCCGGCCAGAAGGGCTACAACGGCGTCGCGATCCTGTCGCGCTTTCCCCTCCTCGCGCGCGACGTGATGGCGTTCTGCGAGCGCCAGGACGCGCGCCACATCTCGGCGGTCCTCGGCCCCGAAGCCGGGGCGGCGGCCGGGATCGTCCTGCACGATTTCTACGTCCCGGCCGGCGGCGACGTGCCCGACCGCGGCCTCAACCCGAAATTCGCGCACAAGCTCGACTTCCTCGACGAACTGCGCGCCTGGGGCGGCCGTCGGGTCACGGGCCCCGCGATCCTGGTCGGCGACCTCAACGTGGCGCCCCTGGAGCACGACGTCTGGTCGCACAAGCAGCTCCTCGACGTGGTGAGCCACACCCCCATCGAGACCGAGCGGCTCGAGACCCTGCGGGGCGAGGCCGGTTGGGTCGATGCCGCCCGCCTGCTCGTGCCGGAGCCGACGAAGATCTACACGTGGTGGAGCTACCGCTCCCCCGACTGGTCGGCGGCCGACAAGGGCCGGCGCCTCGACCATGCCTGGGTCTCTCCCGACCTCGCCGGCACGGTGCGCGACATGACGGTCGCCCGCCATGTCCGGGGCTGGGACCGCCCCTCCGACCATGCGCCGGTGACGCTGACCCTGGAACTCTGAGGGCTGTCACCGGCCGGTCATGCGCGAGGCGTAGGGGCGGCGTCCATCATCCCCGATGGACAGCCCGAGAGCCCGCATGAATCCCGCAGCACGGGCGGTCCGCCGCGAAACCAGCCTCGGCCTGACCCAGGCCGTGCATCGCAGCCGCGCCCTGTCCCGCGCCGGCCTGTCCGAACGGCTGTTCACCCTGGCCTTCAGCGGGCTGGTCTATCCCCAGATCTGGGAGGATCCGGCGGTCGATCTGGAGGCCCTGGCGCTGGGGCCGGAGGACCACGTCGTCGCCATCGCGTCGGGCAGCTGCAACGTCCTGTCCTACCTCACCGCCGATCCGGCGCGGATCAGCGCGGTCGATCTCAACGGCGCGCACATCGCCCTGGGGCGCCTCAAGCTCGCGGCCCTGACGCGGCTGCCGGATTCGGCAGCCTACCTGCGCTTCTTCGGGCGGGCCGACAGAGCCGACAACATCGCCGCCTACGATGCATGGATCGCGCCCCACCTCGACGCCACCGCACGCGCCTACTGGGAGGCCCATCGCCTCGACGGGCGTCGGCGCATCGCCGCCTTCTCGGAGAACGTCTTCGGCCACGGCCTGCTCGGGCGCTTCATCGGGACCGGGCATCGGCTGGCCCGGCTCTACGGCTGCGACCTCTCCGCCGTCCTCAAGGCCCGCGACCGCGCCGAACAGCGCAGCCTGTTCGCGGCGCACGTGGCCCCCCTGTTCGAAAAGCGCCTCGTGCGCTGGCTGATCCGGCGCCCGGCCTCCCTCTACGGCCTCGGAATTCCCCCGGCCCAGTACCGCGCCCTCGCCCAGGACCACCCGGGCGGCATGGTCGACGTCCTGCGCCACCGCCTGGAGCGACTCGCCTGCGACTTCGACCTCGCCGACAACTACTTCGCCTGGCAAGCCTTCGGCCGGGGCTACGCCCCGGGTCCCGACGCCGCCCTGCCGCCCTACCTGCAGCCGCGCCATTTCGAGACCCTGCGGGCCCGGGCCGGACGCGTGAGTTACCGCCAGCAGTCGATGACGGCGTTCCTGGCCGCCAGCCCCGACCGGAGTGCGGATGCCTACGTGCTCCTCGATGCGCAGGACTGGATGAGCGACGCCGACCTGACCGCCCTGTGGACCGAGATCACCCGCACCGCCCGGCCGGGCGCACGGGTCATCTTCCGCACGGCCGCCGACGAGCGCTGCCTGCCGGGCCGGGTGCCGGACGGGATCCTGGACGCCTGGGACTATGCCGAGGCCGAGAGCCGCGCGGGACAGGCCCGCGACCGCTCGGCCATCTACGGCGGCTTCCATCTCTACCGTAGGCGGGCGGCGTGAGCGACGCCGCGCGGGCGATGGACCGGATGTACCGGCGCCAGCGCCATTTGTACGACGCCAGCCGCAAGTTCTATCTCCTCGGGCGTGACCGGGCGATCGCGGACCTCGCCGTGCCGGCGGGCGGTTCGGTGCTGGAGATCGGCTGCGGCACCGGACGGAACCTCGTGCGCATCGCCCGAAGCTACCCGGAGGCCGCCTGCCACGGCCTCGACGTCTCGGCGGCAATGCTCGCCACGGCCGCCCGCAGCATCGCACGTGCCGGGCTCCAGCCCCGCATTCGCCTCGCGCGCGGGGACGCCACGGCCTTCGACCCGGAGGCCCTCTTCGGGCGGGCCCGCTTCGACCGGATCGTGATCTCCTACGCCCTGTCGATGATCCCGCCGTGGGAGCGGGTGCTGGCCCAGGCCGCCGGACACCTCGCGCCAGGCGGCCAGCTCCACGTGGTGGATTTCGGCGATCAGGCGGGCCTGCCGCGGCCCGCCCGCAGCCTCCTCAACCGATGGCTCGCGGCTTTCGCGGTGACGCCGCGCGCAGACCTGCCGCGGGCGGTCGCGGCCGTGGCCTCCGCCCTGGACGCCGAGGCGCGGGTGCAGCAGCGCTTCCGCGGCTACTGCGTGCACGCGGTGATCACGCGCTGAGGCGGTGCAGGACTCTCCCGGCGACCGACGATCGCAGAGATTGATTCAGCCGTCTCCGGAACGCCCGGGCCCGACCCCGCATTGGGTTTCCGACGCGGCGGCTTCCAGGCCGCCCACCCCAACCGGAGGTTTTCCCATGCGCAAGCTCCTCGTCGCCTTCCTGCTCCCGAAGCTCGTCTCCTATCTGCGCCGGCGCTATTCCGGCCGTCCGAGCCCGCGCCACTACTCCTGAGGTTCAGCGCGCCGCGCCCGCCCCGAGGCCCGGCGCGCGCAGCCGGCGCAGCCGCGCCGCCCGTCGACCGTAGCCGAGGTAGATCGCCAGCCCCACGACGAGCCACAGGGCGAGCCGCAACCAGGTGTCTCCGGGCAGGCCGAGCATCAGTGCGAGGCAGGACAGGATGCCGAGGATCGGCACCACCGGCATGCCCGGCACCCGGAAGGGGCGGGGGCGCCCCGGATCCGTCCGGCGCAGCACCAGGACGGCGGTGCAGATCACCAGAAAGGCGAAAAGGGTGCCGATGCTCACCAGTTCGCCCAGGAGATCCATCGGAACCAGCCCCGACACCAGGGCCGTCACCGCGCCGATGGTGACTTGGCTGGCGGCCGGCGTGCGAAAGAGCGGATGCACCCGTGCGAAGGCCGGCGGCAACAGACCGTCGCGCGCCATGGCGTAGAAGATCCGGGCCTGCCCGTAGAGGGCGGCGAGCGCCGCCGTGGTCAGGCCGAGGATCGCCCCGATCTTGATCGCCACCGCGAAGGCCCCGAAGCCGATCGCCTCCACCGCCTTGGCGATGGGGTCGGGCACGTCGAGGGCCCGGTAGGGGACGAGGCCGGTGAGCACCGCCGCCACCGCCACGTAGAGCACCGTGCTGATCGCCAGCGACCCCAGGAGCCCGATCGGCGCGTCGCGCTGGGGGCGGCGCGTCTCGCCCGCCGCCGTCGAGATCGTCTCGAAGCCGATGAAGGCGAAGAACACCACGCCGGCCCCGCGCAGCACGCCGCTCCAGCCGAACGCGCCGAAGGGGCCGGTGTTCTCCGGCACCAGGGGAGACCACAGGCCCACATCCACATGGGCGGCACCGACGCCGACGAAGGACAGGATGATCGCGACCTTGATCGCCACCATCACGGCGTTCACCCGGGCCGATTCACGGTTGCCACGCACGAGGAGCAGGGTCAGCAGGCCGATCACGGCCGCCGCCGGCAGGTCGAACCATGCGGCGCCCCCGCCGGGCAGGGGGGTGAAGGGAGCCGCCGACAGAAACGCAGGCAGGTGCAGGCCGGCATCGGCGAGGAGGGAGCGAGCGTAGCCCGACCAGCCCACCGCCACGGTCGCAGCGCTCATCGCGTATTCGAGAACGAGATCCCAACCGATGATCCAGGCGCAGGCCTCGCCGAGGGTTGCGTAGGCATAGGTGTAGGTGCTGCCCGGGGCCGGCACCATCGCGGCGAGCTCGGCATAGCAGAGCGCGACGAATCCGCAGGCGATGCCGCCGAGCACGAAGGACAGGGTCAGGCCGGGGCCGGCATAGTTCGCCGCCGCCGTGCCGGTGAGGACGAAGATGCCCGCCCCGATGGTAGCACCCACGCCGAGGGCGACGAGGTCGAACGCCGAGAGCGAGCGCGGCAGGCGCGAGGGTCCCTCGCCCTCGGCGTCGGCCGCCAGGATGTCGGCGACGGATTTGCGCGCGGTGAGGCTGTTGCCCGTCATCGGCAGGACCTTCGCATGACGGTGGATCGCGGGCCAGTCGGGGCAAGTCCCGGGCCAGGCAGGGGGTGCCGAGCACTCGCCCCGGATTTCACGCCACGATCTAGTTCCCGCACCAGGCGGCAACCTGCCCGTGTTGTCAGAGCCGGACCCCTCTGGTAAATCATGGGCCGCATCAAGAGTCGGGGCGATCCCTGACGCCAACCTGCTCCCCCGGGCAAGGTGGCACCCTCCGGCAATCGGCGGGGATGTGGCCGGACCGGCAACCAAACGGGCTTCGCCATATCTCTGTTCGGCCGGCCGCTGCACTCCCGATGCGGACCTTGGCCAGACGAGAGCGACCCATGCCCCCCGAGCCCCAGCAATTCGCGAGCGACAACTACGCCGGCATCTGCCCCGAGGCCTGGGCCGCCATGGACGCGGCCAATCGCGGCTCGGTACCGGCCTACGGCGAAGACCCGTGGACGAAGCGGGCGGCCGACACCTTCAGGACCCTGTTCGAGACGGACGCCGCCGACGTCTTCTTCGCCTTCAACGGCACCGCCGCCAACGCCCTGGCCCTGGCCTCTCTCTGCCAATCCTACCACAGCGTCATTTGCTCGGCCTCGGCCCATGTCGAAACGGACGAGTGCGGCGCGCCCGAGTTCTTCTCCAACGGCTCGAAGCTGCTCGTGGTGGCGAGCCCCGACGGCAAGCTCGACCCGGCCCTGATCCGGGGCGTCGCCACGGGGCGCTCGGACATCCATTTCCCCAAGCCCCGCGTGGTCACGATCACCCAGCCCACCGAGACGGGGCAGCTCTACAGCCTCGCCGAGATCCGGGCGATCGCCGCCACCTGCCGGGATCTCGGCCTGCGCCTCCACATGGACGGGGCGCGCTTCGCCAATGCCTGTGCCAGCCTCGGCTGCAGCCCCGCCGACATGACCTGGAAGGCCGGCGTCGACCTCCTTTGCTTCGGCGGCACCAAGAACGGCATGGCGGCGGGCGAGGCGATCCTGTTCTTCGACGCCGCCCTGGCGGAGGATTTCGGCTACCGCTGCAAGCAGGCGGGGCAGCTCGCCTCGAAGATGCGCTTCCTCTCCGCTCCCTGGGTCGGGGTGCTGGAGGACGGGGCCTGGCTGCGTCACGCGACCCACGCCAATGCATGCGCGCAGAGCCTCGCCGCCGCCGTGGCCGATGTGGCGGCCTTCGACCTGATGTTCCCGGTGGAGGCCAACGCCGTGTTCCTGCGCGCCGCGCCCGAGCACCTCGAGGCCCTGCGCGCCCGGGGCTGGCGCTTCTACACCTTCATCGGCGGCGGTGCCCGTTTCATGTTCGCCTGGGATTCGGACCCGGCCCGGATCGAGGCCCTGGCGGCGGACATCCGCGCCGTGGGCGCCTCGGTCTCCGTGGCGGCCTGAGACGTCGATTTCTCCCTGCGACGGACGGAGGGCTGGCGTCAGGGCCGGTTTCGTGTATGGTCCGCGCCGCTCCGACCCGTATGAACGGGGCCGGGGCACAAGCTGCTTGTGGGCCTGACCGTGCTGGACGACATCCCGGCACCGGCCTTCCGCGAGCGTGGCGCGGCCCTCCTGACGAGGCCGCCCGTTTCCGAAAACCCGGACCGAAAGGCACTGCGATGTCGATCACGGCAGAGCGCAAGACCGCGCTCATCAAGGAATACGCGACCGGCGGCAAGGACACCGGTTCTCCGGAGGTCCAGGTGGCGATCCTCACCGAGCGGATCACCAACCTCACCGGCCACTTCAAGACCCATGGCAAGGACAACCATTCCCGCCGCGGACTCCTGAAGATGGTCTCGCAGCGCCGCTCGCTGCTCGACTACGTCAAGCGCAAGGACGAGGCCCGCTACCGCAGCCTCATCGAGCGTCTCGGCATCCGCCGCTAAACACGGCGTTCACGCGGTTCCGGGCCCGGCCCGGGACCGCGTTTTGACAGTTCGGGCTGCCGGAATGGGTCCGGCCACCCGAAGACCCGGGCGACTTGAAGGCGGATGCGTCGGGGACAGGATCGCGGGGGGCGCGGCGCGCGGCGCCCCCCGCCATCTTGCCCCTGACGGCGCCGGGTTCGCCCGACCGCAGGAAGGCTAGACATATGTTCGATATCCAACGCGAAGAGCTGATGTGGGGCGACCGCAAGCTCGTCCTCGAGACGGGCAAGGTCGCCCGCCAGGCCGACGGTTCCGTCATGGCGACCTACGGCGAGACCTCGGTGCTCGCCACCGTCGTGTCCGGCAAGGAGCCCAAGGCCGGCATCGATTTCCTGCCCCTCACGGTGAACTACCAGGAGCGCGCCTACGCCGCCGGCCGAATCCCCGGCGGGTACTTCAAGCGCGAAGGCCGTCCGTCCGAGAAGGAGACCCTGGTCTCCCGCCTGATCGACCGCCCGATCCGCCCCCTCTTCGTCGAGGGCTGGCGCAACGACACCCAGGTGGTCGTCACCGTCCTGACCCACGACCTCGAGAACGACCCCGACATCCTCGCGATGGTCGCGGCCTCCGCCGCCCTGACCCTGTCGGGCGTGCCCTTCATGGGCCCGATCGGCGCCGCCCGCGTCGGCTACGTCAACGGCCAGTACACCCTGAACCCGCACGTGGCCGACCTCGAGGCCTCGACCCTCGACCTCGTCGTCGCCGGCACCCAGGACGCCGTCCTGATGGTCGAGTCCGAGGCCAAGGAACTCGGCGAGGAGGTCATGCTCGGCGCCGTGATGTTCGGCCACAAGCACTTCCAGCCGGTCATCGAGGCGATCATCCGCCTCGCCGAGAAGGCCGCCAAGGAGCCCCGCAACTTCCAGGCGCCGGAGAACGGCGACGTGGAGCAGGCCGTCCTCGACGTGTGCGAGGCCGACCTGCGCGCCGCATACAAGAACACCGTCAAGCAGGAGCGCTACGCCGCCGTCGACGCCGTGAAGGCGAAGGTGATGGCCGCGCTCTGCCCCGCCGAGGGCGAGGCCCGTTTCCCGGCCGAGAAGGTCAAGGCCGCGTTCAAGGAAGCGCAGTCGAAGGTCGTGCGCTGGAACATCCTCGACACGGGGTCCCGCATCGACGGACGCGACGTGCGCACCGTGCGCCCGATCGAGTCCCAGGTCGGCGTGCTACCCCGCGCCCACGGTTCCTCGCTCTTCACCCGCGGCGAGACCCAGGCCCTCGTGGTCGCCACCCTCGGCACCGGCGAGGACGAGCAGTTCATCGACGCGCTGGAAGGCACCTACAAGGAGACCTTCCTGCTGCACTACAACTTCCCCCCCTACTCGGTGGGCGAGACCGGCCGCATGGGCTCCCCGGGCCGTCGCGAGATCGGCCACGGCAAGCTCGCCTGGCGCGCCGTACACCCCGTGCTGCCGCCGGCCCACGAGTTCCCGTACACGATCCGCGTCGTGTCCGAGATCACCGAGTCCAACGGCTCCTCCTCGATGGCCTCCGTCTGCGGCGCCTCGCTGTCGCTGATGGATGCGGGCGTGCCCCTGCGCCGTCCGGTGGCGGGCATCGCCATGGGCCTCATCCTCGAGGGTGAGCGCTACGCCGTGCTGTCCGACATCCTCGGCGACGAGGATCACCTCGGCGACATGGACTTCAAGGTGGCGGGCACGGAAGCCGGCATCACCTCGCTGCAGATGGACATCAAGATCGCGGGCATCACCGAGGAGATCATGAAGGTCGCCCTGCATCAGGCGCAGGAAGGCCGCGTCCACATCCTCGGCGAGATGGCGAAGGCCCTGACCGATGCCCGTCCCGAGCTCGGCGAGTACGCGCCGCGCATCGAGACCATGCAGATCCCCACCGACAAGATCCGGGAAGTGATCGGCACCGGCGGCAAGGTGATCCGCGAGATCGTCGAGAAGACCGGCGCCAAGATCAACATCGACGACACCGGCACGGTGAAGATCGCCTCCAGCGACGGCAAGGCCATCAAGGCCGCCTACAACTGGATCCGGTCCATCGTGGCGGAGGCCGAGCCGGGCATGATCTATGACGGCACCGTCGTGAAGACGATGGAGTTCGGCGCTTTCGTGAACTTCTTCGGCGCCAAGGACGGCCTCGTCCACATCTCGGAGCTCGCCGCCCAGCGGGTCGCCAAGGTGACGGACGTCGTCAAGGAGGGCCAGAAGGTCAAGGTGAAGTTCCTCGGCCAGGACGACCGCGGCAAGATCCGCCTGTCCATGAAGGTCGTCGACCAGGAGACCGGCGAGGACCTCACCGAGAAGCTCAAGGCCGAGCGCAACGCCGAGCAGGACCGCGCCCGCGGACCTCGCCAGGAGGCGTAGGCCATCCGATCCGGCCGGGTGCGCGAGCGCCCGGCCGCACGGTCAGAACGAGAAGAGCGCGGTCCCGCCGGGGCCGCGCTCTTCTCGTTTGGACAGCGCCTTGACCCGCGATCGGCCGAGGCTCAGGCCGCCCGCTCCCGCAGGTGCGCGACCAGCACGGCGGCGGCGCTGTCCGGATCGCGATCGTTCCAGATCGTGCACTCGGCCGCGATCGGGACGACGCGGTCGAGGCGGGTGCGCAGGTCGCCGTCCTCGGGCCGGGCGCGGGCGGCGAGGCGCCGGGCCAGCACCTCGGGGGCCGCCGTGATGGCGACGACGCCGACCTGTGGCAGGGTCCGCCGCGCCTCCTCGACGATCCGGCGGGAAACGTTGCAGACCACCAGCCGTCCGGCCCGCGCCGGCTCCACGGCGTTGCCGGGAATCGCGTAGCCGAGACCGTGCGCCCGCCAGTGCAGGGCGAAGGCGCCGGCGGCGGCGCCTTCGGTGAAGGCCTCCTCCGTGAGGGCGACGTTGTCCTCGTGGGCCGAGGGTGCGCGGGTGATGAGGCGGCGCGGGAAGACGAAACGGGGATCACCGCCCAGCGCGTCCCGCGCCAGCCGCAGCAGGGTGTCCTTGCCGGCCCCGCTCGGGCCGACCACGAGGGCGAAGCCGCCCGCCATCACACCACCCGCTCGCCGGCGCGCCACACCTGGCGCACCACCGGCACGCCCCGGGCGAGGCGGACGCGGACGAGGTCGGCGCGCAGGCCCGGCGCCAGCCGGCCGCGATCGGTCAGGCCGGTGGCGCGGGCGGGGTTCGCCGTCACGGTGGCGATGGCGTCCGGCAGGGTGATCCCGGGGACGCGCTCGGGCAGCCCGAAAGCCGCCATCAGCAGGCTCGCCGGCACGTAGTCCGAGGATAGGATGCTGAGGGTGCCGGCCTCCGCCAGGGTATGGGCCGCGACGTTGCCGGAATGCGAGCCGCCCCGGATCAGGTTGGGCGCCCCCATCATCACGGTGATGCCGGCCGCGTGCGAAGCCTCCGCCGCCTCCAGGGTGGTGGGGAACTCGGCGAGGACCACCGATTCCTCCCGCGACAGCGCGACATCGGCCAGGGTGGTGTCGTCGTGGCTGGCTAGGGGGATGCCGTGCGCGTGGGCGAGGGCCACCAGGGCGGGCCGGTTCACGGCGTTGAGGGCGCGGCCGTCGCGCATCTTGCGGGCGGTGCTGCGTTTTATCTCCTCGAGGGAGCGACCGCCGCGCCCAGCATACACGAAGTACTTGTCGACGTCACGGAACTGGCGCTGACCCGGCGTGTGGTCCATCAGCGACAGCAGGCCGATGGGGTAGCGCCCCGCGAAGGCGCGCACGGTCTCGACCACGTCGGGGGAGGGGATCTCGCAGCGCAGGTGCGTGCGGTGCTCGGCCCGGAACAGGCCGGCCTCCCCGGCCTCCGCCAGGGCGGCGGCGAGCAGCTCCAGCTCGGTGCCGAGGCCGCTGCCGTCCGGGTCGGTGCCGGCGCGCAGCGAGTCGAACACCGTGGTGATGCCCGACGCCGCGATCTGCGCATCGTAGGCCAGCACCGCCCCGAGGGGATGCCAGCGCACGCCGGGGCGCGGGGCGTAGTGGCTCTCCAGGTGGTCGGTGTGGAGCTCGACGAGGCCCGGGATGAGGGTGTCGCCGGCGCAGTCGAGGCCGCGCTCGGGGGCGCGACCGGTGCCGATCTCGGCGATGCGCCCGTCGACCACGGCGAGCCAGCCGTCCTCGACCCGGTCGGGCAGGACCAGGCGGGCGTTCTCGAGGATCTGGACCCGGTCCGTCATGCTTGCCTGTTCCCGATCCCGAATCATGCCGCCAGCGCCCCGTGGAAGGCCGAGACGTCGACGATGCGCGTCGCCACCGCCTCGCGCACGTCCGCATCGTGGAAGATGCCGAGGATGGCGGTGCCGGCGGCCCGCTTCTCGGCGATGAGGTCCACCACCACGGCGCGGTTCCGCGCGTCGAGGGAGGCGGTGGGCTCGTCCAGGAGCAGGATGGGCCGGTCGGCGATGAGGCCGCGGGCGATGTTCACCCGCTGCTGCTCGCCCCCCGAGAAGGTGGCGGGCGGGAGGGCCCAGAGGCGCTCGGGCAGGTTGAGGCGGGCCAGGAGGTCGCCCGCCCGGGTCCGGGCCGCCGCGGGGGCGAGGCCGCCCTCGAGGCCGGCGGCCTCCACCACGGCGCGGGCGCCGACCCGGGGAATCACCCGCAGGAACTGCGAGACGTAGGACAGCGTGGTGCGGCGCAGCCCCAGGATCTCGCGCGGCGCGGCCGTGGCGAGGTCGACGATGCGGGCCCCGTCGCGGACCCGGATCGCCCCGGCGGCGCAGCGATAGTTGCCGTAGGCCATCTTCAGCAGGGAGGACTTGCCCGCGCCGGAGGCGCCGCCGAGCACGACGCACTCGCCCGGACGGACCGCCAGGGTGGCGCCGGCGATGACGGGCAGCACGGCGCCGCCGCGCAGGTGCAGGGTGAAGCTCTTGGCCACGTCTTCGAAGGCGAGGAGGGGAGGCGTCATGCGGCGAGCACCGAGGAGACGAGGAGCTGGGTGTAGGCGGCCTGCGGATCGTCGAGGACCTGGTCGGTCAGGCCGGTCTCGATCACCCGGCCCGCCCGCATGACGAGGACGCGGTGCGAGAGCAGGCGCGCCACGGCCAGGTCGTGGGTGACGATGATGACCGCGAGGCCGAGCTCGGCCACCAGGCCCCGGATCAGGTCGAGGAGGCGGGCCTGGACCGAGACGTCGAGGCCCGAGGTCGGCTCGTCCATGAGGACGAGGCGGGGGGCGGTGACGAGGTTGCGGGCGATCTGCAGGCGCTGGCGCATGCCGCCGGAGAAGCGCGTCGGCGGGTCGTCGACCCGGTCGGGGGCGATCTCGACCCGGGCTAGCCAGTCGAGGGCGGTGGCGCGGATGCGGCCGTAATGGCGGTCGCCGATGCCCATCAGGCGCTCGCCGACATTGCCCCCGGCCGAGACCGCCATGCGCAGGCCCTGCGTCGCGTCCTGGCGCACGAACCCCCAATCCGTGCGCATGAGCGCGCGGCGCTCGACCGCGCTCAGCGTATCGAGGTCGCGCGTCGCGCCGTCGCGCAGGCGGTAGGCGACCGATCCGGCATCGGCCGCGACCTCGCCGGCGACGAGCGAGAGCAGGGTCGACTTGCCGGAGCCGGATTCGCCGACCACCGCCAGGACCTCGCCGGGGTCGAGGGTGAAGCCGATGCCGTCGCAGGCGAGGCGCCGGCCGTAGCGCTTGGTCAGGCCCTCGACGCTCAGGAGCGGGTCCATCACGCGGCCTCCCCGGTCTGACCGTCGGCGCGGCGAGTCTCGCCAAGGCAGCTCTCGCAATGGTCGGTGTCCGAGCAGACGAACATCCGCCCGCCGGCATCGTCGAGGACGACCTCGTCGAGATAGACGCCCTCGGCGCCGCAGAGGGCGCAGGGGCGGTCGAAGCTCTGGACCCGGAAGGGGTGGTCCTCGAAGTCGAGGCTGCGCACCCGCGTGTAGGGCGGGATCGCGTAGATGCGCTTCTCGCGCCCAGCGCCGAAGAGCTGGAGGGCGGGGCAGTCGTCCATCTTGGGGTTGTCGAATTTCGGGGTCGGGGAGGGGTCCATCACGTAGCGGCCGGCCACCTCCACCGGATAGGCGTAGGTGGTGGCGATGTGGCCGTGGCGGGCGATGTCCTCGTAGAGCTTCACGTGCATGAGGCCGTACTCGGCCAGCGCGTGGAGCTGGCGCGTCTCGGTCTCGCGCGGTTCGAGGAAGCGCAGGGGCTCGGGGATCGGCACCTGGTAGACGAGGACCTGCCCCTCGACGAGCGGCGCCTCCGGGATGCGGTGGCGGGTCTGGATCACGCTGGCCTCGGCCGTGCGCGTCGTCGTGGCGATTCCCGCGGTGGCGGTGAAGAAGCGCCGGATCGAGACCGCGTTGGTGGTGTCGTCGGCGCCCTGGTCGATCACCTTGAGGACGTCGGCGGCGCCGAGGATCGCGGCGGTGACCTGCACGCCGCCGGTGCCCCAGCCGTAGGGCATCGGCATCTCGCGGGCGGCGAAGGGCACCTGGTAGCCCGGGATCGCGATGGCCTTGAGGATGGCTCGGCGGATCATCCGCTTCGTGCCCGCGTCGAGATAGGCGAAGCTGTAGCCGGGGCCGGCCGAGACGGGGGCGGCGGCGGGCGCCGCGGCGGGATTGGACGGGTTCATTCGGCGGCCTCCCGCAGCGGCGATTCGTCGGATTCGGGCGGAGGCGCCGCCGCCCGGGCGGCGTGCTCGGCGCGCAGGCGCCGCACCAGGTCGAGCTCGGCCTGGAAATCCACGTAGTGCGGCAGCTTCATGTGCTCGACGAAGCCCGTGGCCTGCAGGCTGTCGCAATGGGCCAGCACGAATTCCTGGTCCTGGGCCGGCACCGCCACGGCCTCGCCGAGTTCGGCGGCCCGGAGCGAGCGGTCGACCAGGGCCATGGCCATGGCCTTGCGCTCGCCCTGGCCGAAGACGAGGCCGTAGCCCCGGGTGAATTGCGGCGGCACCGCCCCGTGGCCGTGGAACTGGTTGATCATCTGGCACTCGGTCAGGTCCACCGTGCCGAGGCCGACCGGAAAGCCGAGTTCCTCCGGGGTGAATTCGAGGTCCACCGCCCCGACCCGGATCTCGCCGACGAAGGGGTGGGTGCGGCCGTAGCCGCGCTGCGTCGAGTAGCCGAGGGCGAGGAGGAAGCCCTCGTCGCCCCGGGCCAGCCCCTGGAGCCGCACCGCCCGGTCGACGGGGTAGTCCACCGGCTCGCGGGTGAGGTCGCCCACGGGGGCGCCCGCGTCCGGGGGCGAGGGTTCGAGCAGGCCGGCCTGCCCCAGGAGGTCGGTGACCCGCGAGCAGGCGGCGGCATCGGCCTCCGGCTCCGCCTCGGCGGCGGGATCGGGGGAGCGGTCTCGCGAATCCCCGTCGGCCAGGCCGAAATCCACGAGGCGGTGGGTGTAGTCGAAGGTCGGGCCGAGCACCTGCCCGCCGGGCAGGTCCTTGAAGGTGGCGGAGATGCGCCGCGCCAGGGTCATCGCGCCGGTGTCGACCGGCTCGGTGGCGCCGAAGCGCGGCAGGGTGGTGCGGTAGGCCCGCACCAGGAACACCGCTTCGACCACGTCGCCCCGGGCCTGCTTCAGGGCGAGGGCGGCCAGATCGGGATCGTAGAGGGAGCCCTCGGTCATCACCCGGTCGACGAGGAGGCGCATCTGCTCGCGGATCTGCGCCACGGTGAGCTCGGGCACGGCCGGGTCGCCGCGCCGGACCTCGGCCAGGAGGCGGTGGGCGTTGTCGATGGCGGCCTCGCCGCCCTTGACCGCTACGTACATGGCAGAGCCTCCGAACCCGGCAAAGCTTCGGCGGCGACGGGCCGGGTCGAGCGCGGCAGCCCGGCGAGGCGCCCCGGCGCCACGAACAGACAGTCGATCCCGAGCGGGAAGCCCGCATGGTTCGCGGCCCAGCGCGCGGCCCAGGCGGCAGGCAGGGGGCCGGCGTCGAGCCGCGCCGTGCCGCGGATGCCGGGTCCCGCGAAAACCTGCCCCGCGAAACCCGGCCCCGTGAAACCCGGCCCTGCCTCGTCGGAGAGGGTGTCGACGGCCAGGATCAGCGTGGCGGAGGCATCCGGGTAGGCGGGGGTGCCTTGGGCGAAATTCGTGAAGGGCGGGCAATGGGCCGGATCGGCGATCAGTGCGAAGGCGGCCTCTGCGGGGGCCGCGACCAGGGGCGCCCCGGTGTGGAAGCGCAGGAAGCCGGCGACCGCCGGGTCCGCCCGGAGCGGCGCATCGAGCCAGACCGGCGTGTCGGCGTCGGTCAGCGCCAGGGCCAGGGCCGCGAGCTCGGGGGTGAGGGGGCCGGGCGGCGCCAGGGCGGTGACCAGAGGGCGGATCCGCCCGGGCCGGCTCAGGGCCTCCATCGCGGCGCGGAAGACGGCCTGGCCTTCGTGGACGGGATCGGCGAAGCCGGGGGCGAGCCTATGCGCCATCAATCCTCGCCCCGCGCCAGGGTGAAGAAGGTGACCCGGGTGGCCGCCGCCTTCCGGGCGGCCCGTTGCGCCGCCTCCGCCCGGCGGCCGGCGATCTCCGCCAGCGCCGCCTCGAGGGCCGGCCGCGCCTCCGGGCGCTGCCAGTGGGCATCCAGGATGGCGGCGAGGCGGGCGCGGGCCCGGTCGCGGCCGAGATGGTAGGCGAAGCCGGTCTCGCCCCCGGGCAGGCGCACCGCCGCCCGGGTCACCGTGGCCTCGCCGGCGTTGAAGGGCCGGCCGTCGCCGCCGATCCGCCCGCGGACCATGACGAGGCCCGTCTCGGGCGCCCGCAGGTCCTCCGCCTCGGGGGCGGCGCCGGCCCGCGCCAGGGCGGCCAGCAACTCGTCTGCGGAGGCCTGGCCGGCCCGCGCCATCGCCCGCTGGCGCGGGGCAAGGTCTGGCATCCCGGGCCCGGGTGGTGTTTGGCTGGCGCTCGGCATCGGTCGGTCTCCAAACCTGTCTATATGTGTAGACAAGCGGATGATCGGGCGCAAGGGCTTTCGAGGACACCGTGCATTTCGAGGACACCATGCAGACGACGCACGCGAGCCACCCATGACCGAGGCGGGCGACAGCCGCGTGACGGCGCTCCAGCGCGGGGGCGGCCTCGCCGCCTGGCGGCAGATCGCGGACGCCCTGGCGGACGAGATCCGCGGCGGGACCCTGGCGGCCGGGGCGCAGCTGCCGGCCGAAGCGGCGCTCGCCGCGCGCTTCGGCGTGAACCGGCACACGGTGCGCCGGGCGCTCGGCGTGCTCGCCGAGGGCGGGCTGGTGCGGACCACGCAGGGGCGGGGCAGCTTCGTGGAGCAGGGCCCGATCGCCTACCCGATCGGCCCGCGCACCCGCTTCTCCGAGATCGTCTCGCGCACCGGGCGCGAGGCCTGGGGCGACCTGATCGCGGCCGCCACCAACCCGGCGGATGCGGACTGGGCCGAGGCCCTGGGGATCGCCCCGGGCGCGCCGATCCTCGAACTCCTCACCGTGCACCGGGCCGACGGCGCCCCGATCTCGACGGCCCGGACCTGCCTGCCCCTGCCGCGCTTTACCGGCTTCGACGCCGCCTACGCCGCCAGCGGCTCGCTCACCCGCGCCTATGCGGGCTTCGGGGTGGCCGACTACACCCGCCTCTCCACCCGAATCGGCGCCCGCCCGGCCAGCCCCGAGGAGGCGGAGCGCCTGGACATCGCCCCCGGCCGCACCCTGATCGCCCTGTCGAGCGTGAACGTGGACGGCGCGGGCACCCGCATCCAGGCCACCCGCAGCCTCTTCGCCGCCGACCGGGTGGAGCTGGTGGTGGAGTGAGGCGGGCTCCGATTCGGCCGGGGCGGGCGACGTGCTGGCAGTACGGGAAAGGCCAGGAGACGGACGAGGCGGACGGGCACGGCGTCGCGGCCGGTCCGATGTGGTCGCGGCACCCGGCCGCCGCGGGCTTCGTTGAGATCGTGGCCCGGGCGGTCTATGCACGGGCCCCATGGACCTCCAAGCTCCCGTGAGTCGCTCCGTGGCTCCCCTCGCCTGCACGCCGCCGCTGAACCGGACGGCGGCGCCGTTCCTGCCCATGAGCCGCGCCGAGATGGACCGGCTCGGGTGGGACGCCTGCGACATCGTCCTGGTGACGGGGGACGCCTACGTGGACCACCCGAGCTTCGGCATGGCCATCATCGGCCGGCTGCTCGAGGCGCAGGGCTTCCGGGTCGGCATCATCGCGCAGCCGGACTGGCAATCGGCGGAGCCGTTCAAGGCCCTGGGCCGGCCGACGCTGTTCTTCGGCGTCACCGGCGGCAACCTCGATTCGATGGTGAACCGCTACACGGCGGACCGGCGCCTGCGCAGCGACGACGCCTATACGGCCGGAGGCGAAGGCGGCGCCCGGCCGGACCGCTGCACCATCGTCTACACGCAGCGCTGCCGCGAGGCCTACAAGGACGTGCCGATCATCCTCGGCGGCATCGAGGCCTCGCTGCGCCGCATCGCCCATTACGATTACTGGTCCGACAAGGTGCGCCGCTCGATCCTGGCGGATGCCAAGGCCGACCTGCTCCTCTACGGCAATGCCGAGCGCGCCGTGGTCGAGGTGGCCAACCGCCTCGCGGCCGGCGAGGCCCCGCAGGATCTCCACTCCGTCCGGGGCGTCGCCCTGTTCCGCCGGGTGCCCGAGCCCTACACCGAGTTGCCCGCCGACGACCTCGATTCGGCCGACGAGGCCGCCAGCCGCCGCCCCGGCGAGACCGTGATCCGGCTCCCCGCCTACGACGAGGTCAAGGACGACAAGGAGGCCTATGCCCGCGCCTCGCGGGTGCTGCACCGGGAGGCCAATCCCGGCAACGCGCGCCCCCTCGTCCAGCGCCACGGCGACCGCGACCTGTGGCTGAACCCGCCGCCGATCCCGCTCTCCAGCGACGAGATGGATGCGGTCTACGACCTGCCCTACGCCCGCGCGCCCCATCCGTCCTACGGCGACGCCAAGATCCCCGCCTGGGACATGATCAAGTTCTCGGTGACGATCATGCGCGGCTGCTTCGGCGGCTGCACCTTCTGCTCCATCACCGAGCACGAGGGCCGCGTCATCCAGAACCGCTCGGAGGGTTCGATCCTGCGCGAGATCGAGCACATTCGCGACAAGACGCCGGGCTTCACGGGCGTGATCTCGGATGTCGGCGGGCCGACGGCGAACATGTACCGGATGGCCTGCAAGGACCCGAAGATCGAGGCGGCCTGCCGGCTGCCCTCCTGCGTCTTCCCCGACATCTGCCCGAATCTGAACACCTCGCACGACGACCTGATCCGGCTCTACCGCAAGGTCCGCGAGGTGGAGGGCGTCAAGAAGGTGATGGTCGCCTCCGGCGTGCGCTACGACCTCGCGGTCCGGAGCCCCGAATACGTCGAGGAGCTCGTGACCCACCACGTCGGCGGCCGTCTCAAGATCGCCCCCGAGCACACCGAGCGCGGCCCCCTCGACCTGATGATGAAGCCGGGCATCGGCACCTACGACCGCTTCAAGGAGATGTTCGACGCCGCCGCCCAGAAGGCCGGGAAGAAGTACTACCTGATCCCGTACTTCATCGCGGCCCATCCGGGCACGACCGACGCGGACATGCTCAACCTCGCCCTCTGGCTCAAGAAGAACGACTACCGCGCCGATCAGGTCCAGACCTTCCTGCCCTCGCCCATGGCGACGGCGACGACCATGTACCACACCGAGATCAACCCCCTGCAGGGCGTACGGCGCGGCGGCAGCGAACCGGTCGACGCGATCAAGGGACTGCGGCAGCGCCGGCTGCACAAGGCGTTCCTGCGCTATCACGACCCCGAGAACTGGCCCCTGCTGCGCGAGGCGCTGCGGGCGATGGGCCGGGCGGATCTCATCGGGCCGCGGCCGGACCAGCTGGTTCCGGTCTCGCAGCCGTCGGGAACGGGCTCCGGGGCGGGCAAGGGGCGGGGCCAGCCGCAGCCCGCCCGCCATCCGGGCGCGCCGCGCTTCACCACGAAGGGCGTGCCGCTGCGGAAGTGACGGTCCCGCGCGCCATGTGCGCGGTCTCACCGCATCCGGGGCGACAGGTGCCCTACGCCCCCCGGATGAGCATCCCCATCCGCGACGTCAGCGTCCCGATCTTCGTCAACGCCCTGCGCAGCATGAGCGCGTGGCTCGACAAGGCGGCATCGGAACAGCCGGAGGCCGCGTTGATCGGCCGGCGGCTGGCGCCGGACATGAAGCCCCTGCCGGCCCAGTATCAGATGGCCTCCGACAGCGCGAAGAACGCGGTGGCCCGGCTCGCCGGGATCGAGGCGCCCGCGATGCCCGACGTCGAGACGACCTTCGCCGAACTCCAGGCGCGCTGTGCCAGGACGATCGCCTTCGTCGAGGGCGTCGATCCGGCCGCCTTGAGCGCGGAGCGCGAGGTGGAGCTGAAATTCCCGAACGGCATGGGATACCGCTTCAGCGGGCAGGCGTATCTCACCGGCTTCGCGCTTCCGAACTTCTTCTTCCACGTCACCACCGCGTACGGCATCCTCCGCAGCGCCGGGGTGGGCCTCGGCAAGATCGACTACCTCCAGCATCTCGGCCCGCCGACCCTCCCCACGACGAAGTAGGCGCGCCAGGCGCCCGAAACCCGAAACCCGAGACCGGGCGCTCGTCGCCGGCCTGCCGGTGGACGCCGTGGCGGCCGATCCGCCCCCCGGCAGGACCCGGATCGTGACGGCCGGGCGGGATCAAGGCGGGCGCGCGCGGGACGAGCCAGGATGTCCCGGCCCGGGGACCGATTGCCCCCGGGCAGAGGATGGGATGCGGGCGGGCCGACGACGTCCCGAACTCACTCGACGAAGCCCCAGGCGGCGTCCCGCGCGCGCCGGTCGTCCTCGTCCATCGGGCACATCCAATCATCCGGGCGAGGAGTTCGGCACGGATCTCGGCAGGCATCCCCGGCGACCGCCGGTGCGGCGGGCGGCGCGGGCCGGACCGGGGATGCCGGTTCCCCCGCGCGGCGCGGGCCGGGCCGGGGCGGATCGCTCGCCCGCGCCCCCCGTCCCGGGGTCCGACCGCCGGCGTGTCGTCTCGGAATCGTCATGGAAGCCCTCCTCAATGGGCCAGGAACCTCAATGGGCCAGGAACAGCGCCGCCGGGCTGCCCCGAAGGAGCGCCCGGGTGACGCCGCCGAAGAAGAACTCCCGGATGGGGGAATGCCGGTAGGCGCCGGCCACGATCAGGTCGGCCCGGAGCATCCGCGCCCGGTCGCACAGCGTCTCCGCGATGCCGTCCGCCACCGGCAGGTCGACGACCGTGACGGCCACGCCGTGGCGCGCCAGATGGGGGGCGAACTCGGCGCCCGGCACGGCGGCATGGAGGTCCTCCGGGTCGGCGACGCAGACGATCTCCACCACCTCGGCCGCGCGCAGGAACGGCAGAGCGTCGTTGGCCGCCCGCGCCGCCTGCGCGCTGCCGTCCCAGGCCACGAAGATCCGCTGAGCGGAGAAGGCCTCGATGCCCGGCGGCACGGCGATGACGGGGCGTCCGCTGATGAACAGGGCCTTCTCGACGATCTCGCGGTCGATGTCGTAGGTCCGGGAGCCCGCGTCGAGGACCGTCAGGTCGTGCAGGCGCGCCTGCCTCGCGAGCCGGCCCACGATCTCCGGGAAGGGCAGGCTCGGCGTCTCGACCGTGCAGATCACGCCCGCCTGCGCCGCATCCCCGGCCACGCGGTCCGCGACGGAGCGAGCCAGCGCATCGAGGCGCCGGTCGATGGCGGCCACGCCGTCGAGGTCGAACGCGCCGAGCCAGGCATCGTCGCCGGTCAGCCGCCACGAGGCCGACTGGACCGTCAGGTGGGCGCCCGCGGCTCTCGCGAGGGTCAGCCCGTAGCCGATGGCGGCGGAGGCCTCCGGGCGGTCGGATTCGATGGCGGTCCCGACGAGGATGTCGCGGATGGCAGAGAGCGGCGAAGGAACGGCCTGGGACATCGTTCGTCTCCCGATTGAGCCGCCCTCAGCCTCGGCCGGTTTCGAACGATCCGCCTTGATCCACCTCAAGTCATCGCGCAGGCCCGATCCCGGCGAACGCGGCCGGGCGGGATTTCCACTGCGTGCCGCGAAGACGGGACGCACCACCACGGACCCGGGAAGGCCTGGAATGCGCGGGACAGCCCGCCCCTGCGATGACGTACCGACCCGGGAGCTTTCCGGCAGGACGTCCCCGACGGCGCCCGCCCTCGGCGAGATGCGCCGATGCCTCGGACGTTCGCCCGGCGGCTCGATCCCCCATGCGGCGACCGGCCGGCCCGGGGCGGACGATCCGGGCCGCGTCAGACCCGATCCGCCCCATCTCGCCGCGGGACCGGCCGCCTAGCGCGCGGCCCCGCCGATCAGGGCCCGGCGCAGGCGTCCCGAGACGGCGTCGATGAGGGCCACGGTCACCAGGATCATCAGGATCAGGAAGGCGACCTGGCGCAGTTCGAGGACGCGGATCAGCTCGCTGAGATACTGGCCGATGCCGCCCGCGCCGACGATGCCGATGATGGTGGCCGAGCGGGTGTTCGATTCGAAGAAGTACAGCACCTGGCTGCCGAGCACCGGCAGCACCGCCGGGATCAGCCCGAAGCGGATGCGGTGCAGCGCGGTGCCGCCGGAGGCGGAGACGCCCTCGCCGGCCTTGGCGTCGGCGGTCTCCACCGCCTCGGAGAACAGCTTGCCCAGCGCCCCGACATCCGCGCACGCGATGGCGAGCGCCCCGGCGAAGGGGCCGAGCCCGACGACGTTGATCCAGATCAGGGCCCAGATCAGCACGTCGACGGAGCGCATCACGTCGAGGCCGCGCCGGACGGTGAAGTGCACGAAGGGGTTCGGCACCACGGTGCGGGCGGCCAGGAACGCCACGGGAAAGGCCAGGAGCGCGGCCGTCAGCGTGCCGATGAAGGCGATGCCGAGGGTCTCGGCCAGCGCCTGGAGGAAGGCGAAGGCCCGGCCGCCGGTCTCGGGCGGCCACATCAGCAGGCTGAACTCGCCGAGGCGGCCGAGACCGGCCAGCAGGCGCGCGCCGGAGACATCGAGGCGCACCAGGGCGTAGGCCGCCAGGGCGGCGAGGCCGGCCAGCGCCAGGACCGCCAGGAGGCGCCCCCGCCAGGCCGGCCGGAAGCTGTCGGGAAAGCGCCGGCGCAGGGCGGCGATCTCGGCCGGGGTCGGGTCGGGGCCGGTCATCGCAGGCCCCCGAGCAGCCCGTGGCGCAGGCGCTCGGTGCCGAGGTCGATCGCCATCACGGTGAGGATGATCAGGACCAGGATGGCGCTGACGTCGGCGTAGTAGAAGTTGCGGATCGCCACGAGGAGCTCCTGCCCGATGCCGCCGGCGCCGACGAAGCCCATGACGCCGGCACCCCGCACGTTGATCTCGAAGCGCAGCAGCCCGTAGGAGACGAAGTTCGACAGCACCTGCGGCAGCACGGCGAAGCGCAGGGTCTCGATCCGCCCGGCCCCGGCGGCGGTGAGGCTCTCCACCGGCCGCATGTCGATGTTCTCGACGACCTCCGAGAACAGCTTGCCGAGCGCCCCCGTGCTGTGGATCGCCAGGGCCAGCACGCCCACCATCGGCCCGAGGCCGAAGGCGATGACGAAGAGCAGCGCGAACACGATCTCGGGCACGGTGCGGCAGAATTCGAGCCCGCGCCGCACCAGGATGCAGGCCGTCCGGCTGCCCGTCACGTTGGCGGCGGCGGAGAAGCACAGGAGGACGCCGCCGATCGCCCCCAGGAGGGTGCCGAGATAGGCCATCAGCAGGGTCTCCCCCAGGAGCCCGAGCCATTTCGGCCCGCCCCAGTACCATTCGGCCAGGTCCCCCGGCAGGTTCGCCCAGGTCAGGGGCGGCAGGATCTGGACGATGTAGTCTGTGAAGCGGCCGAGATGGGTCGCCAGCACCCAGGGGCGCACCTCCGCGGCCCAGGCGGCGAGCCCGGTGAGGACGACGAGCCCGGCGAAGCCCGCCCAGGTCCGGCGCCGGGTCGCGGCGACGACGGCGTCGTAGGCCCCCGCCAGGGCGGCGGCCCGGTCCGGGGGCAGGGGCGCGATCCGCTCAGGCATCGGTCGTCCCCGGCGCGCCCCCGCGCCCACGGCTCGTGACGGGTCCGGTCAAGATTTGCGGCGCTGGTCGTCGTTGAACTTCAGCATCTCGATGATCGGCTGGTAGTCCTTCAGGGTCACGGGGGTGAGGCCCTGGTCCTTGCCGTCCGAGAGCCGGTCGAAGGCCGCCTTGTCGGCCGTGGGCATCGCCACCAGGGCCTCGCGGATCTTCGCCTTGAGGGCGTCGGGCAGGCTCGACAGCATGGCGAAGGGGCCCTCGGGCAGGAAGTCGGACTTGAACACCACGCGGAAATCGGCCTGGCTCATCGGCGTGCCGTCGGGCTTCTTCAGCATGCCCTTGGCGGCCATGCGGGTGACCATGGTGTCGGTGTCGGTGTTGTAGAGGTTGGCCGCCGCGTCCACGGTGCCCTGCACCAGGGCGAGGACCGCGTTCTCGTGGCTGCCGGCATAGACGGTCTTGCCGAAGACCGTGTCGACCGGGTAGCCGGCCTTGTTCAGGAAGAAGCGCGGCGCCTGGTTGCCGGAGGTGGAGTTCGGGTCGACCAGGGCCAGGTTCTTGCCCTTGAGGTCCTCGATCGTCTTGTAGGGGCTGTCGGCGCGCACGTAGACCACCGAATAGTAGCCCGAGGCGCCGGTGTTGTGGCGCTGGTTGACGATGGGCTCGACCTTGACGCCGGTCATCACCGCGCGGGCGAAGGAGGCGGGGCCGTAGAAGGCGAGCTGGGCGTTGCCGGCGCGCTGGCTCTCGATCACGGCGGCGTAGTCGTTGGCGATGCGCAGCTTGACCGGCACCCCGAGGGCCTTCGACAGGTAGGCGGTCATCGGCGCGTAGCGATCGGTGGTGCCCGACGCGTTCTCGGCCGGGATCACCGCCAGGGTCAGCTCCGGATAGGCCGCACTCCAGTCCTGGGCGGCGGCGGGCGCGGCGAGGAGGGCGAGCGCGAGGGCTCCGGCGAGGGATCGGCGGGTCAGCATGGGAAACTCCCGGATGGAGGGTTTCAGGACTCAGGCGACGAGGGCGGCGGGGTAGGGCGCGCGGCGCGCGGGCGCGTCCATGACCTCGCCCGCCTCCAGCCCGTAGAGCTGGCGGGCGACGTCCTCGGTGAGGTCGGCGGGGGCGCCGTCGAACACGAGGCGGCCGTCGGCGAGGCCGACGAGGCGGTCGCAATAGGTGCGGGCCAGATCCAGGGAATGCAGGTTGCACAGGACCGTGATGCCGTGGCGCCGGTTGGCCTCGGCCAGGGCGTCCATGACGATGCGGGTGTTGCGCGGGTCGAGGGAGGCCACGGGCTCGTCGGCCAGGATCAGGTCGGGGGCCTGCATCATCGCCCGCGCGATGGCGACGCGCTGCTGCTGGCCGCCGGAGAGCTGGTCGGCCCGGTGCCCGGCGAAGTCGCCCATGCCGAAGCCGTCGAGGGCGGCCAGGGCCAGGGCGCGCTCGCCCTCGGACCAGAGCTTGAGCAGCGCGCGGTGCCGGGGCACCTCCGAGAGCCGGCCCATCAGGACGTTGCTGAGCACGTCGAGGCGGCCGACGAGGTGGAACTGCTGGAAGATCATGGCGCAGCGCGCCCGCCAGCGCCGCAGGTCCCGCCCGCGCAGGGCCGTGACGTCGAGGCCGTCGAACAGGATGCGGCCGCCCGTCGGCTCGGCGAGGCGGTTGATCATCCGCAGCAGGGTCGACTTGCCGGCGCCCGAGCGCCCGATCACGCCGACGAAGCGGCCGCGGGGGATGGCGAGGGAGACGCGCTCCACGGCGCGGCGGTCGCCGTAACGGCGCGTCAGATCTTCGAGGATCAGCATGCGGGTATCCGGCGCTTCACGATGAACGCCGGTAAACCCGCGGGGCACGACAGGATCATGACAGTTGTTCGGCTAATCGAGAGCTGGAAGCCTCAGGCCTCTGCTTCGTAGCGCTCCAGGAACGCGTCGATCGACAGGGCGCGGAAGTCCGGCAGGGCGCGGCGCAGGCGGGCGTGGTCCCAATCCCACCAGGCCAGGGCCAGCAGGCGCTCGGCGATCGCCTCGGGGAAGCGGCGGCGCACGACCCGGCCCGGATTGCCGACCACGACGGTGTAGGGCGCGACATCCCGCGTCACGATCGTGCCGGCGCCCACCACCGCCCCGGTGCCGATGGTGCGCCCGGCCAGGATGACGGCGCCGTGGCCGATCCAGACGTCGTGGCCGATGCGGACGGGCCGGGCCCGGCGCCGGGCGAAGAAGGCGGGCTCGTCCCGCTCCTCCCCCGGCCAGTAGGCGCCGGCCCGGTAGGTGAAGTGGGATTGCGAGGCCCGCTCCATCGGGTGGTTGCCGGGGTTGATCCGCACGTGGGAGGCGATGGAGCAGAACTTGCCGATGGTGGTGTGGTTCGCCTGCCCGTCCTCGACGATGTACGTGTAATCGTCGAGATGCGTCTCGCTGAGGCGCGTGCGCGCGCCGACCTCGGTGTAGCGCCCGAGGCGGCACGCCGAGAGCTCGGCGGTCGGGTGGACGGCCGGTTCGAGGCCGAGGCGATCGGAGACCATCGGGCGATCCTGTCAGGCGGGGAAGGGGAGGCGGCGTAGGAGGCGGAACGGGCCCGCGCCGTCCTGGACGACCACGCTCACCGCATCGACCGTCAGGTCGGGCAGGCCCGCGGCGGCGGCGGCCAGCAGGGGCAGGGCGGTCGCCCCGTCCTCCGGCCCGAGGGGGCCGGTGAGCGTCATGTGGAAGCGGAAGGCCTCGAAGACGTGCGGGTAGCCCCAGCTCTCCAGCAGCGCCCGGCCGCGGGGATCGAGGCGCTCGGGGCGGCGGCGGGCCCGCTCGGCGGGCGTGAGGGGCGCGCGCAGGGGATCGAGGGCCGCGACGCACTCGGCGGCGAGGAGGCCGAGGGCGGCCGGGGGGGCAACCGGCACCAGGGCGGCGAAGGCCCCGAGGGCGGCGACCCGCAGGGGGCCGACGGGCAGGGGGCTCCGGTGCGCGGCCAGGGCCTCGGCCGCCGCGAGGAGATCGGCCTCGGTGGCGCCGGGGGCGAGGCGCATCGGCGCCTTCAGGGTGGCGTGGAAGCCGTAGGTGCGCGGCTCGGCGGTGTGGGCGGCCAGGATCGCCCGGAGCGCCTCCGGGCCGGGCGCCGGGCCGGGACCGAGGATCGCCTCGCCGAAGGCGGCCAGGGCCGAGCCGGGGGCGGGCGTGAAGTACAGGGCGTATCGGGCGGGTCGGTCCAACGGGGTCGTGTCCTGGCGGCACGCGAGGGGCGGGGTGGGCCGCACGGGGTGCGCCCGCGCGCGAGGTGCCGAAGCGCGCATACCACGGGCGCCCGACGCCGATATGACAGGCTGGGCGCCGTCCGAGGCGCGATGAGGCGATGGCCGTGTCCGCGCGCAGGCACAGACAGATCCGGACCCTGACCCCGCCCTCCCTTGCCGTGGCGGTCGCCCTGCTGGTGGCCGGCGGGGCCGGCGCGCAGGCCGCGGGGGAGGCGCCCACGCGCCGCTTCACGGCCGCCTACGGCCTGAGCTTCCTGAACCTGCCGGCGGGCGAGGCGAGCCTCGCGGTCGAGCGGGCGGACGCGCGCTACGCCCTCGAGCTCGAGGCGGGCCTGCGCGGCCTCGCCGGATTCTTCTTCGACGGGGCCGGCAAGGCCACCGTCGCGGGGTCGACGAATCGCGCCGGCGCGGTCACCGCCACCTTCCGGATCGACAGCCGCTACGGCGGCAAGCCGATCGCGGTGGAACTCGACCTCGCCGGCGGGCGCGTGCGCAGCGCCAGCGTCGCGCCGCCCCCGACCCCGCGCGACGACCGGGTCCCGGTGGCGCCGGAGGACAGGGTCGGCGTGGTCGACCCCCTGACCATGCTGACGATTCCCCTCGGGACCGCTCCCCTGGACCCCGGCCTGTGCGACCGGCGCATCCCGGTCTTCGACGGGGCGAGCCGGGCCGACCTCGTGCTGTCGCGGGGCAGCCTCGCCACGGTGACGGAGGGCGCCTATCGCGGCCCCGCCCTCGACTGCCGGGTGCGCTGGGTGCCGATCTCCGGGCACCGCTCCGGCGGGAGCAACGTCCGCCGCATGGCCGCCAACGACGACATGCGGGTGCGCTTCGCCCCGATCCTCGACGGGGCGCTGCTGCTGCCGCTGTCGATCACGGTCGCCACCGGCTGGGGCTCGGTGCGCATCGAGGCGACCCGCTGGGGCGGGGCGCCGCCGGCCGGCCCGGACGCCCCGGCGGCGAGGCCCGGGGTGACCGTGCGGCTGCCCAACGCCCGCTAGCTGGGGCGTGGCTGGGACCGGCCCCGGCGACGACCTCGTGCCGCCCCGCACGCCGGCGGTGGAACGCCCGTTCCCCCGCCGCGTTCGCCCCGCGACGCAGCACAGGAGACGCCAGCATGGCCAATGCGATGATCCACGACATCTTCAGCGGCACCCCGAACCTCACCACCACGGAGCGCGCCGTCTCGGTGGTGCTCGGCCTCGGCATCGCCGCCGCCGCCGCGCAGCCGCGCCCGAACAAGTGGCTCAGCCTCGCGGCCCTCGTGGTCGGCGCCGGCCTCGCCATCCGCGGCGCCACCGGCCACTGCGCCGTCAAGGCCGCCACCGAGGCCTGACCGGCCCCGCGCCCGGTGCCCACGGCATCGGGCGGATCGCGACCGGACACGAAAAAGGGGCGCCTCGGTGAGGCGCCCCGTCTCGTTTCGGGCTTCGGACGTCGCTGGCCTTACAGCGTGGTGGTCGAGCGGCGGCCCTGGATGAAGCCGTAGATCGCCAGCACGACGATGGCGCCGACGACGGCGCCGATCAGGCCCGCGCCCTGGTTCGGACCGTACCAGCCCAGCGCCTGGCCGAGGAAGGTGGCGACGAAGGCGCCGACGATGCCGAGGATCGTGGTCAGGATGAAGCCGCCGGGCTCGTTGCTGCCCGGCATGATGAACTTGGCGATGACACCGGCCAGAAAGCCGATGATGATGGTCCAGATGATACCCATGAGCTGATCCTCGAACTTGGCCGAACCCTCTGGGTCGGACGTCACTGGCGGCAGGGGCCGGCTTTCGAGCCTTGGCCTTGGCGCATGGGGTGAGAACGCCGCACCCGCGGGATGAGTTGCGCCGCACGACGGGACTTTGTCACGTGGACGGAAACGCCGATCCGGCGCGGCCGGTTCGCCGCGCGCGCCGGGCGCGGGGGGCCTTTACGTTCGGGTCCCCGACGCGGCACAACGCTTGCCCCGAGCCGGGATGCCAAGGGGGCATTCCAGGGGTGCCCCGCGGCATCCCGCGGCCGACACGCGAGAGGCACGTATCCCCGCCATGACGATCCAGCGCTTCGAATCCGGTCCCCGCATGAGCCAGGCCGTCACCTACGGCGACATGGTCTTCCTCGCGGGCCAGGTGGCCGGCACGGTGGTGGGCGCCGGCGTCACCGCGCAGACTCAGGAGATCCTGGGCGAGATCGACCGCCTGCTGGCGGCCGCCGGCACCGACAAGAGCCGCATCCTCACCGCCACCATCTACTTGGCCGACATCGCCACCTTCGCGGAGATGAACGCCGCCTGGGACGCCTGGGTGGCGAAGGACAACCCGCCGGCCCGCGCCACGGTGGAGGCCAAGCTCGCCGCCCCCGAATACCTTGTCGAGATCGTGGTCGTGGCCGCGAAAGGACAGGCATGAGCCGAGCCGGCACCCGCCGCGCGCTCCTGTCCGGGGGGCTGGTCGCCGGGGCGCTCGCCGCCCTGGCGCCCGGCCTGCCGGGGGCCCGGGCGCAGACGCCCGCGCCGCAGGGCGAGCGCGTGGTCAACATCTACAACTGGTCGGACTACATCGACCCGAAGGTGCTCGACGCCTTCACCCGGGAGACCGGGATCAAGGTCGTGTACGACACCTACGACAACAACGAGATCCTCGAGACCAAGCTGCTGGCCGGGCGCTCGGGCTACGACGTGGTGGCCCCTTCCGGGCCGTTCCTGCAGCGGCTGATCCGGGCGGGCGTGTTCCAGCCCCTCGACAAGGCCCGGATTCCCAACCTCGTCCATGCCTGGCCCGAGATCGCCGCGCGGCTCGCCACCTACGACCCCGGCAACACCTACGCCGTGGACTACATGTGGGGCACCACCGGCATCGGCGTGAACCTCGCCCAGGTGCGCGAGCGCCTGGGGGCGAACCAGCCCCTCAACAGCTGGGGCCTCGTCCTCAATCCGGGCCTGATGGCCAAGCTCAAGGATTGCGGGGTGATGCTGCTCGATTCCCCCGAGGACCTGATCCCGAGCCTGCTGCCGTTCTATGGCTTCAAGCCGGATTCCAAGCGCTGGGACGACATCACCCAGGTCACCGACGCCCTGTTCAAGGTCCGCGGCTCGGTGCGCAAGTTCCACTCCTCGGAATACATCAACGGGCTGGCCAACGGCGACCTCTGCCTGGCGGTCGGCTATTCCGGCGACATCATGCAGGCGCGCAAGCGGGCCGAGGAGGCCAAGAACGGGGTCGAGATCGGCTATGTCATCCCCCGCGAGGGCGCGCTGATGTGGTTCGACGCCCTCGCGATCCCGAAGGACGCCCCCCATCCTGCCGAGGCCCACCGCTTCCTCGACTACCTGATGCGGCCCGAGGTGGCGGCGGCCAACACCAACTTCGTCTCCTACGCCAGCGGCAACGCGGCGGCCCGGAAGTTCGTCAAGCCCGAGATCCTGGCCAATCCCGGCATCTACCCGGACGAGGCGACGATGCAGCGCCTCGCCAGCAACACCGCCTGGGACGACCGCACCCAGCGCTTCGTCACCCGGAGCTGGACCCGGGTGCGCACCGGCCGCTGAGGCCGTCGCCGACCGGCCCCCCAAACGAGAACGGCGGCCCCGAGGGACCGCCGTTTC
Source organism: Methylobacterium sp. Leaf94 (assembly GCF_001426045.1). Taxonomy (NCBI): domain Bacteria; kingdom Pseudomonadati; phylum Pseudomonadota; class Alphaproteobacteria; order Hyphomicrobiales; family Methylobacteriaceae; genus Methylobacterium; species Methylobacterium sp. Leaf94. Next base: position 46,246 of record NZ_LMRM01000018.1, read on the forward strand.
GTGTTTTCGGACGCTCCGACCGGGGGGGGTCAGTTGCTGGCGAGGTGCGGCATCGGGTCGACCGGGGTCGCGCCCTTGCGGATCTCGAAGTGGAGCTGGGGCGAGGTCACGTTGCCGGAGGCGCCGGACTTCGCGATGGTCTGACCGCGCTTGACCTTCTCGCCGGGGCGCACGTCGAGCTCGCCGTTATGGGCGTAGGCCGAGACGTAACCGTTGGAGTGGCGCACCAGGACGAGCTTGCCGTAGCCCTTCACGTCGGAGCCCGCATAGGCCACGGTGCCGTCCTCGGCGGCCTTCACCGCGGTGCCCTCGGGCACCGAGATGTTGATGCCCTCGTTGCCGGAGGTGCCGTAGCCCGAGATCACCCGGCCCTTGGCGGGCCAGCGGAAGGACTGCTCGGAGGCGGCGACCGACCCGGTGCTCGCCGGCTCTGCCTTGGGCGCCTCGACCGCAGCGACCTTCACGGGCGCCTTGGCGGCCTCCTTGGCGGCGGCCTCCGCGGCCTTCGCCTCGGCGACCTTGCGGGCGGCCTCCTTGGCGGCGTCGGCCTTGGCCAGCTTGGCCGCCTCGGCCTCGGCCGTCTTGCGGGCCGCCTCGGCCTTCTTGGCCGCGTCCTTGGCCGCGTCCGCCTTCGCCTCGGCCTTCACCTCCGCCTTGGCTTCCTTGATCTCGATCTTGCGGACCGCCTTGTCCTCGGCCTTGGCGACGGCCTGACCGGGACGGGGATGGGCCTTGCGGGCCTCGGCCGCCTTGGTCTCGGCGAGCTTGGCGGCGGCCGCCGCCTTCTCCGAGGCCTTGCGGGTCTCGGAGGCCTTCGCAGCCTCCACGACCTTGCGGGCTTCGGCGAGCTTGGCGGCCTCGGCCTGGCGCTTGGCCTCGACCTTGGCCTCGGCGGCCTCGCGGGCCTCCGCCTCGCGGCGGGCGTCGGCGGCACGCTTCTCGGCGGCCCGGTCGATCACCTTCGGGGCCGGCGCGGCGGGCACTGCGCGGGTGCTCATGCGGGCCGCATCGGGATTCATGCCCGAGACCGCCGAACCCGTCATGCCGCCCGAGACCGGCTCGGTGGAGGCGAGACGCGTGGTCTGGGGCCGGGCCGGGGCGGGGGCCGCCGCCATCGGGCGGGGCGACATGGCCGCCGGCGAGGAAGCCGCGCCCGGGGCCCCGAGGGCCTGGGACTGGATGCGGCTGGTGCGCACCACCGGCGCCGGGGCGATCTCGCCGTCGGGCAGGCTGCCCGTCGCGGCGGGCTCGCTCGACAGGTTCGAGGCAAATGGATTGCCGAAGGGATCGCCCAACCGGGACGCATCCGAAGAACAGGCGGCCGCACCGCCTCCAATCACGCCGATGAGCGCGAAACGCGACAGCGTCCTCAACCCTCGACCAGTCCCGCGAACCCGCATCGACGCACCTGTTTGCCTGACGCAACTTGATGACGTCATTCAAACCCGATTCAGGTTAAGCAACCGTTCCGATTCACCACGTTCGCGGCAAGGACGGGGCTCCGCCGGAACCTTTCGCGCTACAGGACGCCGGCGCGCCCCGGGGTGAGCGGCGCCAGCCGGACGGCCGCGCCGGGGCGCACGTCCAGGGCGCCGTCCGGTCCCCGCGTCCAGGTGACGAGGCCCGCCGCCTCGGGCCGGCCGACCGGGGCGACGAGGCGGCCGCCGGGGCCGAGCAGGTCGCCGAAGTGCCCAGGAATCGCCGGAACCGTCCCGTTGAGGAGGATGCGGTCGAAGGGCTCCGCCCCCCGCAGGGTCGCCGGGTGCAGCCCGTCCCCGATGGTGATCGTGGCGAGCGGCCGGTCCTCCGGCACGAGGTTGTCGCGGGCCTCGTCCGCCAGGGTGGCGTAGCGCTCGAGGCTGCGGACATGGGCGGCGCCCAGCCGCAGCAGCAGGGCGGTGACGTAGCCCGAGCCGGTGCCGATCTCGAGGATGCGGGCGCCCGGGCGCAGGCCCAGGGCCTTCAGCATCGCCGCCACCGTGGTCGGCGCCGTCATGGTCTGCCCGCAGGCCAGGGGCAGGGCGAGGTCGCGCCGGGCGAGGTCGCGGTGCCGGGCCGGGGCGAAGCGCTCGCGCGGCACCCGCTCCATCGCCCGCAGGGTGTCGGTGTCGCGCACGCCGCGGCCCCGCAGGGCCATGACGAAGGCGGCATCCTCGATCGAGCCCTCGTGCATCATGGCTGATTCTCGAAGAAGGCCCATTGTCTCTGGGTGTGTGCCGCAGGGGGGACGGCTTGTCCCGGGCGCGGCTGCTCAGAGTTGCGGCTCGGATTCGAATGGAACGCGTTCCCCTCCCCCCTGCGGGGAGGGGGCAGGGGTGGGGGTCGCTCCGCTGGCCTCAGTCGGTCGCGGGTCACCCAGCCACCCCCACCTCCCACGCCTCCCACGCCTCCCCACAAGGGGGAGGAGGGCCGCATCGGGCTGAGCAAAACGATTGCTAAACCTCCGAAAAACCCTGCGCGAAGCGCGTCAGGCTCGGCTCGTCGGTGAGGTCGAGGCGCAGCGGCGTGACCGAGATGCGCTTCTCCGCGATGGCCTTGAGGTCGGTGCCGTGGCCGGGCTGGAACGTCGCCTTGGCGAAGGCGAGCCAGAAATAGGGATTGCCGCGCCCGTCCTGGCGCGCATCGATCTGGAGCAGGGCCTGGTTGCGGAAGCCCTGCGCCGTCACTGCCGTGCCCAGGACCTCCCCGGGCTCGCAATCGGGGAAGTTCACGTTGACGACGATGCCGGGCTCGATGCCGATGTCGAGGATCTTGCGGACGACCCCGGGGCCGTGCTCGGCGGCGCAGTGCCACTTGATGGCGCCGCGCCCGCCGGCCCCGTAGGCCTGGCTCAGCGCGATCGATTTCACGTTGAGGATCGTCCCCTCCATGGCCGCCGCGATGGTGCCCGAATAGGTCACGTCCTCGGCGACGTTCTGGCCGCGGTTGACGCCCGAGAGCACCAGGTCGGGCCCGTGGTCCTTGAGGATGTGGCGCACGCCCATGATCACGCAGTCGGACGGCGTGCCCTTCACGGCGAAGCGCTTCTCGGCGACCTGGCGCAGACGCAGGGGGTCGTTCAGCGAGAGGGAATGCGAGACGCCGGACTGGTCGGTCTCCGGCGCCACCACCCAGACGTCGTCCGAGAGGGCCCGGGCGATCCCCTCCAGGGTCTCGAGCCCCGGCGCGTGGATGCCGTCGTCGTTGGTGACGAGAATGCGCATCAGCTCTTGAACCCCTCGATCCGATCGATCCCGCCCATATAGGCCTTCAGCACCGACGGCACCGTGACGCTGCCATCCGGGTTCTGGTAGTTCTCCATGACGGCGATGAGCGCGCGGCCCACGGCCACGCCGGACCCGTTGAGGGTGTGAACGAAATTCACCGCCTTGCCATCCCGGGCGCGGACGCGCGCGTTCATCCGCCGCGCCTGGAAGTCGCCGCAGACCGAGCAGGACGAGATCTCGCGGAACGTCTCCTGGCCCGGCATCCAGACCTCGATGTCGTAGGTCTTCTGGGAGGCGAAGCCCATGTCGCCGGTACACAGCGTCATGATCCGGTAGGGCAGGTCGAGCTTCTTCAAGACCGCCTCGGCCGAGCCCAGCATGCGCTCGTGCTCCGCGGCCGACTGCTCCGGATGGGTGATCGAGACGAGCTCGACCTTGTTGAACTGGTGCTGGCGCAGCATGCCGCGGGTGTCCCGCCCCGCCGAGCCGGCCTCGGCCCGGAAGCACGGGGTGAGGGCGGTGAAGCGCAGGGGAAGCTCTTCCTCGCGCAGGATGCTCTCGCGCACGAGGTTGGTGAGGGGGACTTCCGCCGTGGGGATGAGCCAGTGCTCGCCCGCCTGGAACTGGTCGTCCCGGAACTTCGGCAGCTGCGCCGTGCCGAACATCGCCTCGTCGCGGACCAGGATGGGCGGCGCCACCTCGGTGTAGCCGTGCTCGCCGGTATGCAGATCGAGCATGAACTGCCCGAGCGCCCGCTCCAGGCGGGCGAGCTGGCCCTTGAGCACCACGAAGCGAGCGCCGGACATCCGGGACGCGGCCTCGAAATCCATCAGGCCCGAGGCCTCGCCGATCTCGAAATGCTGCTTTCCGGTGGCGAGCTGGGGCCGGTGCGCCGCGAAGCGCCGGTACTCCACGTTGCCGTGCTCGTCGGCGCCCTCGGGCACCTCCGGGTTCGGGCGGTTCGGGATCGCGGCGAGGCGCGCGTCGAGGGTCGCCGCCGCCTCCGCCTGCGCGGCTTCCAGGGCCGGGGCCTCGTCCTTCAGGCGGGCGACCTCGGCCATCAGCGCCTGCGCCCGGTCCTCGTCCTTGGCCTTCTTGGCGCCGCCGATCTCCTTGGCAAGCGCGTTGCGGCGCTCCTGGTTGCCCTGCGCGGCCGAGATCGCGGACTTGCGCGCGTCGTCCAGGGCTATCAGCTCGGCGGCGAGCGGCGCCAGCCCGCGGCGGCGCAGGGCCTCGTCGAAGGCGTCCGGGTTCTCGCGGATGGCGCGGATGTCGTGCATGGGCTCGGCTCGTACGATGCGAGCCCGACGCTTAGCCGCATCGGACCCGGCCCGACAAGCGCGGCCGGGTGATCCCCCCGCTACTGCGCGCGGATCTGGCGCTCGGCCGCCTTGTCCTCGGCGCGCCCGTAATTGATGAAGAACAGGTTCCCCTCCACGGGGCGCCCCTTCTGCAGGTTCGTGAGCTGCACCGTGGTCTGGTAGCCCTGCGGATCGGTGATCCGCCACTGGCTGAGGGTCTTCACCTCGGCGTCGAAGAAGAGCTGGATCTTCGAGGTGCCGCCCAGCGTCGAGCGGTCCTCCAGGGCGATGCGCAGGCCGCCCGGATCGTTGGCCACGTCGGTGACGGAGAGATCGCGGGCGAGGTCGATCTTGTCGCGCAGCAGGAATTTCAGGGGCGTCTGCGAGATGAAGTAGAGGTCCTGGGTGCCGAGCTTGCGGTCCTTGACCGCCACCGAGGTCCCGTCGGCCACGATCTCGAGAGGGGAGGGCTGGTCGTAGTCGAAGCGCAGGCGGCCGGGCTTGGCCAGCGTCAGCTTGCCGCCGATCCGGCGCCCGTCCGGGCCGATCTGGACGAAGCTGCCGGTGAGCGTGGTCATGCCGTTGAAGTAGGCGTTGGCCTGCGCGATCACCGTGGCGTCGTCCGCCTCGACCGCGACGGCGGCTGCGGCGGGCGCGCCCACGGCCGCGACCTTGGCGGCCTTTCCGTCGGCGACCTTGCCGTCGGCGGCCTTCCCATCGGCAGCCTTCGGATCCGCGGCCTTGGCCTCGCCCCTGGGGGCTTTCGCCTCGCCCTTGGCCGCCTTGTCGGACGGCTTCGTGGTCTTCGGCGCCTGGGCGACGGGCTTCTTCGGAGCGGCGGCCGGGGGCGCGGCCTCCGGGGCGGGCTCCGGCTCGGGGGCCGGGGCCGGCTGCTCCTTGCGGCCGAACAGGCCGTCGAGGAACGAGGAGACCTGGGCGGAGGCCGGCTGCGGCAGGGCGAGGCCCGCCGCCAGGACGAGCAGCGGACCGGCGGCGAGGCGGTGACGGCGGCCGATCATCGGGACGCTCCCTTGAGGCGATGCGTAGGCGTGCGGATCGAGTGCGGGTGGTGCCCGCTTAGAAGCCCGCCCTGTGGCGAATATGCGACGGGTGGGACGGCCACCGCCCCACCCGCGCCATCCGGCTCAGTCGTCGTAATCCATCATGCCGGAGGCGGCGTGGCCGCCCTCCATCAGGATCTCGCGCTTGCCGGCATGGTTGGCCGGGCCGACGATGCCCTCGATCTCCATCCGCTCCATGATGGAGGCGGCGCGGTTGTAGCCGATCTGCAGGCGGCGCTGGATGTAGCTCGTCGAGGCCTTGCGGTCGCGCATCACCACCTGCACCGCCTGGTCGTAGAGCTCGGCGCCGGGATCGATGCCGCCGCTGCCCGCATAGGCGCCGGCGTCGAAGATCGGGGCGTCGCTGTCCTCGATCTCGGCCGCCTGGGCCTTCTCGGCCCGGTCGGCCTTGTCCGCCTTCGCGCCCTTGGCGGGCTTCTCGTCGCCGCTGCCGTCGTCGGCCGTGACGGCCTCGAGGTAGGAGGGCCGGCCCTGGCGCTTGAGGTGGGCGACCACGCTCTCGACCTCCGCATCCGAGCAGAACGGCCCGTGCACGCGCGTCGTGCGCCCACCGCCGGCCATGAACAGCATGTCGCCCTGGCCCAGCAGCTGCTCGGCGCCCATCTCGCCCAGGATCGTGCGGCTGTCGATCTTGCTCGTCACCTGGAAGGAGATCCGGGTCGGG
>NZ_LMRM01000019.1:0-45204 GCF_001426045.1 Methylobacterium sp. Leaf94
CATCGGCAAGGAGCAGCTCGCATCGGCAAGGAGCAGCTCGTCGCCCGCGGCAAGCTCTTCGCCAAAACCGCCTACGGACAGAACCTCCTCAAACTCGCACAGGAAGACCAGACCGGCCGCCTCGTACGATGAGGCCCGCACGGGGCCGAAGCGGGCAGGGGCCTCCCCGAAGCGGGGACGGTCGGGTATAGGAGCGAGAATGGACAACATCATTCGCCCCACCTTCGGCGCCCCACGCCGCACGGAACCAGCCGATCCCCGTCGCGTCCAGGTCCTGACCCAGCGCGTGTACGGCGAGGCCCATGGCTGCCGGGTCTGCCTCGTCCACGACGAAGGCGCACCGGAGGGCGATGTCTACAAGGTGGTGGTGGGGTTCCTGACGGACGACGAAGTCAGCACCGTGGCGATCCTCCCGGCTACTCCGGAGGGGGACACCGATTGCGAGATCGTCGCCCTGGCGATCCTGCGCACCCTCGGCATGATCGAGGCCCGCCTGGAACCGCCGGGCAGCGCCTGAGGCAGCGCGAATCGCCTCACGGGCGGGCGTTCAGATGTGGGCTTGCATCGGTCCGGAAAGCCATGCTATCGCCCCTGCACCGGAACGGGCCGGGTCTCAACCGCTAGCCTCAGCAGCGCTCGAGACGAACGACCGGATCCTGCCTCGTGCCACGCGAGGATGTTGGGGGATAGTTTAACGGTAGAACAGTGGACTCTGACTCCTCTAGTCCAGGTTCGAATCCTGGTCCCCCAGCCACTGATTTGACTACTTATCGGCCACCTCGGAAAGCGGCTCATTTCAGAGCTAAACGGGTGCAGTATTAAATATCCGATTAAACAAATTATTTGGAAGCGCATTAGAAGTAGACTCTTAATATTGGGCACTTGGAAAATGCGCTCTCCAATTTAAGCCTGCGACTTATGCTGTAGATCTTAATAATAAAGCAAATATTCTATAGCATCGTTCCGGCTACAAGCTAAGACTGAGTTAATTCGGCCCTCCGGCGCGGCACATCAAGCCCGCATCAGAGTCGGCAAACACGCCGCCGGCAGTCCCCACGCGATCACTGATTCGCTCCAACAGCCACTTTAACGCGCGCGGTCGATAGGCATAAGACGCATGTCGAGTGCGCCCGCACGTATGCGCGCGACGCACTTTGAGCCCGCCCCCAGCGGCATTCCGACAATGTTCGGTTCGACCGGTTCGATGCCATGGGAGATTGTCGTGACTGCGGATGCGGACGGTGCGGTGGATGTCGCGCTTCTCAAATCCTGCGATTAGGCGGAGGAGATCGCAGCCGCGCAGCTTGCTGTCGATGGTCGTGTTGAACAGGGCGAGGTCCCCAGCGCGGCCCTCGTGCTGCAGGCAGGTGGGGATTGCCGAGATGTGCTTGGGCTCAAACGGCGACTCGGGTCCGACGAAGCAGCCGAGGTTCCACGGTCGGCGGGTCGTGTCACTGGTCGACGGGATGATGGAACTCTCGTTTGAGGAGCCAACAGCATCTCACCCCGGCCGCGATCCGCCCGCGCCGCAGCTGCGCACCAAAAGCGGAAGTCAGCCATCGGCCTGTAAGCGGACATTGTGCATCCTACCGGACCTTGCCGGACAAACCATTCTCCGCCATCCGCCGAAAGCGGTCGTTCGTCGATCCGTGAGGTGAGCAGCATCGCCCCATCTGCAGGTCCTGCCCCCGAGCGGGCGAGGGGCCGCCTCCGGTGCAAGAGCGAGCCCCGATACGGCGAGCATTGATATTGTCAGGTCGAAGTCGCCCGCGCGCATAAGGTCGAGATCGGACTCGGCGGCCTCCCGCCGGGGGCCTGAAACTTTTCGCCGGCCCGTTCCGTAACGATACGCGAGGATAGGAATCGTGCCCAGGCCAAAAGCCTCGATGTGAGCGCGGGCTGTCTCTTGCTAAAAAATTGCAGTATATAAAAGTAATTCTTTATTTTTCGAGGAACAACGACATAATCATACTGTTGCCCTGTGGGTTGGATATGATGTTCACCTCTACAGGAGATTCCACATGAAGAAGTTCACGCTTGCGCTGACCGCCTTGACCGCCCTCGGCGGCATCGCCCTCGCCGCCGGTTCGGCCATGGCCGCCCCGATGTCCGTCAACGGCCTTCAGTCCGAGAGCGGCGTCACCCAGGTCCGCATGGACCGCAGTGAGCGGATGATGATGAAGAAGCGCATGATGCGGAAGCAGATGATGAAGCGCCGCATGATGAAGAAGCGCATGATGAACCGCGGCATGTGATTTCAAGCCGTTGACGCTTCCGGAGGTCCCGACGCAGGGGCCTCCACCCTGACGGCGACGACTTCGAGGAATACCGTTTGGCGCGCACTGACCCGATCCGCTCTACGCCCGAGATCTGTGAGGTCGAGCGTCGCCGATGGATGTTCAGGCATCCCGTAGCCATCCGCATCACGCATTGGGTCAATGCGGTGTGCCTCCTGGTCCTGCTCATGAGCGGCTTGCAGATCTTCAACGCTCACCCGGCCCTGTACTGGGGCAACGTCTCGACCTTCGACACACCGCTGATGGCAATGGCGTCGACGGAGGACGATCCGCCCAAAGGGGTGACGACGGTCTTCGGACAAGGCTTCGAAACGACGGGCTGGCTCGGCTCATCGACGGGCTCCAACGGCGAGCCGGCCGACCGTGGATTTCCCGCCTGGGCGACCTTGCCGAGCGACCAGGATCTGACGGGCGGCCGAAGCTGGCATTTCTTCTTCGCCTGGGCCTTCGTCCTGAACGGCCTCGCCTATCTGCTCTACGGGCTGGTCAGCGGACAGCTTCGATTCCGCCTGATCCCGTCGCGCGATCAGGTTCGGCACTTCGGCGCGTCGGTGTGGGAGCACCTGACATTGCGCTTCCCGCAAGGGAACGAGGCCAAGCGCTACAACGTCATTCAGAAGCTCACCTATCTCGTCGTTCTGTTCGTGCTCCTGCCGGTGCAGGTCCTGGCCGGCCTCGCGATGTCGCCGGCGATGAACGCGGCCTTCCCGTTCCTGCTGACGGTGTTCGACGGGCGCCAATCGGCCCGCACGGTGCACTTCGTCGTGGCGGCACTGCTGGTCCTGTTCGTCGTCATGCACGTCGCCCTGGTCCTGCTCTCGGGCTTCTGGAACAACATGCGCGGCATGCTCACCGGTTGGTTCGTCATCGAGCGCCAAATCGAACCGACCGGCGCCCCGGAGGAGCGTCGGGCATGAGCCCTTTTCCCAGCCGACGCACCCTCCTGACGGGGGCGTCCGCGACGGCCGCTGCGGCCATGCTCGGCGGATGCGACCGCCTCGGCAATGCGGCGTGGTTCCAGCGCATGCTCAAGACCGGCGAGGATGCCAACCTGTTCGTCCAACGCCTGCTCCTCACCGACCAAGCGCTGGCACCGGAATATGCCGAGGCCGACATCTCCCCGTGGTTCAAGCCGAACGGCACCGAGGATCCGCCGGACAGGGCGTACAAGGCCCTGGCGACGGGCAAGTTCGCCAAGTACCACCTGGAGGTCGGCGGTCTCGTGGAGGCACCCTTCCGGCTGTCCCTGGCGGACCTCCGCACGCTTCCCGCCCGCACTCAGATCACGCGGCACGATTGCGTCGAGGGCTGGAGCGCCATTGGCAAGTGGACCGGGGTGCCGCTCGCTGACCTCCTGATCCGGGCCAAGCTCAAGCCGGAGGCACGCTACGTGGTGTTCCACTGCGCCGACACCATGGACCAGGGCAATCCGCTCGAAGGTGGGGGCGACGACGCGGAGACGGACGAGGCGGCGCCCGCGGGCAACGCCAACCCGGCCATGACCAAGCAGTCGGGCGGCCGCGAGAGCAGAAAGGATTCCGGCGGCCAGCAGGCGTCGGACGAGTCTGCGGCCAGCGCCGGATCGCCGGTCCGGTACTACGAGAGCATCGAACTCGTGGACGCGTTCCACCCGCAGACGATCCTCGCCTACAACATGAACGGGCAGGCGCTACCGGTGTCCAACGGCGCACCGCTGCGCCTGCGGGTCGAACGCAATCTCGGCTACAAACAGGCCAAGTACGTGATGCGTATCGAGGTGGTCGAGAGCTTCGCCCATTTTGGCGAGGGCAAGGGCGGCTACTGGGAAGACCAGGGCTACGCTTGGTATGCCGGCATCTAAGCCGTCCGCGTGCTGTCGGCTTCGGGAGGTGAACGCGATCAACGTCTGACGGGCGCCATCGGAAGGTCAAAGCTTGCCGAATGAGAATGGCTGTTCGCTTCATTCTCTGTCCAGGAGCGGACGGGCAGAACTCCAGCCGAAGCGGTCATGGAACGGACAAATGGGTCCCGTCCCAACCTCGCCGGACAATCCGGTCCGGACCGTCCTCGCGAGCGAAGGTTCGGTGTTTGAGCGCTACGAAACCTGCTCAGGCAACCGGTGGAAGGGCTGCTCACCACCGTCTCAGTCAAGCTCAATTCGGAAGCTTCAGGCCGCGCGCAGCGACGGCGCCTGTCCGATCACCGGCATAACATCCGGAGTGTTGTTGTGAAGCCCAGCCACAAACTGGGATTGCCATCGGCCTGCAGCGCACGCATTCAGACCCGCCTCTCTGCGAGATTGTCTTCCGATGCCAACGCCAATCCTCACGCCGGACGTGCCGCCGCGCGACGGCTTGCCGCCGGGCCAGCGCGGGCGCGCGATGATCGCAGTGCTGATGGGCGTCGCCCTCGCAACCCTCGATACCGCGATCGCCAACACAGCCTTGCCGACCATCGCCGCCGACCTCGGTGTCGATCCGGGCGCGTCCATCTGGATCGTCAACGCCTACCAGCTCGCCGTGGTGGCGACGCTGCTGCCGATCGCGGCGCTGGGCGAGATCGTCGGCCAGCGAAAGATCTACCTCGGTGGCCTCGTCCTCTTCACGCTCGCCTCCCTGGTCTGCGCGCTTGCCTGGTCCCTGCCGACGCTGGTGGCTGCGCGTGTGCTGCAGGGCGTCGGCGCGAGCGCCCTGATGGCGGTCAACATCGCGCTGATCCGCTTTATCTATCCGGCCGCTCAGCTCGGGCGCGGGGTCGGGCTCAATGCCTTCGTCGTCGGCGTCGGCTTCGCCGTGGGACCGACCGTGGCTTCCCTGATCCTGGTCGCCGCGCCCTGGCCGTGGCTGTTCGCCGTCAACGTACCGATCGGCCTCGCTGCCCTCGCCCTCGCCTGGACAGCGCTGACGGAAACCGGTCGCTCCGGCCACAGCTTCGACGGAGCCGGCGCCATCCTCAACGCCGTGGCCTTCGCTCTGCTCGTCCTGGGACTCGGGGATGCAGCCCACGAGGGACCGGTCTGGCGCATCCTGGCGGAGTTCGCCGGCGCGCTCGCCTGCGGCACGCTGCTTCTGCGCCGACAGGCCGGACATCCCGCCCCGATGCTCGCAGCCGACCTTCTGAAGCGTCCGCTCTTCGCGCTGTCCGCGTTGACCTCAGTCTGCTCCTTCGCGGCCCAAGGCCTCGCTTTCGTCTCCCTGCCGTTCCTGTTCCAGCACGCGCTCGGCCGCTCGCAGGTCGAGACCGGCTTCCTGATGACGCCGTGGCCGGTGGTGGTCGCGTTGATGGCGCCCCTCGCGGGTCGCCTGTCCGACCGCTATCCTCCTGGCCTGCTCGGCGGGATCGGGCTCGCCGTCCTGGCTTTGGGCATGGCGCTCCTGGCAGCACTGCCGGCGGATCCGAGCGTTTTCGACATCACCTGGCGCATGGCGATCTGCGGCGCAGGCTTCGGCTTCTTTCAGGCGCCGAACCTGCGCGCGATCATGACGAGCGCCCCGCCCACGCGTTCCGGAGGCGCGAGCGGGATCGTGGCCACCGCACGCCTCCTCGGCCAGACGACGGGGGCGGCCCTTGTGGCGGCATGCTTCGCCATCGCGGACGCGCGCGGGCCGGCGCTGGCGCTCGGACTCGGCGGCGCCTTCGCCGGGGTCGCGAGTGCCGTGAGCTTCCTGCGCCTCGCCGTGCGCGTTCAGCACACATAGTGGGCGTCTGAGTGCGGAACGGCTGAAAGCGAGCTGTCGGTGCGATCCTCCCCCGACCTCACGGACACGGGATTGGCCCGCATTCCGTTCGACCTGCTCGGGCGTGATGTCACCGAGTGCCGCGCGGATGCGCTGCCGATGTCATAGCCCTCGCTGTCGACGAACAAGTCGCCTCGGACCTCATCTCGGGTCGCCCATCGTCGTTGATGGACGAGTTCGACCTTAAGGGTGTGGAAGAAACTCTCCATCGGGGCGTTGTCGACGCAGCAGCCCGTCCGGCTCATGGAGGGCGTCGCCGTCATGTCGGCGAACTGCGTTCGGTAGGCCTCGGCGGCGTACTGGCTGCCTGATGGGAGGGGAAGTCACCGGGCCCGCAGCCGTGGCTCCTGGTGATCCTGCTGCCCGTGGTGGGGAAGAGGCTCCGATCAGCGCCCTTCGGCACTGTCTCAGCATCGAGGGTTGGATCCCGCGTTCGGCCGCGGTCTGCATCAGCGGCCGGCCGCTGCTGTCCAGCAGGGCCACCGCCTCGCGTTTGAACTCGCTGTCTCGTCTTCGCCATCAAACACCTTCCCCGCCCGTAACGAGCGTATCGGAGGTGTCCGTGAAACCGAGAGAGGATCACCTCTTGGTTCCTATCGCTGGCGGATGCTCATGAGCGCATTGAGGAATGGAGGTGCCACGACAATGAAGATTGACCCCACACGGCCCTGGGTGGCTTGACGCCCCGAGCCTTCGCCAACCACGCTGTCACGGCCCGAGAACTTGCATGGGTTCTGGACCACAAACCAAGTCAACTCCGAACAGGCTCAAAAGCCATACCAAAGGGCGGCCCCCTTCAATCGGGTCGGCTCACCATCGCACGCCTGACTGTCGAACGCGTGGCGTCGATGGCCACGTTGGCCGCCCCGAGCATCCGAAGCTCGGTCGGTCGATTGAGGGCCTGTCGGGCGATGCTCGCGGCCAGATCATCCACCTCGGCCGCCATGGCCTCCAGACGCGCGCGGTCGGTCTCCTGCCGCGCCGCCCCACGCAGTTCGAGCAGGCGGCTCGTCGCCACCTCGATCCGCTCCCGCCGGATGCGGCCCAGACGCTGGCGAAGCCAGGCTACCGTTGAGCCGACGCCGCCGGCCAGGATGGCCACGAGGTAGATCCAGCTCTCGTAGCGCTCGATGAAGGTCTCCTGCTCCCGCTCGTAATAGTCGATCGCCCCGGGATGGATGGGGAGGTGCGCGCTGGTGGCGTCGGCCGTGTCCTCGTAGGCGGGATTGTCGATGGCGTTGGCCGCCGACACCGTGTCGGCCAGCGCGCTGCGCATCTCGAACAAATGCTGGGTCACCTCGGCGGCGAGACTGCGCGACAGGTCGGCCCGGGCCACGAGCCGATAGGACGAGCCGACGGTGACCACGTCCTCGGCGGGGAGCCGGGGATTGCCGCCGAACAGAGCCGCCGGGAGCGTGACCGCTTGAAGACGTGGCCAGCGCGCCAGGACGGCCGTAGAATCCGGCACCCCGAACAGGGCGATCTCGTCGTCCTCGCTCTCGTCCTTGACGAACGCGACAAGCCGCCTGGCGATGGGCGAGGTGGGTGTCGTGACCATCACCAGCGCGTCGATCCGATGCTCGCGCAGGGCAGGGCCGACGTCGGCTTCCTCCAGGGGCACGAGCGCCACGGCCTTCTTCGGGAGGGCCCCGGTCTGTGGCTCCGTCAGGAGTTCCAGGTCGTGGTGGGCCACGAGCGTGCCGACGAGGGTTCGGTCGGCGGTGCGGCTCGCGAGCATGCCGAGGCGCTTGCCGGCCAGGTCCGAGAAGCCCTTGATGCCCGCGTTGGAGGGCGCCGCGACGAAGGCCGAGAGTTCGCGCAGGACGGCAAGCGTCAGGGCGTTCCCGGGCAACGCGACGTCGGGCCGGACCACGGCAAGGTCGGCCTTACCGGCCTTCAGCGCCTCGGCGCTCTCGCGAACGCCGTCGAAGGCGATGACCTTCAGCCGAATCCCGAGCTTTCTTCGGGCCAACTCGTCCGCGTAGGCCTGCAGCAAGGCTGGCTCGCTTCCGCCTTTCGGGGCAACCGCGACGGTCAGCGTCGTCGGCCGCGTCAGGTGATAGGTGGCCAGAGTAACAAGGAGGAGCACGGCCAACAGGCCCACCAGGAGCCATTGTTCACGGCCACCGGGGATTTTGATCCTGGACACGCCTGCTCCTCGTTGCCAACGGCTTCGCCCGCGGGTCGGGAATCCATCGCGGGATCTTTCCTGTTCGAAGGACAGCACCGGACCGACCGCCCACGCACTCGGGCGCCCATCCAAGACGGTTGTTTACGCAGGGAGCCCCACCAAGGCGATGGCCGCGTCCTTTGAAGACCAGGCTGTCGAAACTGTGGTCGACGAACTCCCGTAGGGTCCCGCCGCCCTTCGTTTCGACCGATGGCACGTCCGCGGCACGAAGCTCACGAATCGCTCCATGGATCGGGGTTCGACCTCGTTACGTCGGTAAAAATAGACTGAGCACCAAACCCTATTGCCGCGGATTTTTATGGGCCCTCTGACGTGCAACGGGACTCGAATGCAGTACGCAAGTCGACAACCAAAGCACAAAAGAGGAAAAGATAACTCCGAAGCAGTACCAGCGAAGTTGCATCCTGTAGGAAAAACCCACACGCGAGGAAATTTCCTATGTCCTTAAGGGTTTTTTAACTCTTCCGGCAGGGTCACAGGCATGGAACCTTCGCGGATGTGGAGGAGGCGTCCCGGAAAACAAGGGAACTCCTCGCATCCGATCAGGGCCGGCCATCGCCGCCCATGTCGTGCGGAGGGTGTCATGGCGGTTCATCTCAATCAGCAGGATCTGACCTTCATCCTGAGGCAGATCAGGATCGCCGAGGCCCACGCCAGCGGCATCGACCTGACGGAACTCAGGGTCGACCCCGCCACCGGCGACATCCTGACGGATCGCAGCCTCTACAACCCGGATGGCCTCTGGCTGGGTGCGGCCGACGCACCGCGCGCCATCCCCGATCCGCACGTGCCCTACGGGCTCCGCACGGTGGACGGGACCTTCAACAACATCGTGCCCGGCCGCGAGACCTGGGGCTCGTCCGGCCAGCCCATGCCCCAGCTTCTCGACAAAAGCTTCGTGAACGATCAGGACGGCGACGCCTTCGACCCGGACGGCCCCGGACCGGCACCGGCGGTCACCAACACCGACTACGGCACCGGTGGCAGCGTCGCCGACGCCGACCCACGCATCATCTCCAACCTTGTCGTCGACGCCTCGCTGAACAATCCGGCGGCCATCGCGGCCGCGCTCAGGCTCGCGGGCTCCACGGACATCCTCGGCGACCAGCGACTCATCACGGCGGCCTACGAGGCTCTGCGGACGGCGCAAGGGGCGGATCCCGCCGGCGAGCATGCAGAGCTGCAATCCGCGCTGGATACCATTCTCCAGCGGACGGGCGTCACCGTCACGAACGGCTCCATCAATGTCCTCAACGTCGCTCCGGACGAGGGCCTGTCCAAGCCCTTCAATGCCTGGATGACGTTCTTCGGGCAGTTCTTCGACCACGGGCTCGACCTGATCACCAAGGGCGGCAACGGCACGGTCTACATCCCGCTCACCGCGGACGACCCGCTCGTCACCCAGGGCCCCGACGGAATGCCCGGCACGGGCGACGAGGTGACCGCGCAGACCCAATTCATGGTGCTGACCCGTTCGACCCCCGTCGATGGCTCGCAGCGCAACGTCACGACGCCCTTCGTCGACCAGAACCAGACCTACACCTCCAACGCCTCCCACCAGGTCTTCCTGCGTGAGTACGCGCTGGTCGACGGGAAGCCCGTCGCGACCGGGTTCCTCCTCGGCGGCGTGAACGGCGGGCTCGCGACCTGGGCCGACGTCAAGGAACAGGCGCGGACGATGCTCGGCATCAACCTCGTCGATGCCGACGTCTCGGCGGTCCCCCAATTGCTCACAGACCCCTACGGCGCCTTCATCCCCGGCGCCGACGGCATGCCCCAGGTCATGGTCGGGATCACGCCCGGAGGGCAGCCGGTCTATGCCAGCGGCACCCTCGCGGCGCCGCTCTCCCTCTCCGCCATCCAGTTGCCGGTCGGCACGGTCCTCGCGGGCCCCAACGGCACCCAGAACACCATCGAGGCGGGCGAAACGGTCGCGGCCGCCCGCACCTTCAACGCCTTCCTCGACGACATCGCCAACGACGCCGTGCCGACCACCTCGCGGGGGATCGCGCTTCCCCAGGACGGAGACACCGCCCTGGGCTTCGCCAACGCGGACGGTTCCACGACGGGCCTGACCGCGCAGGGGCGCAATCTGGCTTACGACAACGAGCTCCTCGACCGGCACTTCATCACCGGCGACGGACGCGGGAACGAGAACATCGGCCTCACCGCCGTCCACCACATCTTCCACTCCGAACACAACCGACAGGTCGAGGCCCACAAGCTGACCATCCTGCGCTCGGGCGACCTCGCCTTCATCAACGCGTGGCTGGAGACGGACATCGCGGGGTTACCCGCGGGCTTCGCCCAGCTTTCGGCCCTGGAGCAGACCACGATTGCGAACGGCCTCGATTGGGACGGCGAGCGCCTGTTCCAGGCCGGACGCTTCGCCACCGAGATGCAGTACCAGCACCTCGTCTTCGAGGAGTTCGCCCGGAAGGTGCAGCCCCAGATCGACCCGTTCGTGTTCAACGCGGTGACGGAGATCAACCCGGCCATCTTCGCGGAGTTCGCCAACACGGTCTACCGCTTCGGACACTCGATGCTCACGGAAAACCTGCCGCGCGTCGGGGTGGACGGGGCTGCCCTCGACAATGGCCTCGGGCTGATCGAGGCCTTCCTCAACCCCGTGCTGTTTGACAGCCCCGGCGACCTCGCGCCCACGGGCACACCAAGGCTGAGCCACGACGAGGCCGCGGCCGCCATCATCCGGGGCATGACGGTCGAGCGTGGCAGCGAGATCGACGAATTCGTGGTCGACGCCCTGCGCAACAACCTGCTCGGATTGCCCCTCGACCTCGCCGCCCTCAACATCGCCCGCGGTCGCGAGACCGGGACGCCCACCCTGAACGAGGCGCGCGCGCAGCTCTTCGCCGCCACCGGCTCGACCTTCCTGACGCCCTATACCAGTTGGGCGGACATGGCCGGCAATCTCAAGAACGCGATGTCGGTCGTGAACTTCGTGGCGGCCTATGGGACACATCCGTCCGTGGTTGCGGCGACGACCCTCGACGGCAAGCGCGACGCGGCCCTAGCGCTCGTCCTGGGTGGGGTGGGGGCTCCGGAGGACCGCCTCGACTACCTGAATTCCCGGGGGGCCTGGGCGGGCCGGGAAACCGGCTACAACGCGGTCGACCTCTGGATCGGCGGCCTCGCGGAGAAGCAGATGCCCTTCGGTGGCCTTCTCGGTTCGACCTTCAACGCCGTGTTCGAGGCGCAGATGGAGAACCTGCAGGACGCGGACCGCTTCTACTATCTCACCCGCACCCAGGGGCAGAACTTCCTGGTCGAGTTGGAGCAGAACTCCTTCTCCAAGCTGATGATGGCCAACACGAACCTGGCGGAGCCCGGACCGGACGGCATCCGCGGCACCGGGGACGACATCGTCCCGCGCCACATCGGCGTCGACGCCTTCGCGGATTACGACTTCGAGCTTGAGGTCAACGCCGCCAACCAATCCGACCAGAACGGATCCGCCCCCGGTGTCGACCCGACCGGAGCCGATGCCATCCTGGAGGCGATGGGCCTCGGCAAGGTCATGCGGGACGATCCCGGAAGCGCGGCCGTCGAGGCCAACTATCTCCGCTTCACCGGCGGCGAGCACGTCCTCGTCGGCGGCACCAACGGCAACGACACCATCGTCACCGATTTCGGCGACGACGGGATCTGGGGCGATGCCGGCAACGACCGGATCGAGTCCGGTGCCGGCGTCGACCTCGTCAACGGGGGCGACGGCGACGACATCATCACCGATTCCGGCGACAGCGGCGACTTCCTCAAGGGCGAAGGCGGCAACGACGTCATCGCCAACTCGAACGGCATCGACATCCTGATCGGAGGCACGGGCAAGGACGTGGTCTTCGTGGGCGTGGACTCCACGGAGGTGTTCTCCGGTGCCGGCGACGATTTCGTCATCGGCGGCGACGGCGCCGACCTGCTGATGGGCAACGAGGGCGACGATTGGCTGGAGGCCGGCGGCGGCTTCGACACCACGGCCGGCGACAACTCGGAGCTGTTCTTCAACTCCGCCATCAAGGGCCACGACGTGATGTTCGCCGGCGGCGACGAACACGACTTCGACGGCGAGTCCGGCGACGACATCATGGTGCAGGGCGAGAGCGTCATGCGCAACGAGGGCATGTTCGGCTTCGATTGGGCCATCTTCAAGGGCAACGCCCGCGACGCCCACGCCGACATGCGCATCCCGATCTTCACGACCGAGGAAGCCGACATCCTGCGCAACCGCTTCGACAAGGTCGAGGCCCTGTCGGGGTGGAAGAACAACGACACGTTGATCGGCGACGACCGGACCGCCGCTGACGGGCTTGCGGAGGAACCCGGTGCCGCGACCGTGGGCGCCAACGAGGGCGTGTTCTTCAACGACGGTCTCGACGCGGACGGCCTCGCCCGCATCGACGGATTGAACCGGATCGTCTCGCTCGGCTCGAACGGGCTCTTCGAGGCCGGCAACATCCTGCTCGGCGGCGCGGGAAGCGACGTCCTCCAGGGCAATGGCGGCAACGACATCCTGGACGGCGACCGTTGGCTCAACGTCCGCATCCGCATCACCCGGCCGGACGATTCCTCGACCCCGGCCATCGAGTCCGCCTCCAACACCCAGGCCAACCAACTGACCTCTGTCGACAGCCTGCGCCACACCTTCACCCAGGGCCAGGTCACCACCGACGGCCTGCCGGCGTCGTGGGTGGGCAAGTCGCTGTTCGAGCTCCTGCTCTCGCGGGACGTCCGGCCGGACCAGATGCACATCGTGCGGGAGATCGTGTCGCCTGACGCGAACGCGTCCGATGTCGATACGGCCGTGTTCAGCGATGTGCGGGCCAATTACAGCATCACCCGCGGCACCGGTGCGGAAGCGGGGACGCTCACGGTCCGGCACGTGACCCTGAGCGATCCGGCGGTCGATGACGGCACGGACACCCTGCGCAACATCGAAGCCCTTCAGTTCGCGGACGGGCCGGTCGCCGTCGCGCTCATCCTCAACCAACCCTTCGACCGCTTGAACATCGTCGCATCCGATGGAGACATCGGCCGGTTCGACGCCGTGTTCACCGGCCTCGTCGCCGGGCGCCCGGTGACGGTCCAGTGGCAAGTCCTCGACGCCAACGGCACCTGGCGGAACGTCGGACCCGGGGACGGTCTCGTCGGCAACGCGCTGGGAGGCCCTTCAGGCGACCGTTTCACGCCGGCCAATCCGAACGTCGAGGTCCGGGCCGTCGCGAACTGGACGAGCACGCTTCCGGGCGTCACGCAGTCCCAGCAAACGCTGTCCGTCGAGACGGCCTTCGTCGGCACCGCCGGCGACGACGATCTTCCCGGTTCGACGGCTGCGAACGTCATCCTGGGTCTTGCCGGCGACGACGACATCGAAGGCGATGTGGGCAACGACATCATCGACGGCGGCGACGGGAATGATCGGGTCGACGGAGGGGCCGGCGACGACGACCTCCGAGGCAACGACGGCGACGACGTCCTCATCGGCCGGACCGGCGACAACACGCTCCGGGGCGGGGCCGGCGACGACCAGCTCTCGGGCGGACACGGCAACGATGCCATCGACGGCGATGCGGGCACGGATACGGCCATCGTGACCGGCCCGGTCGAGGCCTACGCCTTCGAGCGCACCGGGGCCGTCATCACCGTCACCGACAACCTCGGCTTGGAAGGCGACGGCCGCGATACGCTGACCGAGGTCGAGTTCCTGCAGGTCGGCGACACCGACGTCTATGCCATCGGCGCGGCCGGGACGGCCGGGGCCGACATCGTGGTGGGTACCGTCGCGTCGGAGACGCTGGCGGGCGGCGCAGGGGACGACCTCGTCTTCGCGGGCGGCGGGAACGATTCCGTGACGTGGCGCCCCGGGGACGGACGCGACTTCGTCGATGGCGGCGCAGGGACCGACACCTTCCGGATCCTCGACGGCGCGCTTCCGGTCCAGCAGCTCGGGCTTGCTGCCGCGCGCGCGCAGTTCCCGACCCTGACCTTCCGCGACGACACACAGTCAGTGGTGGTCCGCGGCGGCGTCGTGATCGCGGAGCTGAAGAACGTCGAAGCTGTCAGGGTCAACACCACGGCGACCGGCGTTCCGGCCATCGTCGACCCCACGCCGACGAACGGGCTGGTGTCGCCGACCGAGGGCCAGGCCCTCAGCGTCTCCACGGTCGGCATCGCGGATGCCAACGGCCTCGGCGCCTTCGCCTTCCAATGGCAGGTCCTGGCCGCCGACGGCGTGACCTGGAACGCCATCGCGGGCGCCACGGGCCAAGGATTCACACCCGCCCAGGCCCAAGTCGGCGCAGTCCTGAGGGTCCGTGTCAGCTTCACCGATGGCGAGGGCAACCCAGAAGAAGTCTTCTCCGCACCGACCGGCATCGTGGGAGACAACTTTACCGGTGCCCCTCTCATCGGCCTGAACTTCGTCGGCACGGCGGGCGACGATATCGCCAACGGTGCCAACGCCCTCCTGTTCTCCAACGACACGATGGATGGTCGGGGCGGCAACGACATCATCAATGGCCGTGCCGGCAACGACCGGATCACACAACTCAGCGTCGACGGGCGCGACCGCGTCGACGGAGGGGCCGGGACCGACACTTACGTGCTGAACGGGGTCGCGGCGGCGGAAGCGTTCGGCATCTACGCGCTCACCGGTGGGCAGAACGCCACGCTCGCGGCCACGCTCGGAACGACCTTCGGGGCCGCGACCGAGATCGTGATCACCCGCACCGTGGGGACGACGACGACCGTGGTCGCCGAGCTCGACAACGTCGAGGAGATCCAGGTGAACACGATCAACGTCACCGCCAACGATGGGGGCGGCCTGAACCAGGGTGCCGCCGGGAACGACACCGTCACGGTATCGGGCAACTTCACCGGGACCAGCCTGAACTTCAGCACCATCACCATCGACGGCGCTGCCGGCGACGATACGGTGGACATCTCCGGGCTCACCTCGGCCCACCGCATCGTCTTCCGGTCGAACGGCGGACACGACACCATCATCGGCACGCTGCGGCCCCAGGACGTCATCGAACTCGCCCCCGGCACGACGCGTGCCGACTACACGGCCACCCAGGCGAACGGCATGACGACCCTGACCAACGGGTCTCACACCATCACCTACGCAAGCTCGGGTACGCCGGCCTTCGGCACCACACCAGTCCAGGGCGGGGAGCAGCCGGGCGGCGGCGGAGCGTTCACCCTGACTGCGGCGGATCTCGCCGGCATCAAGAACCTCATCCAGGGACGTCCCGCCGTCGAGGGCGACGACGATACGGAGGGGGCGACCGGTGTCCGCACCCTGTCCGGAGCGGGCAACAACCTCGACCATCCCGAATTCGGCGCCGCGGACCAGCCGTTCATTCGGCTCACCGACGCCCATTACGGTGCGTTCGACCCGGCAACCAACAACAACGCCCTCAATCCGCTCTACGCCGGCCTCGATCCGCGCGCCATCAGCAACGTGCTGGGGACCCAGGAGGCCGACCTGCCGCACCAGGCCAACGGCTCGAACATCTTCTTCATGGCGTTCGGACAGTATTTCGACCACGGCCTCGACTTCCTCCCGAAGAGCGCCGCCAACGGAACCGTCCTGATCGACCAGCCAGGCTCGGGGCGCGCGCCCGGAACCAACAACCCGGCCGACCTGACACGGGGCGAGGTCTCGTCCATCGTGGACGGGGTGCCCCAGCACCTCAACAAGACCTCACCCTACGTCGACCAGAACCAGGCCTACGGCTCGCACGAACTCGTCGGCCAGTTCCTGCGCGAGAGCGACGGCAACCAGGGCGTCGGCGCGCGCCTTCTCGCGGGTGCTCCCGATCCCTCCAATCCCGCCTTCAACCTGCTCCCGACCCTCCGCGCCCTCATCCAGCACCATTGGGACGCGGACACGATCTTCCACGACCCCTCGCTCCCGGGCGGAGCGATCAGCTTCCGCACCTACTTCTCGAATTTCCCCATCTCCGAGACAAAGACCGGCTCCCTGTTCAATGCGGCCGGCGCGTATGATCCCGAGGCGGTGAGCGCCTTCGCCTCGAACTTCATGGGGAGCGGCAACGCGCTGCTGCTCGACACGAACCCCTTCGTCAGCCTGCTCGACCACTACGTGGCCGGCGATGGACGGGCGAACGAGAACGTGTCGCTCACCGCCATGCACACGATCTGGGCGCGCAACCACAACTTCCACGTCGAGAACCTCGTGGAGGCCGGCTTCCAGGGGACGCCGGAGGAGGTGTTCCAGGCCGCCAAGATGATCAACGAGGCTGAGTACCAGCGCGTGATCTTCGACGAGTTCGCGGATCAGCTCATCGGCGGCATGAAGGGCAGCGGAACGCACGGTCACAGCGGCTACAACCCGGACGTCGACGCCCGGATCTCCCACGAGTTCGCCTCCGCCGTGTACCGCGTCGGGCACTCGCTGATCGGCGAGACCCTGACGGTCATCGGCCCCGACGGCGCGCCGCGGCAGGTCGCGCTCTTCGATGCCTTCCTGAACCCCTCGAACGCCCCGGACGTCTTCACGGCGCCCCTGCCGCCCGGCTACGTGCCGCAGCCGGGTTACGCCCAGCTCGGGGCCAACGCCATCCTCGCCGGGGTCGCGACGCAACCGGCCGAGGAAGTCGACTTCAACATCGTCGACGCGGTGCGCAACGACCTGGTGCGGATCAACGCCGACCTGTTCGCCTTCAACGTTGCCCGCGGCCGCGATGTCGGCCTCGGCTCGCTGAACCAGGTTCGCGCCGACCTCATGGCATCCACGGATCCCTACATTCGGGAGGCGCTAGGCTTCGCGGGCGACCTGACGCCCTACGCTTCCTGGGAGGACTTCCAGGCCCGGAACGGACTGAGCGACACGGTCATCGCGCAGTTCAAGGCTGCCTACCCGGACCTGGCCCTGGCGACGGCCGACATGCGCGCGGCCTTCGTGGCCGCAAACCCCGACATCGCCATCCATCAGCGGCCGGACGGCACCGAATACGTGAATGGCATCGACCGGGTCGACCTCTGGGTCGGCGGCCTGGCCGAGCAGCACATCAACGGCGGCGTCGTGGGCCAGACCTTCTGGGTCGTGCTCCATGAGCAGTTCGACCGCCTGCAGGAAGGAGACCGCTTCTACTACACTGACCGGTTCGACAATTTCGACTTCTATCAGAACATCATCGATGGCCAGAACTTCTCCGACATCGTCGCGCGCAACACCGGGCTGACCGGCCTGCAGGAGGACATCTTCGCCGTCAGCGACGAGGACGGGACCGCCGGAGGCGATGGGCCGGCTGACGGGGAGGGCGACGGCACCGGGCCCATCGACGACGGAGACGACGGCACCGCGGGCGGGGACGGCTCCGACGACGGGGACGACGACACCACGGGCAGTGGCGGCTCGGACGACGGGGACGACTCGGACAACGGGACCACCGCTCCCGGGACGGGGGGAGGTTCGTCGGGCGGAGGCGCGACCGGGGGCACCACCGGTGCTGGGACGACCACACCCCCGGCCGAGCTTCCGGCAAGCCTGGTGGCCGGTACGACCGGCGATGATGTCCTTTCCGGGACGCCCGGCGCCGATACGCTCCTCGGCCTGTCCGGGGACGACAATATCCTTGCCGGCGACGGGGCCGACGTGATCCGCGGCGGTGACGGGAACGACTTCGTCGATGCCGGCGGCGGTCGCGACGTGGTCTTCGGCGGGGCCGGCGACGACGACATCCTCGCGGGCAGCGGCGACGACATGGTCTACGGCGACGCCGGCGCGGACCGCATCCTCGCGGGGGCCGGCAACGACCTCGTCACGGCCGGGGCCGGCAACGATACGGTGATCGGCGGCGACGGCAACGACCTGTTCGTGGCCGAGGTCGGGGATGGCGGCGACAGCTACTGGGGCGACGAGGTTGGGGGCGGCACCGGCGCCGACACCCTCGACATGTCGGCCATCACCGCCAACATCGCGGCCGACCTCGGCACGGGGCTCGCCGGGCGAGGCAGCGTCGCCAGCAGCCAATCTGGGTCCGATACCCTCTGGGGCATCGAGAACCTCGTGACCGGCTCCGGCGATGACACGATCACGGCCAGCGACGCCGTGAACGTGATGGATGGCGGCCGCGGGGCCGACACCTACCGCTTCGGGTCGGCCGCCGCGGCGAACGGCGACACCATCGCGAGCTTCCAGCCCGGCGACAAGGTCGACCTCAGCGGCATCGACGCGAACCAGGGCGTGGCGGGGAACCAGGCGTTCACGCTCGCGACTGGGGCGGCCTTCACCGGGGTCGGTGAGTTGCTGGTCACCCAGGAGCACCGGGCGGACGGGGACTACACCGTGGTGGCGGGCAACACCGGCGGCGACGCGGCCCCCGAGTTCAAGTTCAGCATCAAGGGAGCCCCGGCCGCGACGGCCGCGGACTTCGCCCTCTGACGTGGGAAAGGGCCCGGCGTCGGGCCCCTCCCGCCCAACCGCGCTCATGGGGGATTGAGACATGCGTTCCAGGGATCAGAAGCAACTCGCCCAGAAGCGAAGCACAGAGGCGCTGACCCGGCATTTCGGGATGCCGTTCGTGTTCCTCGTCGCGATGTCGGGCATCATCAACATCCTCGCCCTGACCGGGTCGTTCTACATGCTCCAGGTCTACGACCGGGCGCTGCCGAGCGGCAGCCTGCCGACCCTCGTCGGGCTCTCGACGCTCGCCATCGGCCTCTACGTCTTCCAGGGCCTGTTCGACGTCCTGCGCCAGCAGATCCTCGTGCGGATCGGGGCGCAGCTCGACCGCCGGATCGCGCCCCTGGCGCAGCGTGTCTCCATCGACATGCCGCGCTTCGGTTTCTCCACCGCGGAGG
Source organism: Methylobacterium sp. Leaf94 (assembly GCF_001426045.1). Taxonomy (NCBI): domain Bacteria; kingdom Pseudomonadati; phylum Pseudomonadota; class Alphaproteobacteria; order Hyphomicrobiales; family Methylobacteriaceae; genus Methylobacterium; species Methylobacterium sp. Leaf94. The sequence continues at coordinate 19,053 of NZ_LMRM01000019.1, forward strand.
CGATGGAACGCAGCCGGGACGTCGACACGGTCCGCGGCTTCCTGGGAAGCCCGGGGCTCGTGGCGCTCTTCGACCTGCCCTGGACGCCGGTCTTCCTCGTCTTCGTCTACATGCTCCACCCCTGGCTCGGGGCACTCACCGTCGCCGGCGCCGCCCTCCTCACCCTCCTCACCATCCTCACCGAACTGCTGACCCGGCGGTGGACGGGGGCGACCCAGCAGGCCGTGGTGGCCCGCAATGCCATCGCCGACTCGAACGCCCGCAACGCCGACGTCCTGAAGGCGATGGGGTTCGCGGAGCGGGCCGTCGACCGATACCGCCTCGCCAACAACGAGCACCTGGAACTCCAGACCCGGACGACGGACATCACCGGAACCTTCGCCGCCATCTCTCGCGTCCTGCGCATGATCCTGCAATCGGCCGTGCTGGGGCTCGGGGCCTACCTCGTCATCGGCGGCGAGCTCTCCGCAGGGTCCATCATCGCGGCATCCATCACCTCGGCCCGCGCCCTGGCCCCCATCGACCAGACCGTGGGCAACTGGAAGGGCATCGCCGTGGCCCGCAAAGCCTTCGGGCGGCTGACGGAGACCCTCGTGGCCCTGTCCGGCCTCGACCGGCCGATGCCGTTGCCGATGCCGCACTCGTCCCTCCGCGTGGGGTCGATCACGGTGGCGGCGCCCGGCTCGGGGCGGGTGCTGCTGTCGGACGTCGCGTTCGAGCTCCAGGCGGGCCAGGCGCTGGGCGTCATCGGCCCCAGCGGCGGCGGCAAGACCACCCTGAGCCGGGCCCTGACGGGCATCTGGCCCCTCCTGCGCGGCGGCATCCGCCTCGACGGGGCCGACCTGTCGCAATGGGACGAGGACAGCCTCGGCCGCATCATCGGCTACCTGCCCCAGGAGGTCTGCCTGATGGACGCGACGGTCGAGGAGAACATCTCCCGCCTGGCGCAGGATGCCGATCCGGCCCTGGTCGTCGCCGCCGCCCGCGCCGCGGGTGTCCACGAGATGATCCTGCGGTTGCCCGACGGCTACCGCACCGAACTCGGCCCGTTCGGGACCGCCCTGTCCGGCGGCCAGCGCCAGCGCATCGCCCTCGCGCGGGCGTTGTACGGCAACCCCTTCCTGCTCGTGCTCGACGAGCCGAACTCCAACCTCGACGGCGAGGGCGAGGCGGCCCTGGCCGCCGCCATCCAGGGCGTGCGCGCCCGCGGCGGCATCGCGGTGGTGATCGCGCACCGACCGAGCGTGCTGGCGGCCGTCGATACCATCGCGGTCGTCCAGGACGGCAAGCTGACCGCCTTCGGGCCCAAGGAAGCCATTCTCGGCAAGGCCGTGCGCGACGCATCGGCCGGTGCCGATCCGGCCAAGATCGCAAGGGAGCGCTCCGTCATGGAGCGGGTGCCGGCATGATCATCGAGACGAAGGGCACGAAGACCGGCGAAGCCTCCCAGACCGGAGCGCAGAAGTACGCGCTGAAGGAAGCCGGCAAGTCGTCGACCACGCCCTACTACCTGGCCCTCGCGGTCGCTGCCGTGGCCGGATACCTGAAGTCCCTGTTCCACACCTCGGTTCATGCCGAGGTCGAGCCCAGCGCCGCCGGACACGAGACGAAGGCCGCACCCAAGCTCGTCGTCATGGCCTCGTCGGACGTGGATCCGGGCGAGACACCCGACGAGCATCACCTGCTGGGGTCATCCGGGGTCGTGCCCCAAACGGAGATGCCCTCACCGGAGTACGATGCCACCCACCTCCAAGCGCATACGCTCCATTTCGCCCGGCACGACCCCCAGCCGAACCTCAACGACTTCAAGGCGTCACCCGTCATCCCACGCCCCATCAACGACAATGCCGACCGGGCCCCCGGCGTCCGCGGCGGCGGCGGCGGGGGGGGCCGAGACAAGGACAATGGTGACGAGGGAGCGGGATCCGAAAACCTCGATGATCCCGCGACCCGATCGCCCGGCGGGTTGGGCGACACCGATGACCTTCCCGGCGGCGGCAGGGGCACGCCGTCGGACGCGGACCGTCCCGCGGGACAGGATGCCGCCGGCCCCGGCAAGCAGACCAACGGCGGGGACAGGGGAAACGGCGCCGACAATCCTCCCGGGTCCGGCGACGACGCGGGGAACGGCGCCGGCGCCGTCACGCCTCGTCCGGCCTCGAACGATGACGGGGACGGCTCTGCAGGCCGGCGCAACCGTGCGCCGACCACCAACGGCGCGGTCTACCTCGCCGACATGGCCGCCTGCGCGCTGCTTCCCATCGCCCTGTCCGACCTGCTCCGAAACGTCGAGGATCCCGATGGCGACAGCCTCTCGGTCCGCAACGTCACGGTCTCTTCCGGGTCGCTGGCCCGCGACGGCGACGGCTGGGTGTACGACGCCGATGGCCTCGGTCCGGTCACCATCACGTACGAGGTCACGGATGGCGAACTCGCCGTCACCCAGACGGCGGTCTTCAACGTCGTCGAACACGAGCCGATGAGCGGCACGGACGGCGACGACCTCTTGCTCGGAACGCTGTGCGCGGACGAGATCGACGGCCGGGGTGGCAACGACAACATCGACGCCCGTGCCTCGGCCGACATCATCGATGGCGGCGCCGGGGACGACCACATCGTCGGCGGCGCCGGGGACGACGTGATCCTGGGCGGCGACGGGAACGACGTCGTGCTCGCGGGGACGGGGGCGGATCGGGTCTCGGGGGGAAACGGCAACGACCGCCTCTTCGGCGAGGAGGGCGACGACATCCTGTTGGGCGACGCCGGGGACGACCTGCTCGACGGCGGAGATGGCAGCGATATCCTCGTCGGAGGGATGGGGAGCGACTTACTCCTCGGCGAGGTGGGCGATGATCGCCTCGACGGGTCGGAGGGGGCCGACGTCGCGTTCGGCGGCGCCGGGCGCGACGTCGTTTCCGGCGGCCTCGGGGACGACCGTCTGGAAGGGGGCGATGGCAACGACGTCCTCTCCGACGGGCAGGGGCGGGACGTAGCCTTGGGGCAAGACGGGGACGACGTCCTCGTGGCGTCCCTGGACGGCGAGGCCGACCGGTTCGACGGCGGCGAAGGGACGGATACGCTCGATCTGTCGAGCCTTGATACCGATGTCGTGGTCGACCTGGTCGCCGGCACGGCCATTGGTCAGGGGTCGGGACGCGACACGGTCGCGTCCGTCGAGGTTGTCCGGGCAGGATCGGGCGACGATGTCCTGACCGGGAGCTCGGTGGGCGAGGTCCTCCGCGGAGGAGCCGGACGGGACACGGTGTCGGGCGGGGCCGGCAACGATCTCGTCGACGGCGGAGCGGACAACGATACCCTCGCGGACGGGACGGGATCGGATACGGTTCTCGGAGGCTCAGGCGACGATATCGTCATGGCTGCGCGTGACGGAGATTCCGACCGCTTCGATGGAGGCGACGGGACAGACACGTTCGACGTTTCCACGACCGCATCCGGTGTTACGGTTGATCTCACCGCTGGTACCTCGGTGGCCGCCGAGACTGGCCATGACCTCCTCGTCTCGATCGAGGACGTCCGGGGCGGATCTGGTGCCGACACGCTGTCGGGGAGCACAGCCGCCAACACCCTCTCCGGTGGCGCGGGCCGCGACCACGTTTCGGGCGGGGCCGGAAACGACGGGCTCGACGGGGGCGACGGCGACGACACGATTCTCGACGGGGACGGCCGCGACGTCGCGCTGGGCGGCACCGGCGATGACATCCTCATCGCATCGTCGGACGGGGAGGCCGACCGGTTCGACGGCGGTGTTGGTCTGGATACGCTCGACCTCTCCGGGACGCGGGCGGGCATCTCCGCCGACCTGCTCATAGGCATCGCGACCGGGGCCGAGACGGGACGGGACCTCCTTGATGGGCTGGAGGCGCTGATCGGTGGATCCGGCGACGATACCCTATCCGGCAGTGACGGGAGCAACCGCCTGATTGGCGGAGATGGGGATGACCTTATTGCGGGACGCGGGGGCGACGATCTCCTCGATGGCGGCTCGGGTCGCGATACGCTCCGCGACGGAGCCGGGTGTGATACCCTACGCGCGGGCGCCGGCGACGATCGGATCATCCTCGCGTTGGATGGCGACGACGACCATGTCGATGGCGATGACGGCTCGGATACGCTGGACCTGAGCAGCGCGACCGGAGACCTGCTCGTCGATCTCGTCAATCATGTCGTTTCGGGCACCGAGCTCGGAGAGGACAGGGTCGATTCCATTGAACGCATCGTAGCCGGATCGGGTGACGACCGCTTCATCATCGGCGACGACGATGTCGTGCTCACGGGCGGCGGCGGCAACGACGGCTACGGGTTCCACCCGCGCTCCGGGATCTCGGAGGCAACCCGTTCCGTCGAGATCACCGACTTCTCAGTCGGGGATTACGTCGACCTTCTGAGATGGTCCTTTTTCGAGAACGGGTCGGGCGTCGTCGGCCACTCGCTGTCCGAGGCGATGGACCGCAACGACGGCACCGTGTCGGGCATCCGCTACCGGGCCGCGCTCTTCGACGAGGGCGACGTGACCGTCATCTCGGCCGACCTCGACGGGAACGACTCCTTCGAGACGACCCTCGTCCTCGACGGCCACCACACCCTGCTCTTCGTCGAGAAGCCGACGGCCGCGTCACCGGCCAACACACCCATCCATTGATCCATCCATCGAAGGGACCGGACCATGAGTACGCGAACCATCGGTGTCCATCGCCCCAGGCCTCTCGACGGGATCGACCATGGGACGGACCCCTCCTTCTCCGTCATCCCCCGTATCGCCCTCGGGTTCGCGCTGGGCGTGAGCCTCCTGATCGGGGTGGGAGGATGGGCCGCGACGACCGACCTCAACGGCGCCATCATGGCACCGGGCGCGGTCACCGTCGATCAGAACGCCAAGGCGGTCCAGCACAGGGACGGGGGGGTCGTCGGCGCCATCCTTGTCCGAGACGGGCAGGCCGTGACGGCCGGTCAGATCCTCATCCGCATCGACGACGCCCAGACACGGGCCGAACTGGCGATCGTCCGGGGGCAACTGATGGAGTTGTCGGCCAAGAAGGCGCGCCTGCTGGCCGAACGGGACGGGCTTCGCGACATCGCCTTCCCCGCGAGCATATCGGACGGCGCCGCGGAGGCGCTGGCCATCCTTGATGGCGAGAGCCGCCTGTTCCGTGGCAACCTCGCCAGCCGCGACAGCCAGCGCCAGCAGTTGGAGTTGCAGATCGGTCAGGTGGCCGAGGAGGTCGCAGGCCTGGTCAAGCAGAAGGATGCCAAGCGGGACGAGCTCGCGATCCTCACGAGCGAGCACGGCAAGCTGCAGGGCCTCGTCGACAAGCACCTGTTCGAGAGTTCGAAGTTCCTGCCCATCAGCCGCGACCGGCACCGCCTGACCGGTGAACAGGGGTCGCTGGAAGCCTCCATCGCCCGGGCCAAGGTGCGCACGAGCGAGATCCGGGTCCAGCTTCTGGCCATCACGGATACCGCGCGCACCGAGGCCCAGAAGGAACTCAGCGTCGTCGATGCCAAGCTCGCGGAATTGGGCAATCGGCGCATCGCCTTGGAGGATCGGCTGACGCGGACCGAGATCCGCGCGCCGGCCACGGGCGTCCTGCACGAGCTGAGGGCCTTCACCGTCGGCGGCGTGGTCACGCCGGCGGACGTGCTCGCGACCGTCGTGCCCGCGGACGCCATGCTCCGGATCGAGGTTCGCATTTCTCCGGCGAGCATCGACCAGATCGGTGTCGGCCGTCCGGCCAAGCTGCGGTTCACCGCCTTCAACCAGAGGACGACCCCCGAACTCAAGGGAAGGCTGACCTATGTCTCGCCGTCGACGACCAAAGGCGGCAAGGACGATGCGTTCTACGTCGGGTACGTCGAGCTGAATGAGGGGGAGTTGAACCGTCTGGGCGAGAGAGCCCGCTTGGTGCCCGGCATGCCCGTGGAGGTCCACGTCGCGACCGAGGAGCGCACGGCCCTCTCCTACCTCGTGAAGCCGATCCAGGATCAGTTCACGCGCAGCTTCCGGGAGAGATGACAACACATATGATGCAGATAACTGCATATTCCGCCCCGATCTTCAATCGAGTCAGAATATGACGGAAAATATGTCATCCCTCGGTATTCCTACCGACTAAGACTTAGTGGTTTCGCTGCATCGATGTGCTACGAAGGTGGCAATAAGTCTGGAGGGGGGAGGCCGCCGATGTGCCGAGAAGCCGTTGGCATCCCGGATTTCGAGAACGCACCGATTGGCATCGACCGAGAGGATTTCCTCGGCATGGTTTTCGGTGCCTTCGCCGGCGCCCTGGAGGATACCGTCGGCAGGTCGGAGGCCAGTGGCTTCATCGCCCTGGTCGGCATGGCCGTCTCGGAAGAGATCAAGGCGCGATACCTTCGGGTGGCGGGCCCCCGTCGGCTGGACCTCGTCGCCACCGTGGACGCCATGATCGACCTCAAGCGACGCCTGGGCGGGGATTTCTACGTCATCGAGACGACGCCCCGGCGCATCGTGCTCGGCAACCGACGCTGCCCGTTCGGCGACCTGGTAAAGAGGTCCCCCTCGATGTGCATGGTGACCTCGAACGTCTTTGGTCACATGGTTGCGGAGAGCCAAGGATATGGGCGAATCACGCTTGCAGATACCATCGCCCGCGGCGGCACGGGCTGCCGGATCGTCATCGACCTCGACCCTGATGCCCCCGACGAGGGAGGACAGGACTACTTCGGGACGGGTGACGTCTAGGTCCGACTTCGAGGCCTTGTTCGAGTTCGTCCCCGCCCCAATGCTCATCGTTTGGCGAGGCGGGGAGCTCCAAGCCGCCAACGCCTCGGCGCGCGAGGCGTTGGACGGTCTACGGATCGGCGACGTCCTACCCGTTCAGAAAGCCACCGAGGTGGAGTTCCGTCGCTATCTCGAGCGTTGCGCCTCCTCCTCCGCCACGTTGCCCGGAACGCTCTTCCTCCAATGCGAGGACGGAAGTCTCGAGCGCCATTCCTGCCATGGCACGCGCGCGCGATTGGGCGGTTTCGAGGGCGGCACGCTCGTCGTGCTGCATCTCGACGGGCTGGGGCTCGGCCGTCGGTTCGGGATCCTCGCCTCGAAGCTTTACGATGCCCGACGCGTCATGCTGGAACGCCGGCGGCGCACTCGGGAAATGCAGGCGTTGCTTCAGGAGCGAGAAGACCTGCTTGCTCGGCTCGAGGCGGACGCAGCCGCACGCGTGGGGGCCGAACGGGAACGCGACGAGGTGCTGACGCGGCTGTACCGCGCCGGGCAGGACGAGCGACGTCGGCTCGCGCGCGACCTTCATGATCATGCGGGCCAGCATCTGGTCGCCCTGAATTTCGGATTGCGACGTCTGCTGCCTTACCTCTCCAGCGACGATGCGCGCTCCGAACTCGACCGCCTCCTCGATCAAGCCCAGCAGGTGGGAGAGGCTCTGCGTCGCGTCACCCTGGAATTACGACCCGCGGCGCTCGACGAGTTCGGTTTCGTGACCGCGCTTCGCTACCTCGTGGAGGAGTGGAGCCGCACCACGCGCATCGCGACCGAGTTGCAGGTCAGCGGCAAGGAATTCCACCTGCCCGCCGAGCATGCCATCACGCTCTATCGCATCACGCAGGAGGCGCTCACCAACGTGGCCAAGCACGCGGGGCTGCCGAGCTACGTCTCGGTCGTCCTTCTGTTCAGCCCGGGACGCCTCACCCTCACGGTCGACGACGACGGCACGGGCTTCGAGGCCGACGACGCCTCGTCCCACTTGCTGGTCACCCAGGGCAAGCTCGGATTGATCGGGATGCGCGAACGCATGGCCCTCATCGGAGGCAGCCTGCAAGTCGAGTCCTCGCCCGGACAGGGTACGTCCGTGGTCGCGCGGATACGCCTGGGGAGTGACGTCGACCATGATGCCTGATCGCGCCCCGATCCGCATCGTGCTTGCGGACGACCACCCCGTCTTCCGCCACGGGGTCGCCGACCTCCTCAGCAACACGGGCCTCGTCGAGATCGTCGCGTCGGTGGATGGCGGCACGGCGGCGGTGCAGGCCATCGCGGACCTATCCCCGGACATCGCCATCCTGGACCTTGCCATGCCCGACATGAACGGCGTCGCGGTGATCCGCACGCTCGTCGACCGCCGGAGCAGGACCCGGGCGATCATCCTGAGCGTGTACGAGAGCCGGGTCTATGTCGACCAAGCGTTCGAGGCCGGCGCCTGCGCCTACGTCCTGAAGCGCTCGGCCTTCCTGAACATCGTGCAGGCCGTCGAGGCCGTGCGCGCCGGCGGGACCTACGTCGACCCGCTCCTTCCCGGGCACGGCTCCGCCCACCCAAGCCCGGTCGCCTGGACCCACGCCCACGAGGGCAAGTCCTCGCTCACGGAACGGGAGCGGGAGATCCTGAAATCCGTGGCCTACGGCTACACCAGCAAGGAGATCGGATCCCAGGTCGGGGCAACGGCGAAGGCCATCGAAGCCCAGAAGGGGCGAGCATGCTGCAAGCTGGGCATCACCAGCCGCGCGCAGATCGTCCAGTTCGCCATCCTGCAAGGTTGGCTGCAGGGTGAGATTCCCGTCCGGTGAGATCGTTCTACGGTCGTTCGGGGCGGCCAGGCTCGGTGGGAAACTGAAGGTTGTTCGAGGCCGGGTCGGTCATCTTGGACCGGGCCTCGCGTACTCCCGGCTTCCTACCTGCCGCGGCGGTGAATTCGACGCCGTCATCCTCCAGGGCGCGGCGCACGGCCATGACCGTGTCGTGCCGGGGCCCGATGGCCGAACCCCGGTCCTCCGCACCTTCCCTCTCCACGCCCGATACTGCCAGCAGCGGCCTTCGCGAACTATGGTCTGGCGGAGCGAACACGGTCCAGGAAGTTGCCGATCAGAGGCCCGGCCTTCTCCCTCGGCCACAGGGCATAGACGTCGGCGTGGATCGGTTTCCCCCTGATGGGTTTGTAGACGACGTCCGCGTGCGCCAGGCGGGCGACGAATTCCGGAATGATGGCGATCCCGAGCCCCGTCGCGACGAGGCTCGTCAGCGAGGCGGCTTCGACGACCTGATGCGTGATGTCCGGGGTGAACCCGGCTTCGACGCAGCACTCCCAAAGATATTTCGCGAACAGCGAATCCGAGAGCCGCAGGAACACGAACCGCTCGCGGCTCAGATCGGCGAGGTCGATCGCCGCCGTCCTGGCCAGGCGGTGGCCTTTCGGCAGGACGAGGGTGACGGTCTCGCACCAGGCGCGTTCGCTGGCGAGGTCGAGGTCCTGGGGTGGGCTGCGCAGGAAACTGATGTCGGTCTGTCCAGCCTTCAGCATCGAGATCTGGCGGTCCGGCGACATTTCGTGGATCCGCAGATCGACGTCGGGATAGGTGACCGAGAAGTCGCGGATGGCGCGCCCGAGGGGGCCGGCCAGCATCGACCCCGTCAGGCCGACATTGACGATGCCGGCCGCGCCGGCACCGATGGCGCGCGCGCGTCCGATTGCTTCGCCGGACTTGTCCAGGATCTCGCGCGCCTGCGCGAGGAAGTCGGTACCCGCCCGCGTCAACGACACGCGACGCGTCGTCCGTTCGAACAGCGCGGTGCCGACCTCCGCTTCGAGATCGCGGATCTGCTGGCTCAGGGGCGGCTGAGCGACACCGAGGCTCTCGGCGGCGGCGGTGAAGCTGAGATGACGGGCGACGGCCACGAAGTAGCGGAGGTGCCGGAGTTCCATACGCTCAGTCATAGCGAGAAGATCTCAATCAAGACATATCAAATATTTGACGTCTAGATTCCCTGGCAACATGGTGCCGCCGCAACGGGGGCACCCGAACGACCATGCAGGAAAATGCCAGCACGAATCCTGCAGAGCGGACGACACCGTGTCGAACCGGGGTGTCGGGACGCGGAACGGCGCGAAGAGGTACAGGCGTTATGATGAAGCGGTTCTTCGCGTCGTTGTTCGGGCAGGTTGTCGCCGCCCTGGTGCTCGGCATCGTCCTGGGCATGGTCTGGCCGAACTTTGCGGTCACGCTGAAGCCCCTCGGCGACGGCTTCATCAAGCTGATCAAGATGGCGATCGCACCGCTGGTCTTCGGCGTCGTCGTTCACGGCATCGTCGGCGCCGGCGACCTGCGGAAGGTCGGTCGCGTCGGGCTCAAGTCCCTGATCTACTTCGAGGCGGTGACGACCCTCGCCCTGGTGCTCGGCCTCGTCCTCGCCTACGCGTTCGCCCCCGGCCACGGCATGAACGTCGATGTGGCGACCTTGGACGCGAAATCGATCGCCGGCTACACCGACCGGGTCGGTCAGGTCACGGGAACCGTCGACTTCCTGATGAAGCTCATTCCGACCACGTTGGTCGATGCCTTCGCCAAGGGCGATATCCTGCAGGTTCTCATCATCGCGATCCTGTTCGGCTCCGGCCTGTCCCTTCTGGGCGAGCGCGGCAAGCCGCTGGCCGACAGCCTGGAGCGCATCACGGAGGTTCTGTTCAAGATCATCGGCTTCATCGTCAGGCTCGCCCCGCTCGGCGTGCTCGGCGCCGTCGCCTTCACGGTGGGCAAGTACGGCGTCGGCTCGCTGAAGCAGCTCGGCCTGCTGGTGGTGCTGTTCTACGCGGGCGTGGCGTTCTTCGTCTTCGTGGTGCTCGGCGGCATCCTGCGCCTGGCCGGCTTCAGCATCCTCAAGCTGCTCGCCTACCTGCGCGAGGAACTGACCGTCGTGGCCGGCACCGCCTCCTCGGACTGCGTGCTGCCGCAGGTCATGCGCAAGCTGGAGCGCCTCGGCATCAAGGATTCGACCGTCGGCCTCGTGATCCCGACCGGATATTCGTTCAACCTCGATGCCTTCTCGCTCTACCTGACCCTCGCCACGGTGTTCATCGCCCAGGCCACCAACACGGATCTCTCCTTCGGACACCTGATGCTGATCCTCGGCATCGCGCTCCTGACCTCGAAGGGCGCGCACGGCGTGCCCGGCTCGGCCATCGTCGTGCTGGCCGCCACCCTGTCGGCGGTCCCGGAAATCCCCGTCATCGGACTGGTGCTCGTGCTGTCGATCGATTGGTTCGTCGGCATCGCCCGGGCGCTGGGCAACCTGATCGGCAACTGCGTGGCGACGGTGGTGATCGCCGCATGGGAAGGCGACATCGACCGGGCGCAGGCCCGGCGTGTCCTCGATGGCCACGGTACGACGGACACGGCCGCGATCCTCGAGACGCCGATCGCGGAACCACGTTCGGCCTGACGCCCCCCGACACCTGCCCCATGCGGTGGCACGGCTGCCAAGCCGGGCTGCCGCCAGTCCAACCCGGATCATCGGAGACGCCTTCATGACCGCCTCGCCCTACAACCCGCCCTGCGGCGGCCTGCCGCCCCAGACCGCGCTGATGACCGGCCGGGCCGTGTTCACCGAGGCCTACGCCGTCATCCCCCGGGGCGTGATGAGCGACATCGTCACCTCCGTCCTGCCCTTCTGGGAGCACACTCAGGCCTGGATGCTGGCTCGCCCCCTCTCGGGCTTCTCCGAGACCTTCGCCCAGTACCTCGTCACCCTCGCCCCCGGCGGCGGCAGCGAGCGGCCCGAACCCGACCCCGAGGCCCAGGCCGTGCTGTTCGTCGTCGAGGGACAGGCCCGCCTCGTCCGCGACGGACAGGTCCACGCCCTCACCCCCGGCGCCTACGCTTACCTGCCCCCCGGCACCACCTGGAGCCTGCGCAACGACGGGGCCGGACCGACCCGCTTCCACTGGATCCGCAAGGCCTACACCCCCGTGCCCGGCCTCGAGGTGCCCCCCGCCTTCGTCACCCACGAGACCGCCGTCGCCCCCGTGCCCATGCCCGGCACCGACGGAGCCTGGGCCACCACCCGCTTCGTCGCCCCCGACGATCTGCGCCACGACATGCACGTCAACATCGTCGCCCTGCGCCCCGGCGCCTCGATCCCCTTCGAGGAGACCCACGTCATGGAGCACGGCCTCTTCATCCTCGAGGGCAAGGCCGTCTACCGCCTCAACCGGGACTGGGTCGAGGTCCAGGCCGGAGACTTCCTCTGGCTGCGCGCCTACTGCCCCCAGGCCTGCTACGCCGGAGGACCCGGACCCTTCCGATACCTCCTCTACAAGGACGTCAACCGGCACGCCCTCCTCTCACCCTTCCGGGGCCGGCGATGATCGGCGGAGGGCGGAGCGCGACGCGGCGCCCTCCCGCCCCTGGCTGACCCGGGCCCGCATCGTGCGCGCCCGTGCGGCGATCCGGACGATCGCCCACCGCCCCCCGAGCGCGCCTCTGCGCCCCGGGGCCGGGCGGGAGGCCCCGGGGCCGACAACCCTCCGGGTTTGTCGATCTCGGTCGGCGCGTCTATTGCGTGGCCCTCCGGACACCGGCTCGGAGCTTTCCGCACCCCGGCGCGGGCGGCCCTCGCCGAGACGACGGTCGCAGGGACGTCGTCGGGCTTCGGGACACCCTGCGCGAGAACTCGAGACCGGGCGTTCGACATCGGTGGGTTGGCGACGACCGCGGCCGGTGGCATTCCAGCGCAAACCTTCCGTGAATGGATCGAAGATGGATCGAATGGATATCGGCGGCCTCGCCGTCGCCCGCGTGCTGTACGATTTCGTCGCGGAGGAGGCCCTGCCCGGGACCGGCATCTCGCCCGAGGTGTTCTGGGGCGGCCTCGGCGCGATCGTGCGCGACCTGACGCCGAAGAACCGGGCCCTGCTGGCCAAGCGCGACACGCTCCAGGGGCAGATCGACGCCTGGCACCGGGAGCGGGCCGGCAAGCCGTTCGATCCGGCGGCCTACAAGGCGTACCTGAAGGACATCGGCTATCTCCTGCCCGATCCGGGACCGGTGGCGGTGCGGACGGAGAACGTCGATGACGAGATCGCCCGCATCGCCGGGCCGCAGCTCGTCGTGCCGGTCTCGAACGCCCGCTACGCCCTCAACGCCGCCAATGCCCGCTGGGGCTCGCTCTACGATGCCCTCTACGGCACCGACGCGGTCTCGGAGGAGGGCGGCGCGATCCGCAGCGGCGGCTACAACCGCGCCCGCGGCGCCCGGGTCGTGACCCGCGCCCGCAGCTACCTCGACCGCTTCGTGCCGCTGGCCGGCGGCCGCCATGCCGACGTGGTCACCTATGCGGTCGAGCAGGGCGGGCTCGTCGGCAACATGAACACCGGAGAGACCGTCCCGCTCGCGCGACCGGATCTCTTCGTGGGCTATCGCGGCCGGGCCAGCATGCCCGCCTCCCTGCTCCTGCGGCACCACGGGCTGCACGTCGAGGTCGTACTCGATCGGACGCATCGGATCGGCCGCTTCGATGCGTCCGGCGTCGCCGACATCCTGCTGGAATCGGCCGTCTCGACGATCATGGACCTCGAGGATTCCGTGGCCACGGTCGATGCCGACGACAAGGTGGTCGTCTACCGCAACTGGCTCGGCCTGATGAACGGGACGCTGACGGCCTCCCTGCAGAAGGATGGCCGCACCCTGGAGCGGCGCCTCAACCCCGACCGGCACTACATCGCGCCGAACGGCGGCGAGGTGGTGGTGCCGGGCCGCTCCCTGATGCTGGTGCGCAATGTCGGCCACCACATGGACACCGATGCGGTGCTCGACGCCGAGGGCCGCGAGATCCCCGAGGGCATGCTCGACGCCGCGGTCACCGCGATGATCGCGATCCACGATCTCAAGGGGGATTCCGGCCTGCGCAACAGCCGGCACGGTTCGGTCTACATCGTCAAGCCGAAGATGCACGGGCCCGAGGAGGTCGCCTTCGCGGTCGAACTATTCGGACGCGTGGAGGCCATGCTGGGTCTCGACGCGAACACCCTCAAGATGGGCATCATGGACGAGGAGCGCCGCACCACGGTCAACCTCGCCGCCTGCATCGCGGCCGCGGCCGAGCGGGTCGTGTTCATCAACACGGGCTTCCTCGACCGCACGGGGGACGAGATCCACACCGCGATGGAGGCCGGCCCGGTCATTCGCAAGAACGACATGAAGGCGACGCCCTGGATCAAGGGCTACGAGGAGAACAACGTCGATGTCGGCCTCGTCTGCGGCCTGCTCGACCGGGCGCAGATCGGCAAGGGCATGTGGGCGGCCCCCGACGCCATGGCCGACATGCTGATGCAGAAGGGCGCCCACCCCAAGGCGGGCGCGAGCACGGCCTGGGTGCCGTCGCCCACCGCCGCGACCCTGCACGCGCTGCACTATCACGAGACCGACGTGCGGGCGCGGCAGGTGGAACTCGCCCGCCGGCCGCGCTCGGCCCTCGACGAGATCCTCGAGATCCCGCTGGCCCGGTCGAACTTCGCCCCCGACGACGTGGCCCAGGAGATCGACAACAACGTCCAGGGCATCCTCGGCTACGTCGTCCGCTGGATCGACCAGGGCGTGGGCTGCTCGAAGGTGCCGGACATCCACGATGTCGGGCTGATGGAGGACCGGGCGACCCTGCGGATCTCGTCGCAGCACATCGCGAACTGGCTCCATCACGGCGTCGTCAGCGAGGAGCAGGTGATGACGGCGCTCAAGCGGATGGCGAAGGTGGTCGATCGCCAGAACGCCGGCGATCCGCTCTACCGCCCCATGGCCCCGGACTACGACGGCCCGGCCTTCCAGGCAGCCAGCGACCTCGTCTTCAAGGGCCGCGCGCAGCCGAACGGCTACACGGAATGGATCCTCACCGAGCGCCGCCGCGCCGCGAAGGCGGCCCGCTAGACCGGCATCGGATCCACGCGAACCGGGTTAGGGATGGCGCGGGCAGCGTCGTCAGGGCGTCAGACAGATGCGCCATAGCGGAGCCTCCGGAAGGGAGTCCGCCGCCATGTCCGCCTCGTCCCGTTCCAGCCTGCCCCGTCGTCCGTTCCTGACCGGGGCCGCCGCCGGCCTCGTCGGTCTCGGCACCGGCGTCTTCCGGCCCGGCCTCAGCCGGGCCGCAGACCGCCCGATCCTCACCCACGGTTTGCAATCCGGTGACGTCGACGGCGACTCCGCCGTGGTCTGGGCCCGGGCCGACCGCCCCTGCCGGGCGATGATCGCGTGGTCGACGACGGAAAGCTTCGCGGACATTCGCGGCGGCGTCTTCGCCGATGCCCTGCCGGCGAGCGACGGCACCGTGAAGGTCGCCCTGACGGACCTGCCGCCGGGCCAGGACGTGTTCTACCGGGTCCGCCTGCAGGATCTCGCCGCGCCGACGATCCTCGGCGCGGCGCAGGTCGGGCGCTTCCGCACGGCGCCCGCCGAGCGCCGCTCGGTCTCGTTCTGCTGGTCCGGCGACACGGCCGGCCAGGGCTGGGGCATCGACGAGGCCCGGGGCGGGATGACGATCTACGCCGCCATGCTGCGCAACCGGCCGGATTTCTTCCTGCATTCCGGCGACACCATCTATGCCGACGGCCCGATCGTGCCGGAGGTGCGCCTGCCCGACGGCACCCTCTGGCGCAACCGCGTGACCGAGGCGGTGGCGAAGCCGGCCGAGACCCTGGAAGAGTTTCGCGGACGCTACCGCTACAACCTCACCGACGCGAACGTGCTGGCGATGAACGCCGAGATCCCGATCTTCGCGCAGTGGGACGATCACGAGGTCACCAACAACTGGTGGCCGGGCGAGCCCCTGACCCGGGCCGAACACCTGCGGAAGGCCTATCGCGACCCGAACGTGCTGGCGCTCCAGGTCCGCGCCGCGCGCGCCTTCCACGAATACATGCCGATGCGCTTCGCGCCCTCGGAGCCCGGCCGCGTCTACCGCAAGATCTCGCATGGGCCGCTGGTCGACGTGTTCCTGCTCGACATGCGCTCCTATCGCGGGCCGAACGGCGAGAACCGGCAGACCACCTACGGACCGGAGGCTCACTTCCTCGGCCCGGCGCAGGTCGCCTGGCTCAAGCGCGCGCTCCT
Organism: Methylobacterium sp. Leaf94; assembly: GCF_001426045.1. Classification (NCBI taxonomy): domain Bacteria; kingdom Pseudomonadati; phylum Pseudomonadota; class Alphaproteobacteria; order Hyphomicrobiales; family Methylobacteriaceae; genus Methylobacterium; species Methylobacterium sp. Leaf94. The sequence goes on from NZ_LMRM01000019.1 coordinate 34,935, forward strand.
CGCCTCCCGCGCGACCTGGAAGGTGATCGCGGCCGACATGCCGATCGGGCTCGTCGTCCCCTACGATTCTCAGCCGCCCTTCGGGTCGGAGGCCGTCGCGCAGGGCGACGGGCCGCCGCTGGGCCGGGAACTCGAGATCGCCGACCTCCTGCGCTTCCTGCGGGATGCGGGCATCCGCAACACGGTCTGGCTGACGGCGGACGTGCACTACGCGGCGGCGCATTACTACGATCCGAACCGGGCGCGATTTCAGGAGTTCGAGCCGTTCTGGGAGTTCGTCGCAGGCCCGCTGCATGCCGGGACCTTCGGTCCCAACGCCCTCGACGACACCTTCGGGCCCCAGCTGCGCTTCGCGAAGGCCCCCCCGCCGGGCCAGACCAACCTCTCGCCCGCCGCGGGCTACCAGTTCTTCGGCCATGTCGCGGTCGAGGGCGCGACGGAGCAGATGACCGTCACCCTGAAGGACGCCGCCGATACCGCGCTCTGGTCGGTCACCCTCGACCCCGTGCGGACCTAGCCTGCCGGACCGGACACGCCCGGCAGCGTCGGTCCGACACGTCCGTCCCACCCCTCAGTGATGCCCCGCCATGTGGCGACCGATGCTGCGGGCGTCGGCCTCGGCGCGACTCACCGCGTGCACGATGCGGCCGTCGGACATCACCACGATGCGGTCCGAGAGTTCCAGGATCTCGTCGAGATCCTCGCTGATCAGCAGGACCGCCGCCCCGGCGTTGCGGGCCGCCAGGATCCGGGCCCGGATCTCGGCGACGGCGGTGAAGTCGAGCCCGAAGCAGGGATTGGCGACGACGAGGAGGTCGACCGGGTCGGTGAGTTCGCGCGCCAGCACGGCCCGCTGCACGTTCCCGCCGGACAGGGTGGCGATCGGCGCCTCGGCGGAGGCGGTCTTCACCCCGAAGCGCGCGATGAGGTCCCGGGCGCGGCGGCGCATGGCGCCGGTGTCGAGCCAGACGGTCGGCCGCCCCGGGACCGCGCCCCCCTCGGAGGCGCCACGCTCCGCGCGCCGGTCGAAGGCCCGGAAGGCCAGGTTCTCCGCGACCGACATGCGCGGCGCGCAGGCATTGCGCAGCGGCTCCTCCGGGATGACGCGGACCCGCCGCGCCCGGCTCTGCGCGCGCCGTCCGTCATAGGCCTCGCCCCCGACCTCCACCCGGCCAGCGGCCGCCCGGATCTGGCCGCCGAGCACGTCGGCGAGTTCCTTCTGGCCATTGCCCGAGACCCCGGCGACGCCGACGATCTCGCGGGCCTGCACCGCGAGGGCGTCGACGGCGAGGTGACGCAGGCCGGAGGCATCGGTGGCGCGCAGATCCGCGATGCGCAGGACGACCCGGTCCGGGTCAGGCCGACCGACGCGGTTGGGGGCGGCGCGCACCGGGCGGGCGCCCATCATCATCGCCGCCATGTCGTCCCGGCTGAGTTCGCCGACCCGTCCGCCGCCCGCGAGCGTGCCGCGGCGCAGGACGCTGACGCTGCGGGCGAACGCCTCGACCTCGCGGAACTTGTGGCTGATCATCAGCACCGTCAGCTCGCGCCGGTCCGCCATGGCGCGCAGGAGGCCCAGCACCTCCTCGGCCTCCGCCGGCGTCAGCACCGAGGTCGGCTCGTCGAGGATCAGGAACCGGGCCTTGAGGAAGAGCTGCTTGATGATCTCGAGCTTCTGCTTTTCCCCGGCCGCGAGCTCGGCCACCGGGCGTTCGAGGTTCAGCCGGAACGGCATCCGTTCCATGAAGGCGGCCAGCGCCGCACGCTCGGCGCGCCAGTCGATCACCGCCGGCACCCGGGGCCGGGCGATGACGAGATTCTCGAGGCCCGTCAGGGACGGCACCAGGGTGAAGTGCTGGTAGACCATGCCGAGGCCGCGGGCCTGGGCGCCCTTCGGATTGGTGATCGCGACCTCGCGGCCATCCACCAGGACGCTGCCCGCGCTCGGCGCGTAGAAGCCCATGATGCACTTCACCAGGGTCGACTTGCCCGCGCCGTTCTCGCCCAGCAGCGCGTGGAAGCCGCCCGCCTCGATCTTCATCGAGACGTCGTCGAGGGCCGCGAAGGTGCCGAAGCGCTTCGACATGCCGATGGTCTCGACCGCGATGGCACCGGGCGGCGGGGCCTCGGGCACCACCGCTGCCGCGTCTCCGTCCCGGGGCACCACGTTACGAACCGATTGCGGGAAGGGCACCATCGCGGATCATCCCATCGCCACCAGGAGGGCCTCGGAGGTCGCCACGGCGCCGAAGACGCCGCCCTGCATCGTCACCATCCTGAGGGCGGCCTCGTGGTTGCCCCGGTCGGTGGCCGCGCAGGCGTCGGAGACGATCACGCATTCGAAGCCGCGGTCGTTGGCCTCGCGCATCGTGGTGTGGACGCAGACATCCGTGGTGATCCCCGTGAGGATCAGGTTGCGGATGCCGCGCCGCCCGAGGATCAGCGCCAGGTCGGTGGCGCAGAACGAGCCCTTGCCGGGCTTGTCGATGACGGGCTCGCCGGGCATGGGCGCCAGTTCGGGGATGATCTCCCAGCCCGGCTCGCCCCGCACCAGCACGCGCCCGCAGGGCCCGGGATCACCGATGCCGGCTCCGATCCGGCGCGAGCGCCAGCGCTTGTTCTCGGGCAGGTCCGCCAGGTCCGGGCGGTGGCCCTCGCGGGTGTGGATGACGGGGTAGCCGAGGCGCCGGGCCGCCGCGAGCAGGCGGCCGATCGGCTCGATCGGCGCCCGGGTCAGGCCGATATCGTAGCCCATGGCGTCGACGTAGCCGCCGGGACCGCAGAAATCGATCTGCATGTCGATGATGACGAGGGCGGTGTTGTCGGGCCTCAGTGCCCCGTCGAAGGGCCAGGGATAGGGCTCGGCGGCGGCGTAGCGCGCCGCGTCCACCGCCGTCGGGGCGAGGGGCGCCGCCGGCACGGTAAGGGGCGTCGCCGGCACGGTGAGGGGCGCCGCGCTCATTCCGCCGCCTCCCGGGCGTCCGGGGTCTGTCCGGCGCCGTAGGACCGGGTGGGCGCGGCGAACCCGCAGGAGGTGCCGTCGACGACCTTGACCCCGTCCTCCCACGGCAGGCGGTAGCGGCCGGCGGCGAGGTCCTGCATGTAGGTGTAGGGGCAGTCCCCGGCGCCGCCCTTCACGGCCGTGTAGCCGCGGTGTCCGAGCTGGTAGATGTTGTTCTCGACGCCCCAATGCAGGCGCGCCTCGCGCACGAGGTCGGGCCGGACCTCCGCCGTGATGATCTCGTCGACGCGCCCCGTGGTGCCGTGGGCGATGATCTGACCGTCGAAGTTGACGATCATGCCCTCGCCCATGGAATCGAACGAGCCGTCCGAACCGCACAGGCAGACGTTGGCGGTGACCATCAGGTTGCAGAAGGCGTTCGACTGGTTGGTGAAGCGCCAGGATTCGCGGATCGGCGCCGTGTAGCCGGCCGTGCGGACCATGATCTCGGCGCCCTTGTAGGCGCATTCCCGGGCCATCTCGGGGAACATCCCGTCGTGGCAGATGATGAGGGCGATCTTGGCCCCGCGTGGCCCCTCGATGACCGGGATGCCGATGTCGCCGGGCTCCCAGGGCTCGACGGGCACCCAGGGGTGCATCTTGCGGTAGGAGAGCTTCACCGCGCCGGTCTCGTCGATGATGATGCCGGTGTTGTACGGGTTTCCGTGCGGGTTGAATTCCATGATGGAGAAACAGCCCCAGATCCGGTTGTCGCGGCAGGCCTTCGCGAAGGCCGCGACCTCCGGTCCGTCCATCCGGCACAGGATGTCGGGGTTGGTGTCCATCGACAGGCCGTGGAGGGCGTATTCGGGGAAGACCACGAGGTCCATGGTGGCGAGGTTGCGCCGGGCCTTGCCGACCATGTCGACGATGCGCTGCGTCTGCGCGGCGAGGTCCGCCGGCGTGGCGACGGTCGGCAGTTGCAGCTGCACCAGCCCGAGCACGACGCCGTTCGGGGATTTGTTGAGGCCGCCAAGTCCGTTCATCGGAGATACCTGATTGCTGAGGTTTACTTCGCTTGGCCGAGTTCGCCCGGCGCTCCCGCCAGGGCGTGGTTCGGTGACGAGGTGGCGATGAGGACGCCGAGGGTGAGGACGTAGGGCGCGGCGTAGAACAGGTAGTAGCCCTGCGAGACCCCCACCGACTGGAGCGCCGGGCCGAGGGCCCCGGCCCCGCCGAACAGCAGCGCCGCGCCGAAGCAGGCCAGGGGGTTCCAGCGGGCGAAGACCACGAGGGCGACGGCCATCAGGCCCTGCCCGGAGGAGATGCCCTCGTTCCACGAGCCCGGATAATAGAGCGACAGGTAGGCGCCCCCGATGCCGGCGAGCACCCCGCCGGCTCCGGTCGCCAGCAGCCGGACACGGTCGACGTCGTAGCCCATGGCCCGGGCCGCCTCGGCGCTGTCGCCGACGATGCGGACCACGAGGCCGGTGCGGGTGTTGCGGAACCCCCACCACAGGACGAGGCTGAGCACCGCCCCGATCAGGAACAGAACGTTGACCTGGAGGGCGGCGCGGATCTGGGGCAGGTCGGACCAGTTGCCGAAGGGGATCGCCGGCAGCTGCGGCGCCGAGGGCTGGATGAAGGCCTTGCCGAAGAAGAACGCGAGGCCCGAGCCGAACAGCATCAGGGCGATGCCGAGCGCCACGTCGTTGACCCGCGGCAGCCGGCAGATCCAGCCATGGACGAGGCCGAACAGCCCCCCCGCCGCGCCCGCCACCGCGACGCCGGCCCAGGCCGAGCCGGTCAGCACCGCCGTGGCGTAGGCCGACATCGCCCCGAACACGAGGGTGCCCTCGAGGCCGAGATTGATCCGGCCCGAGCGCTCCGTGATCGTCTCGCCGAGGCTGACGAACAGGAACGGCGTCGAGACCCGGATGGCCCCGCCGATCACCGCGATGAGGACGTTCCAGAGGCCGAGGTCGCTCATGCAAAGTCGCTCATGCGAGGTCACTCATGGCCGAGGTCACTCATGGCGCGGCCTGGCCCGCGGCGGCGCGCTTCTCGCCCCAGAGATGCGGACTGAACGGCTTGAAGCGCCCGTACAGCGTCTCGCCCACGAGGACGAGGAGGAAGAGCAGGCCCTCCAGCAGCAGGATGGTGGCGTCCGGCAGGTGCAGGCGGCGCTGGATCAGGCCGCTCGACGCCTCGATCCCGCCGAGCAGGAAGGCGACGGGCGGGATCGCCAGGGGGTTCTGGCGGGCCAGGAACGCGACGAGGATACCGGTATAGCCGTAGCCGGCGATCAGCGACGCGTTGGCGTTGCCGTGGACGGCCGCGACCTCGAAGAATCCGGCCAGGGCCGCCAGCGCCCCCCCGAGGGCGGTGAATCCGGCGATCAGACGCCCGACCGGCAGGCCCTGGATCTGGGCCGCGCGCACGTTGCCGCCGGCGATGCGGGCGGCGAAGCCCAGGGTGGTGCACTCGGTCAGGAGCCAGGCGAGGAGGCAGGCCACAACCCCGACGCCGAGGCCCCAATGCACCTCCAGGCCCGGCATCGGGCCGACCCGGAAGGCCTCGTCGATGGTCCGGGTCGACGGCTTGTTCAGGCTGCCGGGATCGCGCAGCAGGCCCTCGATCAGGTGGTTGGCGAGCGCGATGGCGATGTAGGACATCAGCAGGCTGGCGATGGTCTCGTTGACGCCGCGCCAGGCCCGCAGGGCGCCCACCGCCCCGAGCCAGAGCGCCCCGGTCAGGAAGGCGGCCATCGCCATGGCGGCGATGCCGAGGCCGGAGGCTGCGCCCGACAGGGGCGCGGCCACCGCCGCCGCGGCGAGGCCGCCGAGCACGATCGCGCCCTCGCCGCCGATGACCACGAGGCCGAGGCGGGCGGGCAGGGCCACGCAGAGGGCCGCGAACAGCAGGGGCGCGGCGCGCTGGAGGCTGTTCTGCAGGGCGAAGGCGGACCCGAAGCCGCCCCGGTAGACGAGGTCGAGGAAGGCCGCCGGCGATTTGCCGAGGCTGAGGAGGAACAGGCTGAACAGGCCGAAGCCGAGGGCGAGCGCCCCGAGCGGGATGGCGAGCGCCTCCGCCCGGCGCGCGCCCCAAGCTCGCAGGGGCAGGCTGGCCGAGGGGCGCGCCCCTGCCACGACCATGTCCGACGGAGCAGTCTCGGCAACCACGGCTCTTCCTCCCGCTGGTGGCGTGCGTGACGGACGCGTCCCTCAGGCCGAGCCCTTCACGCCCTCGACGAGGTAGCCGGTGCTCTCGAGTTCGGGCGCGTTCTCGGCAAAACCCTTGCCGGCCTCGGCGATCGCGTTGCCCTTGTTGTCCTTGAGCGGCCCCCGGATGATGGCGAACCCGCCCTTCATCATCTCGGCCTTGACCGCATCGGCGTTCTTGCGCGCCGCCTCCGAGACGGCAGGGCCGTAGGGGCTCATCCGGACGAAACCGTCCGCCAGACCGCCGCGCAGGAAATTCGGGGGCGCCTTGCCCGCCTGCATGTCGGCGACGAAGCCCTTGTAGATCGGGGCCCAGTCCCACTCGGCGCCGGTGAGGTACCGGTCCTTGGCGAGGGCCGACTGGTCGGCATGGTAGCCGCAGACGTAGGCGCCGCGCCGGGCGGCGGTCTCCACCGTCACCTTCGGGCTGTCGACGTGGCAGGTGATGACGTCGGCGCCGCCATCGATCAGCGCGTTGGTGGCCTCCGCCTCCTTCACCGCCAGCGACCACTCGCCGGTGAAGATGACCTGGCAGGTGATCGACGGGTCGACGCTGCGGGCGCCGAGCAGGAAGCCGTTGATGTTGTTGAGGACTTGGGGGATCGGCTTGGCCGCCACGAAGCCGAGCTTCTTCGACTTCGTGGCGTGCGCCGCCACGATGCCGTTCAGGTACTGGCCCTGCGCGATGTAGCCGAAATAGGAGCCGGCGTTCTTCGGGTTCGCCTCGGTCCAGAGGCCGCCGCAATGGCGGAACTGCACCGTCGGGTTCTTCTTGGCCTCGATCAGCACGTGGGGATCGAAGTACCCGAAGGAGGTCGGCAGGAGCAGGCTCGCCCCGTCCATGTTGATCATGCTCTCCATGGTCTTCTGGACGTCGTTGGTCTCGCGGACGTTCTCCTCCTCGACCACCTCGACCCCGGGCAGCCCCTTCAGGGCCGCCGCGCCCTTCGCATGGGCCTGGTTGTAGCCGTAATCGTCCTTGGGGCCGACATAGATGACGCCGACGGTCATCGGCCCGGCCGCCCGGGCGCCCGTCGACGCCAGGGCCGAGAGGCCGAGAACGGCGGTGCCGCCCAGGAGGGTTCTGCGCGAGATCGACTGATGAGCCACGGGGCCTCGTTCCATCGTTTGGCGAGCGATGGGGGAGACCATTGCAAGGTCTGGGCCGCAGTGCAGGCGCACGGACCCTGGACTTTTCCATCAGGTCGGACGTCGGATGCCACCGTCCGGGCCAGGGCGACGGTGCTCCGATGGGCGACCCGGCCGCGGCCCACGCATCCCCGCGGAGCGCGGCGGCACGTGTCCCATCGGGCATGCCGATGACGCCGGCCTTGGGAACGAAAAGGGCGCCCGGTTCGAACCGGGCGCCCAGCTCACGCCGACCGCGCCTTACCAGCGGTGATGCCAGCCCACGTGGCGGTAGCCGCCGTGCCAGCCCCAGGGCCGGTGATATCCGACGGGGCGGTAGCCGCCCCAGCGGTGCCACCGCGGGCCATACCAGCCGACGCGGCGGTAGCCGTAGACGATGGGGCGGGCCAGGATGGGGCGATAGATTACGTTCGGACGGCAATATCCGTAGTAGCCGCGATGCCCCCCGGGTCCACACCCGTCACGAGCCTCGGCGGCACCGACGGTCGCGGCCATCGTACCCAGTGCAAGAACGGCTGCGCCAGCAAGTTTCAGTCGCATTCGCATCTCCTCTGTTGCGGTAGCCTATAAACACACGCCCCGTCACGACGGTTGCGCACCTATAGCCTGGTATATGTTACGAATTGTATCTCCGCTCAGATCAGACCGGGCGCGCATCCGGCCGATCCCGATCGAAGACAGATCAGCGCCGGCCGACCGTCTCGTCAGCCGGTCCTGCGGGACGTCCCGCGGACAGAGCCCGTCACCGGTTCGGACAAATCCAGACACCGGTTCCCTCCGAGCCGCGCAGCCGGTCCTGGACGGCCACGCGCGTCAGGCCGCGGCCGACGATGCGGCCCTCCGGGACGAGGCGGCATCGCGGGCGGGGTGTCGTCCGGGATGCGCTGAGGCCTGTCGGCATCGGCCATGCGACCTTCCGGTGCTTCTGCCATGATCGCTCGTCCCATGATCGCCGCAAGACGGCCTTCACGAAGCGTTGGAAGCGGTCTCGAACCCGGACGGGACCTTGGGGCCGGGCCTGCGCCCGGAGTGGCGCGATGCCCGGCCCTGCGGCCATGCCGAACCTGATCGGGGGACTCATGAGGCCCGGCACAACGCTGCGAATATCTGGGACGCGACAGTTATTACGTCGACGGTCGGCGATGCCGTCGAGATATGCGCGCCATCGGTGTGCTCAATGGTGCAGATGCATCATTTTGCTCGGATTTTACCGGGTCAGATGCAGTTTTGTTGCTTGCTGTCCTCGGGCCGCGGATGAGGCATGCTGCCGATGAGCCGCCGCGCCTCGCGAAGACGGCGGGACCCGGCGCTCCGGGTCGAAAGGCGAGGGGCCGGGCGATGGCCGCCTGGGCGCGCGCGCCGACGCGGTCGGGTTCGAACGGCGATGCGGAGGAGTCCGAGTCGCTCATGCCGCCCCCATGGCCTTGGCCAAGCGTTCGCGGGCGCGGCTGACGCGGCTCTTCACGGTGCCGGTCTGACATCCCAGGACGACCGCGGCCTCGTCGTAGAGCAATCCGTCGACCATCACGAGGAGCAGCGTCTCGCGGTGTTCGGCCGTCAGGCCGTTCAGGGCGGCCTGAAGCTCGATCAGTCCGACACGATGCTCCTGCTCGGGCTCCAGGCGCAGGGTCGCCGCGAAGGCACCGTCGACGTCCTCGACCTCGCGGCGAAGCCGCTTGCGCTGATTGAGGAAGGCGTTCCGCAGGATCGTGAACAGCCAGGCGATCAGCCTAGTCCCCGGCTCGAACCGGGCCCGGTTCTCCCAGGCCCGCAGGAGGGTGGTCTGAACGAGGTCGTCGGCCTCGGCGGCGTTCTGGCACTGGGAGAAGGCATACCGGCGAAGCCGCGGAACGGCGGCGATCAGGTCGGTCCGGAACGGATCGGGCACCTGTCCGTCCGCCTGCGCCGCGGACAGGGCACTTCGCAGCCGAACCAGAACCTGACCGAGACGGGAATCCGCCGCGACGTCACCGGGGAACGGAACAATCTCGTTCAATCGCCGGCCGATCAGATCCTGAATCGGTCGTGGCAATCCCTGACCGTCCGAAGAGGATTTCGGCACTCTGACATCTGTCTGCACGGATGATCGCCCTCGGGTCTGGAACAGACGATGATGTGCTCGGCGCTGGAGAAGCCGAAGCCGCTGGAGGCTTGTGATTGGGCAATCACATTCACGTCAATGATCCAGATATACCAGGCAATCGCGGATCGGACGCGGAACTGCCTTCCCACGCACTTGTTACGACCGGGACTTGGAAAGCGGCGCGGTGCGCCATGGGAGATCCAGTGACACTCGGCGTCGACACGCAGGACCACGTACGGACGAGGGCCGACCCGGAAGGGGCCTGGAGCCCGGGGACGCGTGGCGGCCCAGGGATCTTCGTCGGGGAACGCGGCCTCCGTCGCGCTCGCCGCAACCCGGTTGGAACGCCGGCATCCAGGTAGATAACCCCGGTCTACCGGTACGCCTGCATCATTGATGGGGGTTCGTCCGGGACCATCTGTGGGTCCAGCGAACGGCCGCGACCTGCGCGGCGATGTCCCTCCCGCCCGTTGGCCCGCCGCGGCCCCGTCCATCCCATCCCTGAGGATCCCATGCGTCCCACCAAGCCCTCCGCACCCGGTTCGGCCCCCGCTTCGACCGACGCGGTTAAGGGCTCGGTCAAGGAAGCCATCGGGAAGCTGATCGGCGACCGGCAGGTCGAGGCCGAGGGTCGGTCCCAGCAGGAATCCCCCCTGTCCGACGGTCCCCCGAAGACCCGCCCGAAGTCGGACAAGACCAACCCCAAACCCTAGCTTCGGCCGCGCGCCGCGCGACGAACCCCAGCCACGAACACAGCAAGGACAACCATCATGGTCGACACGGATCGCATCACGGGCGCCGCCAAGGAGCTCGGCGGCAAGGTTCAGGGCACGGTGGGCGATCTCACCGGCTCGAAGCGGGACTCGCTCGAGGGCG
>NZ_LMRM01000020.1:0-39762 GCF_001426045.1 Methylobacterium sp. Leaf94
CGCAACTTGGCAACGATCTCCTCAGGTTTCGGGTGCTTTGCCATCTCGTCCGTCCTCCAGGCTCAAAAGCCATACCAAAGGGCGGACCACTTCAATGGGGGCGGATCACCGCTCGCCTTCCTGTTGACGGGCGGACAGGTGGCCGACTGCAAGGCAGGAGCGCAACTTTTGGAGCGCGCGTCGGCGTGCCGGATCATGTTGGCCGACAAGGGCTACGACAGCGACGCCATCCATCGACAGATCGAAGTGACGGGGGCGGCGCCCAACATCCCGCCCAAGTCCAACCGGCGATGGAAGCCGTGTTTCTCTCCCGTCCTGTGCAAGGAACGCAACGCCATCGAGCGCATGTTCGGGCGCCTCAAGGACTTCCGCCGCATCGCCACACGATAGGACCGGTCGGCTATCAACTACCTGACTGCCGTCTGCATCGCCGCTACCGTCAGCTTCTGATCATGAGTCCCGAGTCGAACACTACCCTGATCTGGTCCAGAGTGTCGGGTTTCTATGACCGTAATCATCTGACGGAGATAACCTCTTTCAGAAGAATCCCGACATACCCAAGCAAGGCTTCAATATGGACGGATGGCGCCGCACCGGCCGTGCCAGCATTCGCACGGCTTGATTCGGCTTCAGTGTCTTCGAGGAGGAGCGCAGGGACGCCGATGGCGAGCACAGATGGGCCCGCTGTTCAGGGTATCGCATCTTCACCGAATGATGGCGGACCAGGCAACCGTCTGATAAGCGGCAGGCCGAAGGTTCAAGTCCTTCAACCGGCAACACTTTTTCGAGCCCGAGGTGAAACTTCCGTTTCCGGTTTCAGCTCGGACTCAGACAATAGCATCAGAGCCCGCCGCGTGTCGGTCCCATGATGGATGGGACCGACACGTGCGATTCTGCCGGGAGAACCGACGGGAATGCTGCCGTGCTGTGGAAGAAGCCGTAGCCATGGCGATCACCGGGAGCCGGACGTGGCCTGATCGCCGCGACGCGGCGCGACGACGCGGCCAGGGACGACGGCGTCTTCGTCGGGCGGATCGACCGCGTGGAGATCGCCACGGGGCCAGCCCGGCCTTGGGCGGCGCATGGGATTCCCGCTGCACCCCAGCACTGTCGGATGCGCGGTGAGCGATCATGAGGCGACGAAGCAGGCTGCGGCGCACCCTGGTGAAGGCGGCCTGAGCGATGTGGCTGAACACGCAGACGCCCCGCCATCCATGACGGCCGCTGGGATTCGCCGAGACCTCGCCTGCGATCAGGAGAAATTCGAACGCAAAGGGAAGAATCGGCCATGAACGCGTATGAGGGGATCGCGACTTGAGGGCGTTCGCAACGGTCGATCGGCTCATCGGTGCGCAGACGAGGCCGGTATTCCTGGCGGTCAGGTATTCCTGGCGGTCAGGGATCCCTGGCGGTCGCGCATCGGGGCGAAGGCCTTCTGCATGACCGGGGGCACGAGCTTGGGCTCTCAACCGCTGGGCTGACGCGGAACGTGTCTGATTGGACGGACGACATCCAGAGGGGGCACTGGTCATCTCGGGCCGGGCGACCGGGATCGCTGCGAGAACCCAGTCCATCGCGCCCGGGAGGTGCTGCGGCGGAGGCCGAAGGGACAAGCGTTCTGCGCGAACATGCGGGCCTCTCGGGATGGGGCTTCTCGGGATGGCGCTTCTCGGGGGGGAAACCTGGGCTCAGATCCGAAAAAACCCCACGCGGCGGGTGCCGGCGGGGCTGAGCAGGGATCGGGCGCGTGAAGTGGCGTCACAGCCGGGTCTGCCGAATGCATCTCCTCAGCGCCGCGTCCCACGAAGCCGTATCCGGGATCACGAAGCGACGGGCCTCGACGCAGTCCGCGATATCGGGGCGGGTCTGGAGCACCCGCGGATGCCCATCACGGTCACGCCCATGCCGACGGCGGCGCACGGAACGCGGCTCAAGGCTCAAGGCTCGATACGAATGGGTGCCAGGATATCGGGAGAATGCGACCGAGACACGAACCGCGGACAAGGCACGCTTGGCTCGTCAGGCTTCCATCTCTCCCGCACCGGTCGACATGGCGCAGGAGGAACCGCAGAAAATATCATGATTTCAGTGCGTTAGAAATCATGTGGTGCCCAGGAAAGGACTCGAACCTTCACCTCTTGCAAGACTGGTACCTGAAACCAGCGCGTCTACCAATTCCGCCACCTGGGCTCGCCGGGCCGCTTGCGGCGCCGACGCGGGTTTCGTTTAGGCGGGGCGGGGCCGGTCGTCAATCCGGATCGCAGCGGATTTTTCGGCCGGCCCGTCGATTGTGGTTCAGGCCTCGCGGCGCCACTCGCGGATGTCGACGAAGCGGCCGGCCACGGCCGCCGCCGCCGCCATGGCGGGGGAGACGAGGTGGGTGCGGCCGCGGTGGCCCTGGCGGCCCTCGAAGTTGCGGTTCGAGGTCGAGGCGCAGCGTTCGTTCGGGCTCAGGCGGTCGGCGTTCATGCCGAGGCACATGGAGCAGCCCGGCTCGCGCCAGTCGAAGCCGGCCGCCTTGAGGATGCGGTCGAGGCCCTCCGCCTCGGCCTGCTGCTTCACCAGGCCGGAGCCCGGCACCACCATGGCGGAGACGTTGGCGTGGACCTTCCGGCCCTCCACCATCTGGGCCACCGCCCGCAGGTCCTCGATGCGGCCGTTGGTGCAGGAGCCGATGAAGACCCGGTCGAGGGTGATGTCGGTGATCTTGGTGCCGGGGGTCAGGCCCATGTAGCTCAGGGCCTGCTCCTTCGACTGGCGCTTGTTCTCGTCCGCGATCCGCGACGGATCGGGCACGGCGCCGGAGATCGAGACCACGTCCTCGGGGCTGGTGCCCCAGCTGACGATGGGCGGCAGGTTGGCGGCGTCCAGGCGCACCTCGCGGTCGAAATGGGCGCCTTCGTCGGTGACGAGGCTCTCCCAGTAGGCCCTGGCGCGGGCGAAGGCCTCGCCCTGGGGCGCCTTCGGCCGGCCCTCGACATAGGCGTAGGTGGTGGCGTCCGGCGCCACCAGGCCGGCGCGGGCGCCGCCCTCGATCGACATGTTGCAGATGGTCATCCGGCCCTCCATCGAGAGGGCGCGGATGGCCGAGCCGGCATACTCGATGACGTAGCCGGTGCCGCCGGCGGTGCCGATCTCGCCGATGATCGCCAGGATGATGTCCTTGGCCGTCACGCCCGGCGGCAGGGTGCCGTCGACGCTGACGCGCATGTTCTTCGCCTTCTTCTGCAGCAGCGTCTGGGTGGCGAGCACGTGCTCCACCTCCGAGGTGCCGATGCCGTGGGCGAGCGCCCCGAAGGCGCCGTGGGTCGAGGTGTGGCTGTCGCCGCAGACGATGGTCTGGCCCGGCAGGGTGAAGCCCTGCTCCGGCCCGATCACGTGGACGATGCCCTGGCGGCGATCCAGCGCGTCGTAGAACTCGATGCCGAAGTCGCGCACGTTCTCGGCCAGCGCCTCGAGCTGGATGCGGCTCTCCGGATCCTCGATGCCGAAGCGGCGGTCGGAGGTCTGCACGTTGTGATCGACCACCGCGAGGGTCTTCTCGGGGTGGCGCACCCGGCGCCCGGCCACGCGCAGGCCCTCGAAGGCCTGGGGGCTGGTGACCTCGTGGACGAGGTGGCGGTCGATGTAGAGGAGCGTGGAGCCGTCGGGCTCGACATCGACGACGTGGTCGTCCCAGATCTTGTCGTAGAGGGTGCGCGGCGCGGTCATGGCGTGGCTGTTCTGGTTGTTCGTCGGGAAACGGAGGTCGGTCTCCCTTTAGTAGTGTTCCAAGGCGTGCAGCGAAAGTGGGGGCCCGGCTGCGCCCGGCGGATGGCAGCCCGGAGGCGCCCGCATGGGGCGGCGCGCGGGCCGCCGAAGGTCACTGGACCGGTCCGGACCCGCGGCCTAAAGCTGTCGGCGCGGAGCCGCCCAGGCTTCGACCGGATCCCGATCGTCGCCGAGCCCCCCATGCCGCCCATCGACATCCTGATGCTCAAGGCGATGCATCCCGACGTCATGGATGCCGTCGCCGAGCGCTTCACCCTGCACCGGCTCGACACCGTCCCCGATCCGCAAGCCTTCCTGGCCGAGACCGGCCCGCGCATCCGCGGTCTCGCCACGGGGGCCCAGGCGCCGGTGGACCAAGCCCTGCTGGCGCGCCTGCCCGGCCTCGAGATCGTGGCGAGCTTCGGCGTCGGCTACGACACCATCGACACGGCGGCGGCGGCCGCCCAGGGCGTCGTCGTGACGAACACCCCGGACGTCCTCACCGACGAGGTGGCCGACCTCGCGCTGGGCCTGCTCCTGGCCACCGTGCGCCAGATCCCCCAGGCCGAGCGCCACCTGCGCGCCGGGCACTGGCCGCAGCGGACCTATCCGCTGACCTCGACCCTGCGCGGGCGCACCGTGGGCATCCTCGGCCTCGGGCGGATCGGTCGAGCCATCGCCCGGCGCCTGGAGGGCTTCGGCGTCGCCATCGCCTACCACGGACGCCGGCCGCAGGCGGACGTCGCTTACGCCTACCACCCCACCCTGCGGGGCCTCGCCGAGGCCTCCGACGTTCTGATGGTGGTGGCGCCCGGCGGGCCGGAGACCAACGGGATCGTCGATGCGGCGGTGCTGGAAGCGCTGGGGCCGCAGGGCCTCCTCGTGAACGTCGCCCGCGGCAGCCTCATCGACGAGGCGGCTCTGATCGGGGCCCTCCAGGCCGGCACCATCCTGGGGGCCGGCCTCGACGTCTTCGCCCGCGAGCCGCACGTGCCCCCCGAGCTCGTGGCCATGGACCACGTGGTGCTCCTGCCCCATGTGGGCTCGGCCTCGGTGGAGACCCGGGCGGCCATGGGCCGGCTCGTGGTGGACAACCTCGTCGCCTGGTTCGACGGACGCGGCCCCCTCACCCCGGTGCCGGAGGCGCCCTGGACGGCCCAGGCACGATCGACCCAAGCATGATCGGCCGAGCCATGAGCCGCACCCACCGCATCGCCGCTCTCGCCCTGGCGCTGGCGACACCGGCCCTGGCGCAGGAGACCGCCCCGCCCCAGGAGGCACCCGCATCGAGCGCCGCGCCGGCCCCCGCCGCGCCCGAAGTGCCCTTCATCGAAACCCTGCCCCGCGACATCGCCGGGGTGCCGGGCACCTGGGACCTGTCGCGGGACGGCAGCACCCGGCGCTGCGTCCTGACCCTGGCGGGCGCGAGCGGTCCGGCAGGCCGGCGTCTGTCCTTCCCGGCCGGGTGCCGGCGGGCCCTGCCGATCCTCAACGGCGTCGCCGGCTGGCTCTTCACCGACGGCAACCTGCGCCTGGTCGACAAGGACGTCCGGCCGGTGCTGCAGTTCAGCGCCCGGGTCGATGCCCGCAGCCTCGTGGCCGCCGCGGGCGACGAGCATTTCAGCCTGGTGCCGCTCCAGATCGTCGCGATGGTGCCGCCGACCGACGCGGTGCCCACCAGCCCCGGCGCCGGCTACGCCGGTGCCGGCTCTGCCGGTGCCGGCTCTGCCGCCCCGGACGCGCGCAGCGCCCCGGCGCCCGAGGCCGCGCCGGCGGGCGACGCCCCGGCCCCCGGCACCTACGCCCTCGACCGCTACCGCGAACAGGACGTTTGCCGCATCGAGCTGACGCCCGGCACCGCGCCGGCGCCGGTGCGCATCCTCGACCATTGCCGCGACGGCGGCCTGACGGTGTTCGATCCGGTCTCCTGGCGCTTCGCCAACGGGCACCTCACCCTCAACGCCCGCCGCGGCCACATAGTGAACCTGGTCGCCACCGGGGACGGGCGCTGGCGCCGCGACCCGGAGGTCGGCACCACCTTCGTTCTGCGCCGGGTGGAGCCCGCCGCCCCGTGAGCCCCCTCCCCTGAACCCCGAATCCAGTCCCTTGCCCCGCCGATCACCCCCGATGCCGCTGACCGTCGCCGCCCTCTACCAGTTCGTCGCCCTGCCGGACGTCGCCGCCCTGCAGGCGCCGCTCCAGGCCCTGTGCACGGAACTCGGGATCACCGGCACCCTGCTGCTGGCGCCGGAGGGCCTGAACGGCACGGTGGCGGGCCCGGACGCGGCCATCGACGCCTTCCTCGCCGCGCTGCGCGAAGGCCCGCTCTTCGGCGGCCGCCTCGCCGGCCTCGACGTCAAGCGCTCGCAGGCCGAAGCGCCGCCGTTCCGGCAGCTCAAGGTCCGGCTGAAGCGCGAGATCGTCACCTTCGACGACGGCGCCACCGACGCGGCCACGGGCGCCGGCACCCCCGTGGCGCCGGAGGCCTGGAACGCCCTTCTCGACACGCCCGGCCTGCTCCTGATCGACACCCGCAACGCCTTCGAGGTGGCGCTGGGCAGCTTCCCCGGCGCGGTCGATCCGGGCATCACCCGGTTCAGCGCCTTCCGCGCCTATGTCGACGGCCTCGATCCATCGGCGCATCCCCGCGTGGCGATGTTCTGCACCGGCGGCATCCGCTGCGAGAAGGCCGGGGCCTACATGCGCGCGAAGGGCTTTCCCGACGTGCGCCACCTCGAAGGCGGCATCCTGCGCTACCTGGAGACGGTGCCGGAGGCCGAGAACCGCTGGACGGGCGACTGCTTCGTGTTCGACGGCCGGATCGCCCTCGGCCCCGCCCTGGTGGAGCGGCCCGACCACGCGCCCGAGACGTTGATGTCCGAGCCCCGGATGTCCGAGCCCCGGATATCCGAGCCCCTGATCTCCGAGACGCCGCGATGACCGATCTCTCCGCCCGCATCGACGCCCTGGAGATGCGCCTCACCGAGCAGGACGTGGTGATCGACGACCTCAACGCCACGATCACGGCCCAGTGGCACCAGATCGACGCCCTCACCCGGCAGATGGCCAAGCTCGTGGAAGAGGTGGAGCAGGCCTCCCACCGCCCGGCCTCCGGCGCCCCGGAGCCGCCGCCACCGCATTATTGACGGGACGGTCGCCGCGGGATCCCTCTCCCCCCTGCGGGAGAGGGTGGCCCGCGAAGCGGGTCGGGAGAGGGGAGCGCTGTTTCCGGAGAGGTCGACCCCTCTCCCGCCTGCTCCGCAGGCACCCTCCCCCGCAGAGGGGGGAGGGATGATCCGAGATACGCGACGGCCCTACACCCCTACGCTCGCCTGGCTGACGAACTTCGTGGTCAGGTAGGCCTCCAGGGCCTCCGAGCCGCCCTCGCTGCCGTAGCCGGAATCCTTGACGCCGCCGAAGGGCGTCTCGGGGAAGGCGAGGCCGTGGTGGTTGATGCCCACCATGCCGCTCTGGACCCGTGCCGCGACCTCGACAGCGCGGGAGGCCGAGCGGGTATAGGCGTAGGCGGCCAGGCCGTAGGGGAGCCGGTTGGCCTCGGCATAGGCATCCGCGTCGTCGGAGAAGCGCTGGATCAGCGCCACCGGGCCGAAGGGCTCCTCGTTCATGATGCGGGCGGTGGCCGGCACGTCGCAGAGCACCGTCGGCGCGAAGAAGTTGCCGCGGTTGCCGATGCGCTGGCCGCCGGTGCGCAGCTCGGCGCCCTGCGCCACCGCGTCGGCGCAGAGGCTCTCCATCGCCTCCAGGCGCCGGGCGTGGATGAGCGGACCCATGGTGGTCTCGGGGTCGAGCCCGTCGCCGACCTTGCGCCCCTCGGCGAAGGCCACGAAGCCATCGCGGAACCGGTCGTAGACGGACTCGTGCACCAGCATCCGGGTCGGGGCGACGCAGACCTGGCCGGCATTGCGGAACTTGTTGGCTCCGAGCACCGCCACGGCGGTCTCGACGTCGGCATCCCCGAACACGATCGCGGGCGCGTGGCCGCCGAGTTCCATCGTCGCCCGCTTCATGTGCCGGCCCGCCAGCGCGGCGAGCTCCTTGCCCACCGGGGTCGAGCCCGTGAACGACATCTTGGCGATGACGGGGTGCGGGATGAGGTAGCCGGAGATCGCGGCCGGATCGCCGTAGACCAGGGAGAGCACGTCGCCCGGGACGCCGGCGTCGAGGAAGGCCCGGATCATCGCCGCGCAGCTCGCCGGGGTGTCCTCGGGTCCCTTCAGGATCACCGAGCAGCCGGCGCAGAGGGCGGCCGCCACCTTGCGCACCGCCTGGTTGATGGGGAAGTTCCAGGGCGTGAACGCCGCCACCGGGCCGACCGGCTCGCGCAGAACCATCTGCACGACGCCGTCGGCGCGGGCCGGGATGATCCGGCCGTAGGCGCGGCGGCCCTCCTCCGCGAACCAGTCGGTGACGTCGGCCCCCGCCAGGATCTCCACCCGCGCCTCGGCCAGGGGCTTGCCCTGCTCCAGGGTCATGAGGCGGGCGATGTCCTTCACACGCGTCCGCAGGAGGTCGGCGGCCCGGCGCAGCACCTTGGCGCGCTCGTAGGCCGAGACCTTCCGCCAGGCGGCGAAGCCCCGTTCGGCCGCCGCCAGCGCCCGGTCGAGATCGGCCCGCGTCGCCACCGCCAGGGTGCCGAGGGTTTCGCCGGTGGCCGGGTTCAGCACCGGCAGGGTCTCCGCGCCGGCCCCGTCGGTCCAGGCCCCGGCGATGTGCAGCGTCACGTTCGGATACGTCATCGGCGTCTCCCGCATGGCAATCGAGCGGGGTTGTCCGCCCTTCGCACGCAGGCCGCAACCCTTATCCGGGAGGGCTGGGGCGACGGCCGATCCTCTGCGTTTTTGCCGCTGCGTCCTTCAGAACAGGCTGCGCGCGAAGGTCGGTTTCCCAAGTGGTCCCCAGGGCGTCCAGAGGCGAGCTCAGGCAACCGCTGTCCTTTTACGCCGCTCTCTCGGCGCGACCAATTTTCGGGATCTCCGAAATCCGCTGCAATCGAAGCGCGTCTCGCGCCGCCACGGACGATTATGGTCAGCGCCGGTGAGGCCCAGCGACTGCGTTGCGCTTATGATGCGCTGAACACGATGCCGCAGAGGGGCTCGCGCCACGAGGTCATCGGCTCCGGCGGACGCAGAAGGATGAGGGTCGCATTTCCAGCCGACCGCCTCGGACTCGCGCTCGACCACCTCCATCAAATCCAATCAAGCCTCGACGATCTCATACCCATCATAGTCAAGCTTGATAGGAAATTTTTTTCTCTCAGTATCAAAGTTGTCCAGATTGATTTTTATTTCATGCTCGCCAATATTGAACGCATACTGATATTTGTATCCGTCACGCGGAGTCGCGATGATCTCAAATTTGTCCGGGAGACACCTACCAGATAATTTGTACAAGTATTCCCAGATCTGTACATAATCCTCAACAGATATTTTTCCCGCAACTCTGCTCATCAAGTCGCTCATTTCGCGATTCAGCTCACGTCTGCCCGCGAAATAAATAAGAACAAAAACCTGATCTTCACCGAGCTCATTCACGCAACGCGCTATAAAATCACGGATGTGCCGCAGCAGTGCATCTGCAATGAAGACATCGGGATTAGAATGAACCTGGGCAACCATTGCGACATCCTATTCCTTTGCATCCATTCAAAATCATCTGACGCAGAAGGGCGAGGCTCTCCAGGTGCAAAGCACAAATTTAAGCCGTCTAGAGATAAACAAAACAGTCTATCTAAAAAATAACAAATAACCTATCCCATAATTTTAACACGAGCAACACATAATGTGCTGGAGCACCAAATAGTATCCTACAGAGATATTATTTTGTGCGGGACAGTGATGACCACAAATTTTATAATGTTAAGTCTTAATTTGTATAGCCCGCGAGCTACCCAAAGTCCCGGGCGAACAAATTGACGGGGTTGAGAAAGCATCCAGCAACCCGGAACGCAGGATGCAATCTGTCGATCAGGTTGCTTGCTTGGGAAGAGCCGCCCGCGCTCCCATTCAGACAGGCGATGTTGTGGCATGATCCCGGCAGTCTCCGGCTCATCGCCCCCCTATGCGCTCCGACAAAGACGCCGCAGCCGGACCGAAGCACGGCGCGGGGCGCCACTTGGAAGGCACCACGATTGGTCCTCGCCAATGCGTCGTGCACGTGTCGCGTCCGGGAGTCGCGGATGACCTGTCGCTGATGTCTGACCGAGGTGCTCCCGGAGGCGGCGTGTCCGACGAGCCGTTCAGGCGGCGATGCGCGCGGCCACGGCCTCGGGGCCGGTGACGATCACCGGGCCGCCGCGGCGGGCCTGGAGCGTGCCGCCCTTGGGGACGACCTTCCAGCCGTCGCGGCAGCCGTCGATCGGCTCGGAGACGACGACGAGGCCGGTCTCGGTCTGGCGGTAGTACAGGCTGGGCGGGCTGCTGTCGCAGGCCCAGCGGAAGGCCGTGAGGGTGTCGCCGTCGGTGACGACGGCGGTGAAGCGCAGGGGCTCGGTCGCCTCGGCCGCCCGCATCAGCTCGCGCACCGTGGCCAGGGTCTTGTGCATGGCGCCGATCGGGTCCTCGGCGAGGCCGTTGCCCAGGGCCAGCAGGAAGATCGCCTCGGAATCGGTGGTGCCGCGCCGGTCGTCGTAGAGCGCGTCGGGGATCAGCGCCTCGATGCGGCGCTTGATGCGGTGATAGCCGCCGATCTGGCCGTTGTGCATGAAGAGGTGGCGGCCATGGGTGAAGGGGTGGCAGTTCGCCCGGGTGGTGGCGGTGCCCGTGGAGGCCCGCACGTGGGCGAAGAACATCCGCGCCCGCACCTGCTGGCAGAGGTTGACCAGGTTCTCGTCCGACCAGGCCGGGCAGACGTCGCGGTACAGGCCCGGATCGACCCGCTCGCCGTACCAACCGATGCCGAAGCCGTCGCCGTTGGTTTCCGTCTTCGCCTCGGCCGCGTGGAGCGACTGGTGGACCAGCGAGTGCGTCGGTGCGCAGACGAGGTCGGTCAGGAAGACCGGCTCACCGGAATAGGCGAGAAAGCGGCACATGACGGACGAACACCCCCTGATCTCGACGATTCGACCGACCCGGTCGCCGCCCTCGGGCAGCGTCCGCCTTATACAACCTGTGCGATCCGCACGACCATGATATTCACGCTAACGTAGTAAACGAATGGTTAACGCGCGCCACGGGCCCGGCCTCCTGCAAAACCCGTGATGCAAGAGGCGCACCGTCGGGCCCGGGCCCTGCCCGGTCGATGGCGGCCCGCAGCCCATTCACCATGCGAGCCCGGCGGGAATGCGGCGGCGAACGCGATCATCGATGCGGGAACCGCATGGCCGGAACATGGATTCGGACTCTTGCCCCCCGCACCGTGGCGGCGCAGCATCACCCGACGAGAATCAGTCATTCGATTGGACAAGGC
This sequence comes from Methylobacterium sp. Leaf94, assembly GCF_001426045.1. Classification (NCBI taxonomy): domain Bacteria; kingdom Pseudomonadati; phylum Pseudomonadota; class Alphaproteobacteria; order Hyphomicrobiales; family Methylobacteriaceae; genus Methylobacterium; species Methylobacterium sp. Leaf94. The sequence goes on from NZ_LMRM01000020.1 coordinate 11,176, forward strand.
TGGGACGCGGACGGCGGCTCCGTGCCGCCCGCGTACCGCGTCCCGCCCTGCATTCCGCGCGTTCGCCACCCAAACGCCCGACGAGGAGACTTCATGGACCGCTCACACGCCCCCTGCCCGATCGCCCTCGTGGTCGAGGACGACGCCGATGTCCGCAACCTCGCGACGGCGGTCCTGGAGGAAAGCGACCTCGACGTCATCGCCTGCGACACGGCCGAGGCCGCGATCTCGGTGCTGGAGCGCGCCGGCGGCAACGTCGCCCTGCTCTTCGCCGACGTGCGGCTGGGCGCCGGCATGGACGGGATCGCCCTGGCCAGCGCCGTCGGGCGGCGCTGGCCGGATGTCCGCGTCGTCCTCACCTCCGGCGGCGATGCCCGCGGCGTCGAGGCCCTGCCGGCCCAGGCGGTCTACATGCCGAAGCCCTGGCGCGCCCTCGACGTGCTGGTCCAGGCCGAGCACGCGACGGTGGCGGCCCGGGCCGCCTGAGGGTCTCGCCCCAACGCGGAAAAGCCCGGCCGCAAGGCGACCGGGCTTTTCCGTATGTCCATGACAGGCGACGGCCGGTGCAATGCGCACCGCGGCCGTCGCGGGCCGTGTCGCGCCTCAGGCGTTGCCGGCGGGCGGCAGCACGGTCGGAGCGGTCGGCGCGAACGGCGAACCGCCCGGACGACGCGGCGCACCGGCGCCGAAACGGGGCTTCGGCTTCGGCGCGGCGATCAGGCCCTCGCGGATCGCGGTCTTGCGGGCCTGCTTGCGGGCGCGGCGCACGGCCTCGGCCTTCTCACGAGCCTTGCGGACGGAAGGCTTCTCGTAGGCCTTGCGCTGCTTCATCTCGCGGAAGATGCCCTCGCGCTGCATCTTCTTCTTCAGGACGCGGAGGGCTTGGTCGACGTTGTTGTCGCGAACGAGTACCTGCAACGGTTTCAATCCTCTGAAACGATGTTTGTTGGGCGGCGCCGACCCTGAGACCCGCCCGGAGCCCCGCGACGCGAACTGCAAAACGTCCCGGACCCGGGATCTCCCCCGGGCGGGACGTCCATCAGACGGCCTCGAATCGGCGCAGAAACTGCACTTGGGGCAGGCTCATACACCAACCGCCCGCGAGTTCCAACACGCCTCGCCGCGGCCGGGGCGCATTATCGCCGCGCCGGTGGGACAAACCGCGGGCGCTGTCGCCTCCGGGACGCAGGCAGCACCGGGGGCGCGTGCTCCAAGGATTCCGAAGTGGTCGCCGACGTCCGATGCGGCAACGACGGGTGCTCGACAAGATGAAGCGCGCGTTCCTGAGCTTTTGCCCGGACAAGGCGGGTCACGCGAAGCACGAATGGTTGCCCAATCGGTTGTGGGAGCGCACGAATTTTCTGATCTTTAATTTTTGTGTCGGAGTTTCTGTGCGCAGCAGCGGACTCATCCGGCGCGATGACCGAGAACTGCGACCTGAGCCCTTCCGGGGTTCTGACTCTGGGGCGTACGATGCTGGGTATGAAGACGAGGACGGCCGCCGAGACGGCCGCGAAACTGGCGGCCCTCGACAAGTCGCAGGGCATCATCGAGTTCAACCTCGATGGGACGGTGATCACCGCCAATCCGAACTTCCTCGCCGTCATCGGCTACGACCTGGCCGAGATCCGCGGACAGCCGCACAGCCTCTTCGTCGCCCCCGCCGAGCGCGACAGCCCCGCCTACGCCGCCTTCTGGGCCAAGCTGCGCCGGGGCGAATACGAGGCCGCCCAGTACAAGCGCATCGCCAAGGGCGGGCGCGAGGTCTGGATCGAGGCCTCCTACAACCCGATCCTCGACGGGGCCGGCAAGCCCTACAAGGTGGTGAAGTTCGCCACCGACGTCACGCGTCAGAAGATGCAGGACGCCGACGTGCAGGGCCAGCTCGCCGCCCTGCACAAGGCCCAGGCGGTGATCTCCTTTTCCCTCGACGGCACCGTGCTCGACGCCAACGCGAACTTCCTCGCCGCCGTCGGCTACACCCTGCCGGAGATCGTCGGCCGGCATCACCGGATGTTCGTGGAACCCGCGGAGCGCGACGGCGCCGCCTATGCCGAGTTCTGGGACCGGCTGCGCGAGGGCACCTACCAGGCCGCCCAGTACAAGCGCGTCGCCAAGGGCGGGCGCGAGGTCTGGATCGAGGCCTCCTACAACCCGATCCTCGATGCCGGCGGACGGCCCTACAAGGTCGTCAAGTTCGCCACCGACATCACCGCGCAGGTGACGCTCCTCGAGAACCTGCGCCGGCTGATCGCCCAGAACTTCGGCGAGATCGACGGGGCGGTGCTCCTTTCCAACACGCAGACGCGGGACGCCGACGCCGCGGCCAGCACCACCGCCAGCAACGTCCAGACCATGGCGGCGGCCTCCGAGGAACTCGCCGCCTCCGTCGCCGAGATCTCGCAGAGCATGGCCCATTCGCGGATCGCCACCGAGGCGGCGCAGGGCCAGGTGGTGGCCGCCGCCGAGGCGACCCAGAAGCTCACCCAGGCCGCGGGCGCGATGAGCGGCATCGTCGGCCTGATCCAGACCATCGCCGGCCAGATCAACCTGCTGGCGCTCAACGCGACGATCGAGTCGGCCCGGGCTGGCGAGGCGGGCCGCGGCTTCGCGGTGGTGGCTCAGGAGGTGAAGAACCTCGCCAACCAGGCGGCGCGGGCCACCGAGCAGATCACCGGCGAGATCGACAACGTGCAGGCGGTCTCCCGGCAGGTGGGCGACTCGCTCCAGACCATCCAGGCCTCGGTGGCGCAGATGCGCGAATACGCCATCAGCACGGCGGCGGCGGTGGAGGAGCAGAGCGTCGTCACCCAGGACATGTCGGGCAACATGCAGCACGCTGCGAGCGCGGTCGCGGCGATCTCGCAGAACATCCAGGCGATCGGCCACTCGATCGGCCAGGTCTCCCGCGCGGTCGGGACCACGAAGGATGCGGCCCGCGTCCTCGCCCGCTAGGCCCGCGCCGACCTCCCCGGGATCAGCCCTGGGGCGCAGCGCCCTTGGGACGCGCCAGATCGGCCAGCAGGCTCGCCGCCACCGTCGCCTTGGAGACCGTGAGCCCCGAGGCCGTCACGGCCGCCAGGGTGGCGCGGGCATGGTCGAGGGCGGCGCCGCGGCTCCGGCTCCAGGCCGCCACCGCCTCGGGGCCGGCGCCCACCGTGCCGACGACCTCGGCGGTGAGCTGGCGATGCGCAGTGGCGATGGTGGAGACGGCCCGCTCCAGGGCGATGCGGTCGTAGGTGTCGCCGGTGGCGACCTCCCGGGCCGCCGCCGCGAGGTCCGAGAGCCGGAGGGCCCGGTCCAGGGCGAAGTGGGTCGCGGCGATCTCGGGGATCGCGCCGCCGCCGGTCTCGGCGATCCGCACGATGTCGGGGGCCGAGGTCAGGGCGGTGAGCGCCGCGAGGCGCCGGGCCGGCGCCTCGGCCATGCCGAACCCGACGAGTTCGGTCTCGCGCGCGGCGCGCCGCCCGTTCACCGCCTCCCCCATCACCTCCGGCAGGGCCGTCTGCAGGGCGCTGATGCCCTCGCGGTAGCGGGCCACGAGGGGCGCGACGCTGCCCGAGAGGTCGAGGTTGCGCAGGAACCAGACGATCCGGCCCACGAGCAGGTCCTGCACCTCGGCGTAGAGGGCGATCTGCGCCTGACCGCCGATGGCGCCGGCCAGCCCGTCGATGGCGAGGTTCAGCTCCATCAGGCCGTAGGCGTCGCGGGTGATAGCGTAGGCCTTGGCGATGGCGCTCGCATCGGCGCCGGTCTCCTCCACGAGGCGGGTGACGAGGGAGGGCCCGCCACGGTTGACGATGATGTTGGAGAGGGCGGTGCTGATGATTTCCCGGCGCAGGCGGTGGCCGTTGACCGCGTCGGGGAAGTGCTGGCGGAGCGCCGCGGGGAAGTAGCGCTGCAGCTCCCGGTCGAAATAGGGGTCGTTCGGGGCCGGGCTCGCTAGGAGCGCGTCGTAGAGGGCGAGCTTGGCGTAGGCGAGGAGCACCGCATATTCGGGCCGGGTCAGCCCCTCCCCCTTGCGCATCCGCTCCGCGATGGCGGCATCGTCCGGCAGCAGCTCCACGCCGCGGTCGAGGCGCCCTTCCGCCTCAAGGGCCTGCATCGTCCGCATGGCGAAGCCCGTCTCGGGCAGGCCCCGGTGCTGGGCCAGCGAGAGCGCCAGGGTCTGGAGCTGGTTGTTGCGCAGCACCAGGGCGGCGACCTCGTCGGTCATCGCCACCAGGAGGGCGCTGCGGGCTTGCCCGTCGAGGCGGCCGTCGCGCTCCGGGGTCATCAGGGCGATCTTGATGTTCACCTCCACGTCGGAGGTGTTCACCCCGGCGGAGTTGTCGATGGCGTCGGTGTTGAGGCGCACCCCGTTGCGGGCCGCCTCGATGCGCCCGCGCTGGGTCGCCCCCAGATTGGCGCCCTCGCCGATGACCTTGGCCCGGACCATCGCCCCGGTGATGCGCACCGCGTCGGTGGCCCGGTCGCCGGCCTCCTCGTCGGATTCAGCGGTGGCGCGGATATAGGTGCCGATGCCGCCGAACCAGAGCAGGTCCACCGGCGCCTTCAGGATCGCCTGCATCAGCTCCGCCGGGGTCGCCGCGTCCTGCGCGAGCCCGAGCACCGCCCGGATCTCGGGGGAGACCGGGATGGTCTTCAGGCTGCGGGCATAGACGCCGCCGCCGGGCGAGATCAGGCCGGTGTCGTAGTCGCGCCAGGAGGAGCGCCCGAGATCGAACAGGCGGCGGCGCTCGGCGAAGCTCGCGGCGGCGTCGGGGTTCGGGTCGAGGAAGATGTCGCGGTGGTCGAAGGCCGCCACGAGGCGCAGAGAGCGCGACAGCAGCATGCCGTTGCCGAAGACGTCGCCCGACATGTCGCCCACGCCCGCCACCGTGATCGGGTCGCTCTGGGTGTCGATGTCCATCTCGAGGAAGTGGCGCTTCACCGCCTCCCAGGCGCCGCGGGCCGTGATGCCCATGCCCTTGTGGTCGTAGCCCTGGCTGCCGCCCGAGGCGAAGGCGTCGCCGAGCCAGTGGCCGCGCTCCGCCGAGAGGGCGTTGGCGATGTCCGAGAAGGTGGCGGTGCCCTTGTCGGCGGCCACCACCAGGTAGGCGTCGTCGGGATCGTGCCGCACCGTGTCGGCCGGCGGCACGATGGCGTCGCCGACGATGTTGTCGGTGAGTTCGAGCAAGGTCCGGATGAAGATCCGGTAGCTCTCGGTGCCCTCGGCCATCCAGGCCTGCCGGTCCGAGGCCGGCGGCAGGCGCTTGGGGAAGAAGCCGCCCTTGGCGCCCACCGGCACGATCACGGCGTTCTTCACCTGCTGGGCCTTCACCAGGCCGAGGACCTCCGTGCGGAAATCCTCCGGCCGGTCGGACCAGCGCAGGCCGCCGCGGGCGACGTAGCCGAAGCGCAGGTGCACGCCCTCGACGCGCGGCGCATAGACGAAGATCTCGAAGACCGGGCGCGGCAACGGCATGCCGGCGACCTTGGCGCAGGCGAACTTGAAGGCGATGGCCTCGCGCCGCCCGCCGCCCGGGGCGACCTGGAAGAAGTTGGTCCGCAGGGCGGCCTCGATCAGGTTGACGAAGCGGCGCAGGATGCGGTCCTCGTCGAGGCTGGTCACGGCGGCGAGGTCCGTCTCGATCCCGGCGCGGATCGCGCCCTGGGCCGCCTCCCGGTCGCCGGCGGCGGCGGGGTCGAACCGGGCCCGGAACAGGGCGACCAGGGCGCGGGCCACGCCCGGATGGGCGCTGAGGGTGGCGGCGAGGTAGTCCTGGCCGTAGCGGATGCGGAGCTGGCGCAGGTAGCGGCCGAGGGCGCGCAGCAGGGCGACGTCGCGCCAGGGCAGCTCGGCCTCCAGCACGAGGCGGTTGTAGCCGTCGGATTCGGCCAGCCCCGTGCCCAGCGCCAGCAGGGCCTCCTCCAGCAGGGTCTCGAGGCGGCCGAGGTCGATGGCCGCCCCCGTGGCGCGCTCCAGCAGCATGTCGTGCAGCCAGACCCGACCGGCCTCGTCGGCGCCGGGGGGCAGGATGCGGTAGGTCCGCTCGTTGATGACCCGGAATCCGAGGTTCTCCAGCACCGGCACCCGCTCGGACAGGGAGAGCGAGGCGCCCCGCGAGAACACCTTGAGGCGGATCTGCGAGTCCGGGTCGGCGGCGCGCCGGCCGATATCGGCCGCCCGGGGCCGCGCGGGGCTGAGGCGCTCCACGGTCATGATGTCGGCGATGGCCACGCGCGGGGCGAAGCTCTCGCGATAGGCCGCGGAGAAGGCCTCGCCGTAGCGGGCCGCCAGGGCGCGGGCCTCGGGGCCGTCCAGGGTTTCGGAAAGGGCCACCCGCAATTCGTCGCCCCAGGTGCGCACCAGGGCGGCGATGCCGGCCTCCAGGGCGGCGGGGTCGCGCTCGGGCGCACCGGATTCGGGCAGGCCGATGATGAAGTGGGTGCGGGCGAGCGGCCCGTCGGGGAAGTACGGGTAGGCCGCCGAGACCCGGCCGCCATATTCGCCGGCGAGGTAGGCGCCGATCCGCGCCCGCACGGTGGAATCGTAGCGGTCCTTGGGCACGTAGACGAGGAGCGAGACGAAGCGGCCGAAGCGGTCGGGCCGCGAGAGCACCCGCAGGCGCGGCCGGTCGGCGAGATGGGCGATGGCGAGGCTGAAGCGGTAGAGCCGGTCGGCGTCGATCTGGAACAGGTCGTCGCGCGGGTAGGTCTCCAGCACGTCGAGGAGGCCGCGCCCCGCATGGCTCGTGGGATCGAGGCCCGCGCGCGTCGCCACCTGCGCCACGGTCTCGCGCAGGTAGGGGATCTCGCGCGTCGGCAGGGTGTAGGCGCTCGCGTTGAACAGGCCGACGATGCCGACCTCGCCGGTGAGGCTGCCGTCCGCGCCGAACAGCTTGCAGGCGATGTAGTCGAGATGGGCGGCCCGGTGGACCCGGGACTTGGCGCTGGCCTTGGTGATGATGAGGGCCTGCGGCCCCTCGAGGAAGGCGCGGATCTCGGGCGTCATGTCCACGAGGGCGCCGCCGCGCCGCAGCACCGCCACCCCCGGATCGCGCAGCAGGCCGAGGCCCGAGCCCTCCACCAGGGCATGCTCCGCCCCGGAGAGGCTGTGCTCGCGCAGGCCGAGCAGGGTGAAGTGCCCCGCGCCGAGCCAGGCGAGGAAGGCCCGCGCCTCCGCCACCTCGGCCGCCGACAGGGGCGGCGGGGCGTGGGCATAGGCCTCCGCGAGGCCGGCCAGGCGGGCGGCCATGGCGTCCTGGTCGTCGGTGGCCAGGGCGACGTCGTGGAACACGCGGGCCAGGCCCTCGACGAGGCGGGTGCGGGCCTCGCCGGCATCGAGCCGGTCGAGGTGGATGTGGATGAAACTCTCCCGCGCGAAGCCGGCCTGGGTGTCGGCGGTGGTCTCCCCCACCACCCGGACCAGGGCGCCCGCCCCGTCGCGTTCGACGCCGAGGATCGGGTGGGCGACGAGGTGGGGGGCCAGCCCCTGCTCCGTCAGCTCGGCCAGGGCGGAATCGAGCAGGAACGGACGGTTGTCGTTGACGACCTCGATGATGGTCAGGTCGCGGGTGCGGCCGTCGCGCAGGACGGCGCGGTCGCTGACGGACAGGTTGGCGGGTGCGCCCGGGTGCCGGGGCTCGGCCAGTCGCCCCCGGGCCGCCAGGGCGAGGTCGGCGAGATCCTGCGCCGTGTAGGGCGCGAGGTCCTCGGGCGGCACGCGCCCGAACAGGTCGGTGACGAAGCCGCCGGGGCCGCCCTGCGCCACGACCCGGTCGGCCGCGGCGCCGAGAAGGTCCGTGCGGGCCCCCCGGGCCTCGGGGCTGGACAGGGCGGCGTTCCGTTCCAGTGCCATGGTCATCGTGTCCTTGCGGGGGGCGTCGACGCGATCGATCCCGGGGGGGCCCGATCAGGGCCAGTTCGATCCGGCCCAGTTCGATCCGGGCAGGTCGTCGCGGCGATCGGGCGGGGATGGCCCGTCGGGCGGCAGGGGGCGGAGGGACGGTGGCTGGATCGCATCGCTGGGTCGCCGATCTCTTCGCTGGCCCGCGATTCGCTCGCGATGGCCGCCGCGCCCTCACTTGAGCATCGGGCTCCCCGTCTTTCCAGGGCCGGACGGCCGGATCGGGCGCGGGCCGCTACGACCGGCGGTCGATGTCAGGCTTTGCGGGCACCGCGCGGCGCGGGCGCCGCCCCCGGGCGGCCGACGCAGCCCTGCCAAGAGCGAGGGCAGGCCGGCCGGCTTGATCCGAAACGGGGTACGGAAAGGCGTTCGGGAAGCCGCTCGTCAATGATCGACCGTATCCGTTCGCGCTATTTTCATCCTATGCTCGTATCTCATCACGAAGACTTGAAGACAACCCAGGGTTTAATTGGGGGTTTTCAGTTTTGGATACGCGTCAATTTCAGGCACATCCCTCGATCATCTGTCTGCGGAGGCCCGGAACCACTGTAAGCCAGCGGCCACCCGAGGAGAGAAGTCCTGCCCCCTTCAGCGGGCGTCCGCCCCACCGACCGGCGCAGCGTCCATCTGCGGTGCCATCCGCCCGTGCGCCGAAGCCGCCGCAGGGTCTCCGACGCCGGTCGAGGGCAAACGCCGGACCTTGTGCCGGAGAGAACCGGTGCAGGACCCACGACCGTGCCGGCGCCGATCGGAGACGGGTCCGGCGGCCATCAGATCCCCCGATCGCCGGGCGATCGAGACGCGTTTCCCGACCGCGCGGGACCTTTGGCCCGCGCGGGGCGCGTCGCCCCGAGGCGGCGCTCCGCCCCGGGATCGCCCCCCTGGACGCGGCAGCGCATCCTAGGATTGGAAGCATCTGAGAGCTATTGTGAATGAATTTTAATGTAGCGCCCAGGCTTTTAACTGGACTTGCAGCGATGGCGTCTCATAATCCGGCCCGGTTCGGGCAACGCGTGCCTGCCCTTACATCGTCATGAGAGATGATTCTTTGTTTTCCGCGGGTGTGATCCGTTCCGGAATTTCCGTGCCGAGGGAGGAGCCGCGCCAGCCCGTTCCCGCCTCGCTGGCCCAGATTCTCCGGCTGGTCGAGGAGCTGGCCCAGATCGGGCTCTGGTCCATCGACCTCCGCTCGGGCGTGCTCTCGCTGTCGGACGGCGTCGTGCGGCTCACCGGCCTGTCGCAGCAGACCACCCGGATGGAGGCGCTGCGCGCCCTGGTCCATCCCGAGGACAGCCCGATCTTCGACGAGGTCTCGGCCGCGCTGCGCACCGGGATCCCGGTCGATCGCGGCTTTCGGATCGTTCGGCCGGATCGGACCGTGCGCTGGGTCGAGTTCAGGGGGAACGTGGTGCTGGGGACGGATGCCCGTCCGGTGCGGGCCGACGGCCTGATCCTGGACGTCACCAGCCGGCACGAGACCACGCAATCAGTCCTGCGCAATCAGGCGCGCTACGAGGGCCTCGTCCAGGCGATCGCGGCCGTGGTCTGGCTGATGAGCCCGGACGGGGTCCGTCAACCATCCCCGAGCTGGTGCGCCCTGACGGGTCAGACCCCGGAGGAGTGGCATGCCGGCGGCTGGGTCTCGGCGATCCATCCCGAGGACCGGGAGCGCGCGGCCAGCGCCTGGGCGACGGCCTTCCGCCGGCACGAACCCTACGAAGCCAATTACCGCCTGCGCCGCGCCGACGGGCATTACCGCTGGGTCAGCAGCCGGGCCGTCCCGGTGCTCAACCCCGACCGCTCGGTCCGGGAATGGATCGGCCTCGTCATCGACATGACCAGCACGGCCAGCATGATGACCCAGCCCCCGGCCCTGGCGCTGGCCGACATGTCCGGGCCGCTGATCCGGAGCGCCCGGGCGATGCTGAACTGGTCGATCCCGGACCTCGCGGCGGCCGCGGAGGTCTCGGGCTCCAGCATCAAGCGATTCGAGGAGAGCGGGGGCGCCGTGCTGCGGCCGCGGACGCGCGCCGCCATCCGGAACGCGCTGGAGGCCGCCGGCATCACCTTCGTCGCGCGCCTGTCCGGCGAGGTCGGCCTGGTCTACCGGCCGGTCGCGCCCGAGGCGCACCCGGAGTCCCGACCCGACACCGCCGCCTGAGGCGGCGCGGGGCCGCCGGTCGCGCGACCTCGACGCGACCGGCGTGGTATACTAGCGGGCGCCGAGAAGCTCGACGTCGAAGATCAGGGTCGCGTTGGGCGGGATCACGCCGCCGGCGCCGCGCGGGCCGTAGCCCTGGTCGGGCGGGATGATCAGCGTGCGCTTGCCGCCGACCTTCATCGTGGCGACGCCCGTGTCCCAGCCGGCGATGACCTGCCCGGCGCCGAGGGTGAAGGTGAAGGGCGTGCCGCGATCCCGCGAGGAATCGAACTTCTTGCCCGGCTTGCCACCGTCGTCGAGCCAGCCCGTGTAGTGGACGCTGACCTTCTGGCCGGCCTTCGGCTCGGGGCCGGTGCCCACGACCTCGTCACGGTACTGGAGGCCCGAGGGGGTGGTGACGGTCTCGGCGGATGCGGATGCAGTCATGGCGAGGATCAAGGCTCCGGTGAGGGCATAGAGGGGACGGCGCATGGTAGGTCCTGTCTGGCATGCCGAGGCGGCGCAGTAGCACGGACTCGCCAGGACGTCACAATCCCCGCTCTGCGCCGAGCCCCGCGCCCTCAGCGCCGAAGCAGCCGCCGCGCCTCGCCCCGGGCCGTCTCCTCGAAGCGGGCGAGGCGGAGGCGCCGCTCCAGCCCGATCAGCCCGCGCGCCCTCTCCGGCACGGCGACGATCTCCGCGACGGTGTCGCGCTCGCGGTAGAGGCTCTCCAGGGCCGAACCGGCCAGGGTCGCGGAATCGAGGCGGTCGGCGAACCCCTCCGCATGCAGCGCCCGCACGATCTCGGCCTCCAGGACGAGGCCCGGCGCGAAGGCGCGGGCGGTCTCGTCATAGGCGGTCTTCAAGAGGTAGGCGGTGCCGCCCGCCACCAGCGCGAGGCTGACGGCCAGGGTCGTCCCATCCCGGCTCAGGGTGTCGGCCCGGATGCCCACGGGGCCTCCCTCGGCCCGGAACAGCGCGCGGGCGAAGGCGGCATGCGCCGGGCGGCAGGCCATGGCGGTGCCGGCGGCTCCCTTCCATCCGGCGGCCTCGACGTCGAGGAAACCCTCCACCGCCCGGGCGAGAGCCGGTCCCTGCGTCACGGTCTGAAGGCTCACCACACCGCCCTCGGCGAGGCGGCGCTGCCGGCGTCGCAGATCCTTCAGCCGCGAGGGATGCGGATGCCCGTCGAGGAAGGCGGCGTGATCGGGGCGCCTGTCGAGGACCGGACGGGCGAACCGCGCCACCTCGCCGAGATCCCAGCCGGCCTCCGCCATCGCGGCCATCAGGTCGCGGCCCGGTGCCGCCTCGACCGAGAGCAGCGGCCAGCGCCACGCCCGTCCGCCGGAAGCGGCGGCAAGGCCCTCGACCAGGGCCCTCAGGATCGCGGACCTGTCCGGGCCCTCTGCCACCAGCGGCGCGGACGCGGTGATGAAGGGCGACGCGAACGGCAGCAGCACGGATCGTCCGAGTCCGCAGATATCGTAGGAGCGGCGAAACGGCAGAACCGCCTCCAGGCGCTCCGGCCCGTGCACGACGACGACGCCCATGTCCGACGACGCCAGGCCGCTCGCCAGATGGGCTTGCATCACGTGCCGACCGAAGAAGGGATGCGCCCTCCCCGCCCGGACCGAAAGGTCGTCCCAAGCCGCCGCCTCCCGCCCGAGAGACGCGAGCGACGTGATCGCGTGGGTATAGGCCGGCGCAACCCGCCGGGCATGAGCGGCACTCATCGACCCCGTCTCCCGAACAGACCGATCCGGACCGGCGTGACCAGGCCATGCACCGCATGGGCCGCCCAGGCCATGGCGGCGGCTCGGACCACGGTCGCGAGCGCCATCGCCAGGGCGGCGCCGATCACCCCGAACACCGGGACCAGTATGAGGCAGAGGCCGCCGGCCAGACCCAGGATGCCGACGGCGACGCCGGCGGCCAGGCGCTCTCCGCCGAGCATGTTGAGCAGGTCCTCACCCGGACCGAAGGCGCTGGCGGCGACACTCCCGGCAACGAGGACGGCGAGGATGGGCAGGCTGTCCCGGAATTCGGAGCCGAACAGGCCTAACAGGAGGGGCGCGGCCGCGAGGACGGCGATCCCGATGAGCGTGGTGGCCGCGAGGGTGAGACGCGCCTGCAGGGCGATCAGATCGGCGAGCCGCCCCCGATCCCCGGCCGCATGGGCTGCGGTGAAGCGTTGCGCCGTGGCGGCGGTGGCGGCGAAATGGACGAAGACCACGAATTGCTGGATCCGCGTCGCAGCGAAGTACAGCCCCACCGTGGCCGGTGGGGCGAGCAGGCTCAGCACGACGACGTCGATGAAGCTCGAAGCGGACGTGGCGAGGTCGCTGCCCGCGATCGGCAGGCAGGCGCGGAACCAGCGCCGCCAGGCATAGCGGCGCGGTCCGGTGGGCAGGATCGCCTGAAGGCGCCGCAGCAGCAGGGCCGCCTGGATCGACACTGCGATCCCGGTCGCCACGAGGGTGCACAGGACGGCGACGCGCGCCTCCGCCGGGGCGCCGAATCCCACGGCCGCCAGCATGGCGGCCATGATCAGACCCTGCCGCAGCAGGTACGGGGGCGCGATGGCGAGCACGGCCCAGTTCTGACCGCGGGCCACGCCCTCGCAGTAATCCTGAAGCGCGAAGAGCGGCAGCACCAACGCCGCCACGAGGAGCGGGGCGGCATAGGGCCCCTCCAGCAGGGAGCCCTCGACCCAGACCAGGGCAAGCCCCCCGAGGGAGACGGCCATTGCGCTCGCCAGGGTCACGGTCGTGCCGCCGACGAGGTAGGCGCGGACGGCAGCCAGGTCGCCCCGGGCCTGATCCGCCGGAATGAACCGGCAGGCGCCCTGCGACAGGCCGAGGGTGGCCGAATGACCGAGGATCGCGATCCAGACCCAGATCGCTGCGAAGATTCCGTACTCGGTGCCGCCCATCAGGCGCGCCATCAGCACCTGCCCGACATAGGCGAAGCCGGCGGCGCCGATGCGGATCGCGAAGACGTGGATCGCCGCCCCGGCGGCACCACCGCGCAGACGCGTCAACGCGCTCCACGCGCCGGCGGCTCCGATCCTATCCGTCGCTGTGCTCACCGAATGGCCCCCGCCCGATCGACACCGGTGTAGGGCCTACGCCATTGCGGCGCGGTTAAGCCGAGCGGTTAAGGCTTTGGTTCAGGGCCCGGCGGGCGCCGTCGCTGGTAGCTTGGTCCCAGCGGATTCCTTCGGCGGCGCCAACGTCAGGGCGGGTCGCCCGGCGCTGCCCGTCGAGGCCGGATCCGGCTGGAGCAGCGACAGGGTGATCGCGCGGGTGACGTGCTCGGCCATGCAGCGCAGACCGAGATCGTTCAGTCGAAACTGGCTGCCCAGGAGATGTCCCTCGCCCTTGTCGTTGCGGCGAGCGAGGTAGCGCATCGCTTCGTAGCGCTGCACCAGGGGCACGCCCTCCCGCAGGGCGACCTCCTGCACCTTGCGCACGAGGCTGGTGTAATAGTCGTCCGAGGCGAGACTCGCGGTATAAACCGGGCTGACCAGTACAACGTCGATCTCATGCCCCTTGATCCATTGCACGGTCTCGTCGAGGGCCGTGCCGAAGGCATCAAGATCGACCCGGGCGAGGGCATCGTGGGAGCCGACCTGCCAGATGACGAGGTCGGGCTCCACTTCCGCAACCATGCTGCGCAGGCGCTCGCCTGCCCCCGACGCGATCTCGCCTTGCAAACCCCGGCTCTCCACGACCACGTCGACATCCGGTAGGGAGCGCTCGAGGGCGGTCTCCAGCTTGACCGGATACGTGGCGGAGGACCCGAGTCCCATCGTCGAGGCGCCGATGGCGAGCACGCGGACCGGGCGTTTTTCCTTGAGGGCCGCCTTCACCGCGCCGAGGCGGGCCAGGGTATAAAGCTTCGAGCCCGGCACCCGGCATTCCGGCGAGAGGGTCACGTCGACGGCCTCTGCATCCGGCCCCTGACCGGCGGCGACGCTCGGAGGCGACACCACGGTCGGCGGCGGACCTCCCACCTTCGCGGGCTCTTGATGGGGCGCCGGCTCCTGCGCCCGGGCGCTGCCTCCGCCGAGGGGGCAGAGGAGGGCCAGGCTCAAGGCGAGGAGACCCGCGGCTTTCGGGAGCGCCATTCGACGAACCATGCGGTGAAACCCAGTACGAATAGGCCAGACCCTACGACGAAAACGTCGACAACGACACCGCCGCCGGCCCAGAACCGTATGAGTTGCGCGGCCAGGCTGAGCAGGGAGCCGACAGAGAAGACTGCCAGCGAATTTCGCCCCAGACTGGCGAGGAAGGCCGTGATCCATCCGAGTCGCGGGGCGAGGAATCCGTAGAGCGTCTGGAAGGCGAGGAGCACGCCTAGGAAGTGGATCACCCGCGCCGGGGACAAGTAGGTCTTGTCAAAGGTGAAGACGAGGCGTGGATCGGGAACGAGGAGCGGATCCGGCCTGAGATCGAGCACCGACAGGACGATACCGGTGAGAACGATGACCACTCCCACCGGGACGAGGCGACGCGACCAGCGCTTCAGCCAGGGGGAGGTCCGACTCCAGTCCTGCATGATGAAGCCGAGAACGAGGAGAAGCTGCCAGCACAGCGGATCGAAGAACCAATCGCCCTCCCCCGGCCAGGACGGCAGGTTCCACTCGAACACCAGGCTTGAGGCATAGAGCGCGAAGGACAAGAGGAGGGCAGCGCTCCGGCTCACGCGCCCGATCAGCACGAAGACGGGTGCGATGCCGAGGAGCACGACGTAGAGCGGCAGGATGTTGAAGAAGCCCAGTTGGTGCGTCAACAGCACGAAGCCGACCATGGTTTGGATCGGATCGGCGAAGAAGCCTCCAGCATTGTGCCATTCGAGCAGCAACGGGTTGTCGAGCACAAGGGCCGTGCCGGCAATCATGCCAAGGGCGAGGGCCATCGTGGTGATCTGAGCGCGGTAGACTTCGATGGTGCGCGACATCAGCCGCAGCACGGTCTTCAGCCGCGGCTCGGGGCTCCCATCACGATTGCGCGTGGCGATTCCGATCGACCAGCCGGCTAGGAAGACGAACAGCTCAGCGGCATCTGAGATGCTGTACTGCGAATAGGTGTAGCGCTCGAAAGTGTTGCCGGGAATGTGATTCACGAAGATCGTGACGAGGGCCAGCCCCCGCCAGAAATCCACCGCGTTCGGTTCGCGCATCGGGGCTCCGCACTCCGGTAGCTCGAAAGGACAGATGCGAGGCGGGCAGTATCTCGCGGCCGCGCGGCAAGGGCCGGCCCTGATACGGTGCCCTCGCGGTTCTGCAAAGGGCAACCTTCGGCGGCGATGACCGGAGGCCGAACTCGTCCTGCACGGAGGGCACGGCGGGCGCTCGGCGAGGCGCATACCCCGGCGGTGTGGCATAAATACCGGCGACGCCGAGGGGTCCCCCACCTATGGTGGATCCGATTTTCACGTTGCGGATTCATCCATGCAGACCCCCGTCGCCGGCGACGCCGCGCCGATCCCGACCGGCGTGCCAGGCCTCGACGAGATTCTCCACGGCGGCTATGCGGCCCAGCGGGCTCATCTCATCGAGGGGCGGCCGGGTAGTGGCAAGACCACCCTCGGACTGCAATTTCTCCTCGACGGTGTAAATCGGGGCGAGCGGGGCCTCTACATCACCCTCTCGGAGAGCCGGCGCGAACTCCTCTCGGTGGCCGAGCGCCATGGCTGGTCCCTGGACGGCGTCGAGATCTACGAATTGGTGCCGCCGGAGCTCAGCCTGGATTCGGAGCAGCAGCAGACCCTCATCCACTCGTCCGACCTCGAACTCGGCGAAACGGTCCGGATGGCGCTGGCCGAGATCGAGCGCGTGAACCCGGTCCGGGTGGTGTTCGACAGCCTGTCGGAGATCCGCTTGCTGTCGCAGGGCTCCCTTCGCTACCGGCGGCAGGTGTTGGCGCTTAAGAGCTATTTCCTGCTCAACAACGCCACCGTGCTGATGCTCGACGATCTGAGCTCCGAAGATGACGACCTCAACCTGCACTCGATCAGCCACGCGGTCCTGCGCCTGGAACAAGTGACGCCGACCTACGGCGCTGCGCGCCGCCGGCTCCACATCATCAAGATGCGCGGCACCCCCTACGAGAGTGGCTACCACGACTTCGTGCTGAAGCGGGGTGGGGTTCGGATCTTCCCTCGCCTCGTGGCCGCCGATCACCATGCCGAGTTCGAGCCTGGGACGGTCGCCTGCGGGGTTCCTGAGCTGGACGCGGTCCTCGGCGGCGGCCTGGACCGGGGTACCACGAACCTCATCATCGGCCCTTCGGGCGCCGGCAAGTCGACCCTGGCGCTCGGTTACCTGATGGCCGCCCTCGATCGCGGCGAACATGGGCTGATCATCAGCTTCGACGAGACCTCCGGCATCCTCGAGCGGAGGGCTACGGGAATCGGCTTCGCGATCGGCCCCCACATCCAATCCGGACGCCTGCGGATCGAACAGATGGACCCGGCCGATATCTCGGCGGGCGATTTTGCCGGGCGGATCCGCGATGCGGTCGAGACCGATGGGGCGCGCGTCGTAGTGATCGACAGCCTCACGGGCTACATGAGCGCCATGAGCGGGCAGCCGCACCTGGTGCTGCAGATGCACGAGATGACGACTTACCTGAACCAGCAGGGCGTGGTGACGATCCTAGTGCTGGCCCAGCACGGGATGGTGGGGCGGATGGAGGCGCCGGTCGATCTCACTTATGTCAGCGACACGGTGGTGATGCTCCGCTTCTTTGAAGCGGGCGGCCACGTACGCCGCGCCCTCTCGGTGCTGAAGAAGCGCACCGGCCCGCACGAGAATACCATCCGAGAGTTCAGAATCGATTCGCAGGGGCTCCGGGTGGGGGCCGTGCTCGAGGATTTCCGCGGTGTGCTCACCGGCGTGCCAACCTTCGAGGGGAAGCACGCCGATCTTCTTGATGACCGGCCCGTTGCGTCGGCACAGATCACCGATAGTCAAACCGGCTCCCATGGCGCAGCCTGATCCCATCGCGCTGATCCTGGCCCCGAGCGGACGGGACGCGCGCATCGCTGCAGCGATTCTGGCTGAGGTCGGCATCGATTCACGGATCAAGGCGAACTTGGCGGACCTTGTGGCAGACCTCGATGTCGCGGCCTGCGCGGTGATCACCGAAGAGGCGCTCCTGCGCTCAGACCGACGGGCGATCGCCGAATGGTCGGAGCGCCAGCCCCCCTGGTCCGACTTTCCCTTTATCCTGCTCAGTCATCGCGGCGCCTCACCCGACGAACGCTTGAACGGCCTGCTCGGCAACGTGACCTTGCTAGAGCGGCCGTTCCATCCGGCGGTACTCGCCAACGCAGTGCGTTCGGCCCTGCGCGCCCGGCGCCGGCAGTGGGAGGTAGCGGCCCATCTGGACGAGCGCCAGAAGACTCATGAGCGCCAAGCCCTGCTGATTCGAGAGCTTCATCATCGTGTGAAGAACACCCTCGCCACGGTACAGGGCCTGCTCGGCGCGACTGCGCGGTCCACCCACGATGTCGAGACGTTCTACCAATCGTTCTCCAACCGGATCGTCTCCCTGGGCAAGACCCACACACTCCTCACGGAGGATTATTGGCAGACGGCCCCACTGCACGAGCTGCTTGAGAACGAGCTGAGCCCTTACAATGACGCCAAGAGCCAGCGCATCCGCCTCCAGGGACCGATGATCGAGTTGGCGGCCGACCTCGCCGTCCCGACCGGGATGGCGTTCCATGAACTGACCACGAACGCGGCCAAGCACGGAGCCCTCTCCGAACCGGGTGGCCGGATCTTTGTCAGATGGGATGTCGTGGCGGGTGAGGCCGGACAGCGCCTGACCCTCGACTGGACGGAGTCAGGAGGGCCGGTGGTGACACCACCGCAGCGCAAGGGCTTCGGCTCGACTCTGCTTCAGCGGGTTCTGGCACAGCAGTGCAACGCCGCCGTAACCATCGACTATGCAGAGAGCGGACTGCGCTTCCACATGGAAGCGCCGCTGCCGGAGGAACGGCTGGTCCCGAGCTACTGAGGAACCGCCGTCCGCGGGACCACCGTCCCGACGCATTCAGTCGAGGTAGTCTCCGTACTTCTCGACGTGGCGGGCGAGGCCCAGGCCGTGCTCGCGCACGAGACGTTCGGCGCGCTCCGCATCCCGTGCTTCCAGGGCCTGAATGATCTCGACATGCTCCTTGATTGAGTTCGCCGCCCGGTCGCCCTGGCGCAGGGCCGTGTTCCGGATTCCGCGAACATGCATCAACAGGTTGCTGGTGATGTCTTTGATCACCTCGCAGCCGCCGAGCGAAATGATCTTCTGATGGAACCGGATGTTCGCATCCGAGTACTCGTCCATGTGATCGGTCGGGCGCCCCTCGTAGAATTCGGGGAAATGAATACGCAGGCAGCCAAGTTGCTCGTCGGTGGCGTGCTCACAAGCGAGCCGGGCAGCCATGCTCTCCAGGGCCGACCAAGCCTGGATCATCGCCACGATCTCCTTCTTCGACTTCTTGATCACGAAGACACCACGACGTGCTTCGAACCGGACGAATCCCTCCTGCTCCAGGACCGTGAGGGCTTCGCGGACCGGGGTGCGGCTGACGCCGAGATCCTGAGACAGCTTGCGCTCGTCGAGCCGGACCTCGTCGCGCTGGCTGTAGATGTTCATGTTGGTGATGGCTTCCTTCAGCGCATCGTAGGCAAGCGCACGCAAGCTCGACGTCGCGGCGAGCGGCTTGATCTGAAAGGTCGTGGACTCAACCATGCTTACACCTGGAACGATCGCTAGGACGCTGACGCGACGTCAATTTGATTAGGAACATGCCGAACCCGCTTCCGGAACACAAGGAAACCTTGGCGATTGAGCCGGGACACGATCTGAATATCCCCCCTGCAACAACAACATAGCTACGTCGACTCACCAAGGCGTGACGACGAACGGTTGCTCGTATTCCCGGAAGCAATGATTTTCCCATTCGGGGGCCGCCTCGGAGGTGCTGCCGCTGATGACCGATCCCGGGCGCAAGCGATCCGGTCAGATCCGGTTTGACACTTGGTATTTGGTATGCCACCATTCTTGGACTGACAACCGGCCGGTCGCGATTGACAGCACTGCACCTAACACAATCCTCGAACCGGATCATCGCCCAGCGTACAATTATGCGAAGTGATCGATCGGCTGAAGACTGATTTACTCACGATTATACGCCTCATGGCTATATGAGTTGTCGAGCAATTCGACTGTGAGCCGCAGAGATCGTTGCGATCTGACTGATGCCTCGGCCGAAAACTCCGATCATTCCGGATTAAATTTAAGTCCGACGCCCACCTCAAACGTTCGAAGACACTCAAAAATAGCGCGCCACCCAACAAGAAGCGCCCCAACTGGAGGAAACATGATGGATAGAACCGCTGGCTCCAAATCCCCGCAGGCCGTCCATGACGTCGCCACCGGCGTTGGTGTCACGTCCGATCATGCGGGCGAGCAGATCGACGGCTTCCACCTCGTCATCGATGCCCTGAAGCTCAACGGCATCACCAACATCTATGGCGTGCCCGGCATTCCGATCACGGATCTCGGCCGCCTCGCGCAGGCCGCCGGTATGCGCGTCATCTCCTTCCGCCATGAGCAACACGCCGGAAACGCCGCCGCGATCGCGGGCTTCCTCACCAAGAAGCCCGGTATCTGCCTCACCGTTTCCGCGCCGGGCTTCCTCAACGGCCTGACGGCGCTGGCCAACGCGACCACGAACTGCTTCCCGATGATCCTGATCTCGGGCTCCTCCGAGCGCGAGATCGTCGACCTGCAGCAGGGCGACTACGAGGAGATGGACCAACTCGCTATCGCCAAACCCCTGTGCAAGGCCGCATTCCGCGTGCTGCACGCCTGCGATATCGGCATCGCGGTCGCCCGCGCCATCCGCGCCGCGGTTTCCGGCCGTCCGGGTGGCGTCTACCTCGACCTGCCCGCTAAGCTGTTCAGCCAAGTCATGGATGCCGAGGCGGGCACCAAGTCACTGGTCAAGGTAATCGACGCGGCCCCCGCGCAGCTACCGGCCCCGGCAGCCATCACCCGTGCCCTCGACGTGCTCAAGAGCGCCAAGCGTCCGCTCATCGTCCTCGGCAAGGGAGCCGCATACGCCCAGGCCGACGAGGAGATCCGCAACCTCGTCGAGCGCAGCGGCATCCCCTATGTGCCGATGAGCATGGCCAAAGGCCTCCTCCCCGACACCCATCCGCAATCGGCCGGTGCGGCACGCTCCCTCGTCCTCAAGGAAGCCGACGTGGTCCTCCTGGTCGGCGCGCGCCTGAACTGGCTGCTCTCGCACGGCAAGGGCAAGACCTGGGGCGCCCCGGGCTCGAAGAAGTTCATCCAGATCGACATCGAGCCGAAGGAAATGGATTCGAACGTCGAGATCGTTGCCCCGGTGGTCGGCGACATCGGCTCCTGCGTCACCGCCCTCCTCGACGGCATGGGCCAGAACTGGCAGGCGCCCCCGACGGCCTGGACCGACGCGATCCGGATCAAGAAGGAGGAGAACCTCGCCAAGATGGCCTCGAAGCTGAAGAAGAACTCGGCTCCGATGGACTTCCACGGAGCGCTAGGCGCACTCCGGACCATCATCAAGGAGCGGCCCGACGCGATCCTCGTCAACGAGGGCGCCAACACCCTCGATCTCGCCCGCGGTATCATCGACATGTATCAGCCGCGCAAGCGCCTGGACGTCGGCACCTGGGGCATCATGGGCATCGGCATGGGGTTCGCCGTGGCTGCCGCCGTCGAGACCGGCAAGCCGGTCCTGGCGGTGGAGGGCGACAGCGCTTTCGGCTTCTCCGGAATGGAGGTCGAGACGATCTGCCGGTACGACCTGCCGGTCTGCATCGTGGTCTTCAACAACAACGGCATCTATCGCGGCACGGACACCGACCCTACCGGCCGCGATCCAGGCACCACGGTGTTCGTAAAGGACTCGCGCTACGACAAGATGATGGAGGCCTTCGGCGGCATCGGCGTCCACGTCACAACCCCGGACGAACTCTCCCAGGCCGTCAACGCCGCGATGGACTCGGGCAAGCCCACCCTGATCAATGCGATGATTGACCCGAGCGCCGGCACCGAGAGCGGCAACATCGGAAGCCTGAACCCGACGAGCACGGTGGTCCGCAAGAAAACCGCCTGAGGCGCGAGACCTTGCCCTCCCCGGAGACGAACTCCGTCTCCGGGGACACGACACGCGCAGACGGCCTCCCGGTGGGCCGTCTCGCATGCTCCGAAGATCGTGGTATCGGCACCGTGCTGCAGGAGAGCATCCTCCACCCGCCGTCGCCCGAACGGATGCCCGTGCTGACGTCTCCCGGATAGGTGAGCCTGTGCCATGAAAGCCCTCGAAGGCGTCAAAATCCTCGACTTCACGCACGTCCAGTCGGGCCCGACCTGCACGCAGTTGCTAGCCTGGTTCGGTGCCGACGTGATCAAGGTCGAGCGGCCGGGCGTAGGCGATGCGACGCGCCAGCAGCTCCAAGACATTCCGGATGTAGACAGCCTCTATTTCACGATGCTGAACCACAACAAGCGTTCGATCACCCTCGACACCAAGAATCCGAAGGGCATCGAGGTGCTGTGGCGCCTGATCGGCGAGTGCGATGTCCTGGTCGAGAACTTCGCTCCCGGCGCGCTCGCCCGGATGGGCCTGACCTGGGAGGCGATCCACGCCGCCAACCCACGCATGATCCTCGCCTCGGTGAAGGGGTTCGGCCCCGGCGCCTACGAGAACTGCAAGGTCTATGAGAACGTGGCGCAATGCGTCGGCGGCGCTGCATCGACCACGGGGTTCCGCACCGACATCCCGATGGTGACCGGCGCGCAGATCGGTGATTCCGGCACCGGCCTCCACTTGGCACTGGGCATCGTCACCGCTCTGTACCACCGCACCCAGACCGACCTCGGCCAGCGGGTCGACTGCGCCATGCAGGACGGGGTGCTCAACCTCTGCCGGGTCAAACTGCGCGACCAGCAACGCCTAGAGCGTGGCCCCCTGCGGGAATACAGCCAGTTCGGCGAAGGCATTCCGTTCGGCGACTCGGTGCCGCGCGCCGGCAATGATTCCGGGGGCGGCCAGCCGGGCCGGATCCTCAAGTGCAGAGGTTGGGAGACCGACCCGAACGCCTACATCTACTTCATCACCCAGGGCGCGGTCTGGTCGCAGATCTGCGACGTCATCGGCGAACCCGCCTGGGCGACACATCCCGACTATGCCACACCGAAGGCTCGCCTGCCGCACCTGAACGAGATCTTCACCCGCATCGAATCTTGGACGATGTCGAAGACCAAGTTCGAGGCGATGGAGATTCTCAATGCGCTGCATGTGCCATGCGGGCCGATCCTCTCCATGAAGGAGATCGCGGAGGACGAGTCCCTGCGTAAATCCGGTACGGTCGTAGAGGTCGATCACCCCACCCGTGGCAAGTACCTCACTGTGGGCAACCCCATCCGACTCTCGGCCAGCAATACCGAGATCACGCGATCTCCGCTGTTGGGCGAGCACACCGAAGAGATTTTGACCCAGGTCCTCGGATACTCTGAAGCCGAACGTCTTGAGATTGCCGAGTCCGGGGCCATCGGCGTCGTCCAGAGGATCGCCGCTGAATAGGCAGTCCCCTCAACTCGACCTCTCTTCTCCCAACTTGCGCGGCCTCGATCCCTCGACGCCGCGCTTCCTTTGAGGAGGATCATTTATCCATCTCAACCGTGAACAGCAAAACGGCGTTTCTGTTTCCGACGACGACTTCATTGTGTCTTTCGACGGAACCTCCGTCTTGTGACAGCCAGTCAGCGACCTTGATCACGCGTCCGACCTACAGAGCCATATGGACGAGGATCGTGACAAGAAAGGATGCGAGCACGGACAGTGTTTCGAAAACATATAGTGGCGCAACATTTCCTGTTGCATCGCAAATTCACAGTGGTGGTCAAAGATCTTTCGCTCAATCCGCACCATCGTATCTGCTCTCAGGTCAAACGCCTCAGCGTTGTTTTCTCGCCCCAGGCTCCGAGGGTGCACGCTCCACTCACCTGCAGAGCTTCACTGGATCCTGCATTTGCTTCCGCTTGCCTGATGACCCCAAGGCCTGTCAGGACTCGGTGAACGACCGGGTCGGCTTCAGCCAACGTCGGCACGAGACTGGTAAGGCACCCGCTGTCGAGGCGCGCGAGGACGCGGCCTGTGGCGTGATCGGCAAAGCGAATGGTGGTCATCCGGCGCAGGCAATCGCGCAGGAAACGCATCTCTCCTGGCGCATCCCGGGGTGGAACGCCGCGATAGACCGCCTCGGGATTGCGGGCCTGAATATTGATGGCCTGATACCGATCGATGTCGAGCAAGACCTGGACGTCAAGAATGTTCATTACGCCATTCGCACCAAAAGCGACGGTCCGCGGAAGGCAACCCTCGGCTACACCGTTGTCCAGGAACTCGAAATGCACCTCCTTGTCCGGCCGCAACACCCAGGTAAAAAACAACCGTGGCATGCCTGTGTAAGCTTCGACATTGTGCGCCAGTAGGTCTTCCACCGCCTTGTAGCGACCGAACTGTTCGCCACGTTTCCAAGCCCGCTCGACAGTGGCATCCGGCGGCGTGATCATGAACTGCATGTAGACTTGGCGCCCGAAGCGCGTGAGGAGCTGGCTCCCAAGTTCGGTACCGGGATTGACTGCAAAACTGTCAAAGCGGAAGCGGTCGATGACGAGATGGGAGATCCGGCCAGCCTCAGCTTTCCGCGCCATGTAGCCATCGAGCTTGCGGTCAATGATCTCGACCTCGTGTCCTGTCAACGGCCCGGCATAGCGCCGCGCTGACCCGAGACTGTCGTAATCCAACAGGAACTTACGCCAGACATCAGGCGTGATGAGGGCGAAGTCGGACCAATTCAATCCCAGGGTCTCGACCAGAGCGCGCTGATAGGGACGGATGGTACTCTTGCCTGAGGCGGACGAGCCCTTCACGTTCAGGATGACAGGAGTGTCCTGCGGCTTAAGGCGCACGTAACCGCGCTTCGCCACCACTGCCTGCATCCAGGGCTCGATCAGCGCGCCGAGGGCAAGACTACCATAGCCGTTCGACACGAGCGTGACGGCAAGCCTTCCGAGCAGTGACGGGTCACGGATGAGAAAGCCACGTCGACCGATCAGACTCTCGACGACGCAACGCAGCGCGGCGCAGGCCGCCACGGCGAGAGCATCCTCTGCCGCGGCGACCCGCGCATGCCAGGCGTCAAGGTGATGCCAGACCTGATGTATAGGGTCCCGGCCAACGCAAGCAGAGCCGGAAGGTTTTGAGCTTTTCCGTCCGGTGCGGTGAGGCCAGAAACGACGCCAGAGAGCACCGCGCGGTGGCCACCCCTCGGCGGTGTGAAGGTACTCGCCCAATATTTTGTCGATCTGGCCATCGAGAAGTTCCGCGGCTGCGACCCGGATCTCCGCATGTCGCGCGGCGATCTCTCTGCCATGTTCGGCAATACCCTCGTTCAGGATGGCAGAGACGATGGCACGAAAATTTACCCCGAGATCGCCGTACGTCTGGCCGACCGGAACGGAAAGATCAGCCATGACGCGGATCAAAACTTCGTGGACCACCAGTCGCTCAGGCCGGAAGCAGACAAGCGATGTCAATGGCAGACCACTGACATCGCTCAACTCATAGGCATCGTTGAGGGAGGTCTCGACGTTTTCCTCGCGGAAAACGGTAGCTAAGGGCAGGAGCGCGCGCGGAAGGCTCGACTCGATACCCGGGCTCCAGGGCCCGTAACAGTCCGGATCGGCGCCGTCGCTTGCCGGACTCGCCAAGGCATGGATGGTCATGCCAGTAGACTTTGCATTCTGTGATGGTCCGAACGCACGAGATTCGAGCCCAGACCCCAATCCACCGCGGGTGCTCAAACGGCCTGCGGTTCCTCAATGACCTCCAGGCGAAGCTGATACTCTTCTCCCCAAAGCTCCCCAGCTTTCTGGTACCACGCCGCATCGAAATACTCGCGACAGAGTACCTCGCCTGTCCAAATGCAGACAGCGATCAGGCGACCGTCAATCACCTTGACGTGGCGACTGATCAGGCCGTTCGTGATACCAGTCGAGGGACACATGTCGATACTGGTCATCCCGTAGCTGTTCTCGCCGCTGAAGATTACCGGGCAGTCAAGGATTGCCAGGAAACGCATGGGGATCACTCCTTTATCTTCTTCACCACCGACGATGGCAGATTGCAGAGGCGCCGAGCGGTGATGCGCGCCGGCATGCAAACGCCAGCCTTGCCCTACCCGTCGTCGAGCGAGCTTAAAAATGTGTATTTAAACGCATCAAGCGTCAAGTTCTGTGCATTGTTGAAGGATCTGCGATCAATCCAACTGCTTTTGCATCGCACGATTTTGTATCAATCTGTGTAATTCATGAACATCACCAAGGGGATCGGGTCCGACCCCACCTCGGACGCTGCGATTATACAGTCGAAGCGTGTGACGCATCTACAACACAATCCCAGATGCTCTGAATCGAATGAAGGCACATTCCATTCATGATCGCGATATGGTTGGTTTTATGTGCGCAAAACAGTTGCAACCGATCGGCGAGCGGCGTCCGAACGTCGGCGGAGACGAACTCCGGCGTAGTCAGCATCCAAACCAAGCTGTCGAGCGTCTCCAGGCCCTCACTGGCCATTACGCGAAAGATCTCACGATCGCTCAGTATTCCGATAAATGAACCAGTGTCGTCGCATGGGCCGTCAACGACAATTAGCGCATCAACGTCTGGAGCGGCTAGAAGCCGAATTGCTTCCCGCACAGACCGATCCATACGAATATAGCGCACGCGGGAGGCTTCACTGCCAAGCTTCTGGCGCGCGCTCATGGCACCGCTCCTCTAATCTTATGGCATTTTCCACTCGCGAGCCTGGTATACAAAATATTTTCTGTCAATGAGTGGGGCGAAATATCATGCCGAAATGAGAGACAGATCTGCTGCTTTGTCGTTTCAAACTCGCGAACCGGCTTTGAAGAATCTTCCCCGCCTGGATGGCAAACAACAGTTTTCGCCTATCTGCTTGCTGCACTGCGTCATCGCGCACCCGTCCCCAGTGCAGGACCGCAACTAAAACGATTGGGACATCACACAGTGCTCACGTGCGGATGCGCCGCCAGTATGTGCTTCGACCGGCACTATCGCGCATTAGGCGGCGAGGTAACTTCCTCTGCACATAAGCTTATCCGGCATCTGGGTATCGTCGAATAAGGATTCTTGCGTTTCGACGAGACGACACGCTGAGGTATCGCCGGGATTCAAATATCGTCTGCGCTCAGATCGCTGGTGCCCGTGCAAAGCAAGCAGATCGACCGCCTGGAAACACTAAGAGCGATCTCGCGGATGGAGCGAAACTACCAGCATTTGGCCGCCACGCTGCAGTGCGGGATCGATTTCTCGGCAACCAACTCTTGACGATTGGTTCGCAGAGAGAGAGGCTGGTATTCCACATACCAAGCCGGCGATAAGTCCGGCGGTCAACGGCCCCTACGCTCAGCATCGGACGAAGAGCCGATCGCGTATCTCGTTTCATCAAGAGCCTACCGGAGGAAAAGCCATGTCGAGGGTGGAAACCACAACCGAGCACGTATCCGACAGTTATCGATGGGGTCAGCTCGTCATCGGCGTCATCTGCATGGTGATGATCGCCAATCTGCAATACGGCTGGACATTCTTCGTCCCCGACATTCAAAAAAAATTCGGGTTTGATCGCGCCGCGATCCAATGGGCATTCACCCTGTTCGTGTTGTTTGAGACTTGGCTCGTTCCGGTCGAAGGCTGGTTCGTCGACAAGTACGGCCCACGGGTCGTGGTCCTATTCGGTGGTCTCCTTTGCGGGATCGGCTGGGTGATCAACTCCTATGCCAGCACCCTGAACATGTTCTATCTTGGCCAAGTCGTCGCCGGCATCGGCGCGGGCGCGGTCTATGGCACCTGTGTCGGCAGCGCCCTGAAGTGGTTCCCGGACAAGCGTGGTCTCGCCGCCGGCATCATCGCCGCAGGGTTCGGTGCCGGCTCAGCCCTCACCGTCGCGCCGATCCAGTGGATGATCGCCGATCATGGCTTCCAGGCGGCGTTCTTCAACTTCGGCATCGGCCAGGGCCTCGTGGTCGCTGTGTTGGCTTTCTTTTTCACCTCGCCGAAGAAGGGGCAAGTTCCGGACGCCGTCGCGAACACCAACGTCATCCAGACCCGGCGCAACTACACCCCCGGTGAGGTCGCTCGGCAGCCGATCTTTTGGCTGATGTACTTCATGTTCGTTATCGTGGGCGCAGGCGGCTTGATGATCACCGCCAACCTCAAGCCCATCGCTGCCGATATCGGCGTCGACAAGGTGCCGGTCACGATCATGGGCATCACCATGGTCGCCATCACCTTCGCAGCCACCATCGACCGCGTACTCAATGGCTTGACCCGCCCGTTCTTCGGCTGGGTCTCGGATAAGATTGGCCGCGAGAATACCATGTTCGTCGCCTTCGCCATGGAAGGCTTCGGCATCTACATGCTCTACCTCTGGGGCCATGACCCCCTGTGGTTCGTGCTGCTCTCCGGCTTCGTGTTCTTCGCCTGGGGCGAGATCTACTCCCTCTTCCCCTCGACCTGCACAGATACCTTCGGCACGAAGTTCGCTGCGACCAATGCGGGCCTGCTCTACACCGCGAAAGGCACCGCCGCGCTCCTGGTTCCGGTAGCGAACTATCTGCAGCAGGCGACCAACAGCTGGGACGGCGTCTTCCTGGTCGCCGCCGGCGCCAACATCCTCGCCTCGCTCCTCGCCATCGCGGTACTAAAGCCCTGGCGTAAGCGCGTGGTGGCGCAGGCGCTCGCTGTCTCCGACGAGACTAAGCCAGCCCCCCGTATCGTCGCGGCCTGACAGCCCAACTGAAGCGCCGAAGAAAGAGCCGCGGGGGCCGGACGCCAAGTCCTGGCCCCCGCGCCCGTTTCAGCCCACCCGATCGTCTCGCAGGAGATCTCCGATGCCGCCGACCTGGTGCCCGATGCAGACGGCCCCGCAGACCGTCAACCGGATTTGGCTCAACCACCTGACCCTAGGCCCGATTCTTGCGGAAGGCCTCCCCGGCCGCTGGTACTCCCCGAGCGCGACGCGTCAGGTCTGGCGCTGGTACCGCCCGGCCGAGCCGAACGCCCTGGAGCCCTTCAGCGGCTGGCTGCCCTACGATGCGCTCGCAGCGAACGGGATTGACGGCACCACGACGATGGACGATCCAAAGGACCGCTTCGCCATGTCATCCCACCTCGCGGGGCAGCAAGACAAGCCCGCATCCCTCAGGGTGTAGGTCGCGCGTGCGATGACAATACGGTCGGCGATGTATGCCGCATTTCCCGCCACACCCATCGTCCCTTCCGGACCTCCGCATCGGTCATGTTATACCAAGCCTCGCTGAGCAGGACTTACGCGGGGTAGCGTCGGCATCTCGGTCGTGATTCATTCCTGGGTTTGGAGCCTGAGGAGGATGCGATGGCTGCTC
>NZ_LMRM01000021.1:0-38954 GCF_001426045.1 Methylobacterium sp. Leaf94
CCTCTGGTACATCGAGAACCAGAGCCTGCGCCTCGACATCCAGATCCTCCTGCGCACCGTCCTGGCCGAAATCACCCGCCGCACCAACGCCTTCTGAACAGAGCCGCACGCCCGACCTCGCGCGCGGCCTGACGGGGCCTCGACAGCGCCGAACGAGCAGCGACGGGACGGGACGGGACAGCCGAAGCATCCTCCCGGGGCCGCCCTTCACCAAGCCGATGCGCTTGCGATAGGCTGATGTGTGGCCGATTCACCACCCGCCTACACGCAGAGCGACGTCCGATGCACGGTTCCAACACTTTCGACGCCTGGATCGAATCCCTCCGGGGTTCGATCCAGAGGAACATCCATGGGGTCCGCCTGGCCGCCGCCGTGGAAATGAGCAAGCCGCGCACCCGCGGCACCGGCTATGCGCTCTTCGCCCTGGGTATCGCACTCGGCGTCCTGATCGCGTTCCTACTCCAGCTCCTGGCCGTTCTGGTCATGATCGCGCTGGGATTTGCCCTCGGCTACGCCGCTCGGTCCTACGTCTCGAAGCGCCGCAAGGACCGCTTCCTGCAGGAGCGGCTGATGCGCTGAGGCAAAGCGGAGGGGCCGTCCCCCTGCGTGACGCTCATGCGAAGCGCCGCCCGGCGCGGGATTCTTCTCGCACGGGTCGTAACGTGGGTGAATGCCGCCCCCCGGCGCGCCGGTCATAGTCGAAGGGCTGGCCGCGTCCCCCCGATGGCCAGTGTGGCCCCGCTCCGCGTTCCCCCCAATCGACCGCGGGTGGGGCCACCCCTGGGGAGAGGTCCGTCGGAACGCGATCTGCGGCCGGGGCTGCCCGCGGGGGCGCTGCCCCCCGACTCGGGCCTCGGCGCTGTCCTCAGAGCGGGCGCGAAGCGCGCATGCGGGCCAGTTCCATCGCGGCCAGCGCCATGGGGATGCCGATGAGGAGGAGGGCGAAGAGGAGGGCCATGCGTCACCGTCCGGATGCGTCGGGTTGAGGCAGGCTGTCCGGGCACGCAGGGAGCCCGAGGCGAGACCCTGCCCGAGGGATCAGCATCAACGCCGCATCCGGCGCGGGGGTTTCGCGGTTCCGCGAACGCGCGACTCCGACGGGCATGCCCGCCAGGATCCGGTGCGCGTACATCCGGCGTCACCCGATCCGGCGGCATGGCCGTCGCCGGTCTGGCGCCCCACGGGCGCCACCGGCTTGAGCACACCCTGACGCATCATGGTTAAGGATCGATGAAGACCTCGGCGTGACGCGGCGCCAGAGGCCGCCGAGCCCGACCGTCGCTCGGTGCCGCACCCCATCTGGGGGGCATGGCCGGCCATCTGGGGGGCATGGCCGGCCGGTCCGCAAAAAACGCGCGCCGCCCGGTTGCCCCTGGGCCTTCCCGTGGAGGACCTGGCCTTCCTGGCGGAGGTCGAGGGTCCGGTGATCCGGGCCCTAGCGCAGGGAGCCGCCACTTCAAGAATGTCGCCGCCGCGCAAGCTTTGCTATTCGCCCGTCCACAGGAACGGGACGGGGACGAATGACGGCAGAAATCGACACGCGGGTTGGCAGCGCCCGGACCGAGGAAACCCGGGCCGACAAGGCTCGGGCCCTGCGGCTCCGGCGGCTCTGGCGGAGTCACGACACCACGCTGCAATCCAGCGGCCTCGCCCTCGGGCGACCGATCCTGACCACGAAACCCGCGACCGCCCGGCCGGATGCCTCCGAGATCCCGGCACGCGGCCTCACCGCCCGCGAACTCATCAATATGGCGCGCGCCGCGCGGCGCGACCGGGCCTGCCCGGCCGGCCTCGGGTCCTGCACCCCGTCCTGAGGGCCGGAACACCGCCTCGCCGCTCCCGTTGACGTGGCAACAGGGAGTGATGCCGATGGTCGATGTCTCGCAGATCCAGGAACATGCCGACGTGGTCGGCTCGGACGGCGCCCATGTCGGCACCGTCGATCATGTCGATAAAGGCGAGATCAAGCTGACGAAGACGGACGCGGAGGCGGGGGGCCTCCATCATTTCATTCCGGTGGACTTCGTCCAGTCCGTCGAGGGCAACACCGTGCGCCTCGACCGGCCGGCCGACGAGGTCAAGCGGGAATGGTCGACCTCCTGATCGCCCGACCTGCCTGTGCTCAGTCCGTCGGCGACCGGGTCCGCGCATCCGCCACACCGGCCGGAAGGAAGAGAACGCATGGCTGACGTCATCACGGGCGATTTCGGCACGAGCCGGGAGGCCCTCGCGGGCCTGGAGCGCGTCTTCGGGGAAGCGGCGGGCCTGCGCGTGGGCCTGCGCCGCATCGAGGCCCCCCACGGCGACGAGCTTCAGGTCACGGTCGGGGCGCAGGCCCTGTCGGTGCCCCGCCCCGTGGCCGTCGTCCTGGCCAATGCCGCCGGCGAGGACGAGGCGGACCGCATCGGCAAGGCCGTCCTCGAGGCACTCCAGTTGTCCGAGGGCCTGCGCAAAGGGCCCTTTTCTGAATAAGCGACCGTTCTGGCCAGGCGCCACCGATCATGGGACGCTTTTGATCTTGCCAGCCGGCGCCCGAACCGCTTTCATTCCCGGGCTGCCCGTGCTGGTCCTCGGGTGATTGGCAACAACCTTCAGCGCCCGCGGCCCACCGGCCTGCGGGCGTTTCTTCTGTCCGGTCGAAGGGCTGCGCTCAATCCACGGCCGCGCCATGCAGCTCCGCGCGGGTGAAGCGCTGCTGCTCGGCCATCACCAGCCCGGCAAGCTCGCGCTTGAGGGCGTTGAACTCGCCCGAGGCCGTGTCGCGCGGGCGCGGAATTTCGACCGTGATGTCGCGCTTGATGCGGCCCGGCCGGTAGGTCATCACCAGGATGCGGTCGGCGAGGTAGATCGCCTCCTCGATCGAGTGGGTGACGAAGATCACCGTCTTGCGGGACTCGGCCCAGATCCGCAGGAGCTCGTCCTGCAGGGTGCGGCGGGTCAGGGCGTCCAGCGCACCGAAGGGCTCGTCCATCAGCATCACGGGCGGGTCCAGCGCCAGGATGCGCGCGATGGCCACGCGCTGGCGCATGCCGCCGGACAGGTCCTTCGGGTAGCGCTTGCGGAAATCCGAGAGGCCGAGGGTGGCCACGATGCGGTCCACCGTCACCGTGGCGCCGGCCCGCGGCACGCCCTGGATGTCGAGGCCGAAGCGGACGTTGTCCTCCACGTTCATCCAGGGGAACAGGGCGTATTCCTGGAAGACCATACCCCGGTCCGGCCCCGGCTCCGTCACCGGGCGCCCGCCCATGCGGATCTGCCCGGCGCTGAGGGGCGTGAAGCCCGCCACCGCGTTGAGTAGGGTGGACTTGCCGCAGCCGGACGGCCCGAGGAGGCAGAGGAACTGCCCCTCCGGCACCGTCGCGGTGATGTCGTCCAGCGCCGGCACGGCGCCGGCGCCCGTCCCGAACACCTTGCTGGCGTGGGCGATCTCGATGTGCGCCGACATGGTGAGGCGTCCCGGTTCAGCGTTCAAGGCCGCGATGCCAGCGCAGGAGGTGGTCGTTGAGGCGCGACATCGCCCCGTCGATGATGAGGCCGAGGATGCCGATGGTGAGCATGCCGCCGATGATCTTGTCCGACCACATGTACTCGCGCGCCTCGAGGATGCGGTAGCCGAGCCCGTCCGAGACCGCGATCATCTCGGCGACGATGACCACGATGAAGGCGGTACCGATTCCGATGCGCATGCCCGCGAGCACGAAGGGGCTCGCCGCCGGCAGGATCACCCGGCGAAACATCGTCCAGGGCTTCGCCCCGAGGTTGCGGGCCGCGCGGATGTAGATCGAATCCACCTGCCGCACCCCCGCGATG
Source organism: Methylobacterium sp. Leaf94 (assembly GCF_001426045.1). Taxonomy (NCBI): domain Bacteria; kingdom Pseudomonadati; phylum Pseudomonadota; class Alphaproteobacteria; order Hyphomicrobiales; family Methylobacteriaceae; genus Methylobacterium; species Methylobacterium sp. Leaf94. The sequence continues at coordinate 3,811 of NZ_LMRM01000021.1, forward strand.
GTGTTGACCAGCACGGGGAAGAAGGTGCCCAGCGCGATCAGGAACAGGGCCGGCGGATTGCCGAGGCCGAACCACACGATGGCGAGGGGAATGTAGGCGATGGGCGGGATCGGCCGCAGGATCTGGAGAAGCGGGTTGAACAGCGCGTAGAGCCGATCGCTGGTCCCGAGGATGAGGCCGACCGGCACCGCGAGCCCGGCCCCGACGCAGAACCCCATGATCACGCGGCCGAGGCTCGCCACCGCGTCGTGCGGCATCTCGCCGGAGAGCATCCAGCGCCAGTGGCTCTCGATCGCCGGGTCGTAGGGCAGGCCGGGCAGGAGGCCGTGATACCATTTCACCGCCACCGCGCTCGGCGGCGGCAGCACGATGGGGGAGAACACGCCGGCCCGGCTGAGGATCTCCCACAGGACGAGGAGGACGAGGGGGACGATGGCGCCGCGAAGCCGGTTCATGCTGCGGTTCAGTTCGTCTTGAGCTCGGCCTTGGCCTTGTCGAGGAGGTCGGTCTTCACCCACTCGGCATCGGATTTCGGCGGGTTCACCATCTTACCGAGGCCGTACTTCATCATGTAGTCGGTCGTCGTCTGCATGTGCCCGGCCGGGACGTCGTAGGTGTACTTCGCGTTGGCCATGCCGTCGCGAAAATCCTGGCTCGAGAGCTGGCCCTTGAACACGGTCTCGCGGACGTACTTCTCGGCCAGCGCCGGATCGTCGATGAAGGCCTTGGTGGCGGCCACGAACAGCTTCAGGACCTTGGCGGCGACCTCGGGCCGCTCGTTGTACATCTTCTCGGTCATCACCAGCGGGCGCACCGGCACGCCGATGGGGGTGTCGTAGGGCTTGACCACCTCGGTGGCGTAGCCGGCGCTGATGGCCTGGGTCGATTGCGGCTCGCTCTGGCAGATCACGTCGACGTATTTCTGCGACAGCGCCTGGTTCAGGTCGGCGTAGTTGTTGAAGTAGATCAGCTGCACGTCCTTGCCGGCGCGCTCGGACCAGGTCATCCCGTGCTTGTCGAGCTCGGCCAGAAGCATCAGGTCCTGGGTGCCGCCCCGGACGGTGGCGACCTTGAGACCCTTGACGTCCTTCAAGGTCTTGACGGTGTCGAGGTCGGGCCGGCGCAGGATGCGCACGCCGCCATTGGCGAAGCCCGCCACCACGTAGAGCTTCACGCCGTTGCCGCGCGCGGCCACCGCGCCGTCGGCGCCCGAGGCCGAGATGTCGATCTGGTCCACCGCCATGGCGGGATAGATGTCGGCGCCCTTGGCGAAGACCTTCTCGTCGATCTTCAGACCGTATTTCGGCGCGATCTCCTTCATGTAGGAGATGGCGCCGTAATGGGCGAATTTCAGGTTGCCGAGGCGCACCACGTCCTCGGCCCGGGCGCTGCCGAGGGCCCCCAGGGTCGCGAGAACGAGCAGGGCTGCGCGCGCGGTCGCATGACGCTTGAACATCGGCTTCCTCCGGTCGCGGGTCGTGTCGCCCGCTTCGTCCGCCGCGAAAACGGTCGGTACGGGCTTGAATAAGCGTATTCTGGATTCGAAAGTAAACCCGCCCGGGAGAGAGTTTTGACGGCCATCGAAGCGGATGAAATCGAACGGGTCACCGTGCTGGGCTGCGGCACCCTGGGCGCCAGTTGGGCGGCCCTGTTCCTCGCCCACGGCCTCGACGTGGCGGCCTACGACCCGGCGCCCGGCTTCGCGGCGGCGGCCCTCTGGGCGGTGGAGGCGGCGCGGGCGCAGCTGTCCGAGCTCGGCCTGAACGGGCAGGGCACGCTGCGCTTCCACGACCGTCTGGAGGACGCGCTCGCGGACACGGATTTCGTGCAGGAGAACGCGCCGGAGAACGAGGCGGTGAAGCGCGCGCTGCTCAGGGAGGTCGATCGCCGGCTGCCCCCGTCGATCCTCGTCGCCTCGAGCACTTCGGCGATGCTGCGCAGCGCCCTCGTGGCCGATTGCGCCCGGCCGGAGCGGATCCTGGTAGCCCACCCGTTCCACCCGCCCCATCTCGTGCCCCTGGTGGAGATCGTGGCGGGCGACCCCGCCACGGCGGCCCGGGCCGCCGCCTTCTACGCCCGGCTCGGGCGCCGTCCGGTGGTGCTCGCCCGCGAGATGCCGGGCCATATCGCCAACCGCCTCGCCTCGGCCCTCTACCGGGAAGCCGTCAACCTCGTGGCCGAAGGGGTGGCGAGCGTCGCCGACATCGACGCCGCCCTGTGCAACGGCCCCGGCCTGCGCTGGGCCGCGATGGGGCCGCACATGACCTATCATCTCGGGGGCGGGGCGGGCGGCATCCGGCACTATCTCGACCATCTCGGGCCGAGCCAGGTCCGGCGCTGGGCCAGCCTCGGGACCCCGGAGCTCACCGAGGACGTGAAGGACCGGATCGTGGCCGGGATCGCGGCGGAGGCCGCCGGCCGCTCGCTCGCGGTCCTGGCGGAGCGCCGCGACCGTGCCCTCATCGAGATCCTCAAGGCCCGCATCGAGGTGGCGGAACAGGACCCCTGAGCCACCGCACGCCGCCCGATCCCGGATCGGCCCCGCCCGCATTCCCGAAGGCAGACAGAGCGTGAGCGCATCCCGGCCCGAACGATCGCCAGACCTCCGCCCCCTGGTGGTCCTGACCAATCCCATCCATCCGGAGGCCGTCGCCCGGCTCACGGGCGAGGCCCGGGTGGTCGCCGCCGCGGACACCCGGCCCGAGACCCTGCGCGCCCTGGCGGCCGAGGCGGCGGGCCTGATCGTGCGGGCGCAATTGCCCGACGACATCCTCGACCACGCGCCCCTCCTGCGCGGCATCGTCCGCCACGGCGTCGGGCTCGACTTCGTGCCCCTGGCGGCGGCGACCGCCCGCGGCATCCCGGTGGCCAACCTGCCCGGCAGCAACACCCAGGCGGTGGCCGAGTACGTCTTCGCGGCCCTGTTCCACCTGCGCCGCCAGCTCGGGCCCCTGGACCGGACCCTGCGCGAGGCCGGCTGGCTTCCGGCGAAATCCCGGGCGAGCGATCTCGGCGAGATCGGCGGGACGACCCTGGGCATCCTCGGCACCGGCGAGATCGGCCGCCGGGTCGCCGCCATCGCCCGCCACGGCTTCGGCCTGCGGGTGCTCGGCCATTCCCGAAGCCCGCACACCGCCGGCGGGCTGATCGAGCCGGTGGACCGGGAGACGCTGTTCTCGGACAGCGACGTCGTCGTCGTCGCCTGCCCGCTGACCCCGGAGACGCGCGGGCTCGTCGATGCGGCGCTGATCGGCCGGATGCGGCCGGGCGCGGTGCTGATCAACGTGGCGCGGGGGGCCATCGTGCGGTCCGACGCCCTGGCGGCGGCCCTGCGGGCGGGCGCCATCGCGGGCGCCGCCCTCGACGTGTTCGAGACCCAGCCGTTGCCCGAGGACCACCCCTACCTCGCCTGCCCGAACCTGCTCCTGACGCCGCACGTGGCCGGCACCAGCGCCAACAGCCTGCGGGTGATGGGCCTCGGCGCCGTCGAGGCGATGCTGTGCATCCTGCGCGGCCAGCCGCCGCGCAACCTCGTCAATCCGGTAGTGCCGGCAGCGCCGGCGGTCCGCTGACCCTTCCGTTCCTCGCCCCCCACCGCCCCCCAAGGAAGACACCATGGCTCTCACCAGCGCGATCAAGGGGGTGATCCCGATCGCCCCGACGCCCTTCCACCCCGATGGCCGGGTCGACGAGACCTCCCTCGACCGGATGTCCGAGTTCTTCCTCGGCGCGGGCATCGACGGCCTGACCATCCTGGGCCAGCTCGGCGAGGCGCCCAAGCTCGACCATGCCGAGGCGGTGGCCATCGCCCGGCGGGTCATCGGGCGCGTGGACGTGCCGGTCCTCGTGGGCGTCTCGGCCCCGGGCTTCGCGGCCATGCGGTCGCTCGCCCGGGAGGTGATGGAGCTCGGCGCCGCCGGCGTCATGATCGGGCCGCCCAACACCCTGCGCACCGACGACCAGGTGGTGGCCTATTACCGCAACGCGGCCGAGGCGATCGGCCCCGACGTGCCCTTCGTGATCCAGGACTACCCGCTCACCTTCTCGGTGGTGATGACGCCGGCCGTCATCCGCCGGATCGTCACCGAGAACCCGTCCTGCGTCATGCTCAAGCACGAGGACTGGCCGGGCCTCGACAAGATCACCGCCCTGCGCGGCTTCGAGCAGGACGGCTCGATGCGCCACATCGCGATCCTCACGGGCAACGGCGGCCTGTTCCTCGATTTCGAGATGGAGCGCGGCGCGGACGGGGCCAACACCGGCTACGCCTTCCCGGAGATGCTCGTCGACGTCGTGCGCCTGTCGCGGGCCGGCGAACGCGACGCGGCCCACGACCTCTTCGACGCGCACCTGCCGTATCTGCGATACGAGCAGCAACAGGGTCCCCTGGGCCTGGCCGTGCGCAAGTACGTCTTCCAGAAGCGCGGGATCTTCACCTCGGACGCCCAGCGCAAGCCGGCCGCGAGCCTGTCGGCGCAAGGGCGGGCGGAGGTCGACTATCTCCTGGCGCGCATCGCCCGCGTCGATCCGCGTGCCCGCGTGGCCCCCTGACACCCGGAACCGGACGCGCATCATGAGCAAAGGTCTGCGCAAGGGCCTCACCAGCTACGGCGACGCGGGCTTCTCCCTGTTCCTGCGCAAGGCCTTCATCAAGGCGGCGGGCTACTCGGACGACGCCCTCGACCGGCCGATCGTCGGCATCACCAACACGGCGAGCGACTACAACCCGTGCCACGGCAACGCCCCGGCCCTGATCGAGGCGGCCAAGCGCGGCGTGATGCTCGCCGGCGGCCTGCCCATGGTATTCCCGACGATCTCGATCCACGAGAGCTTCGCGCATCCGACCTCGATGTTCCTGCGCAACCTCATGGCGATGGACACCGAGGAGATGCTGCGGGCCCAGCCGATGGACGCCGTCCTCGTCATCGGCGGCTGCGACAAGACCCTGCCGGCGCAGATCATGGCGGCGGCGAGCGTCGACCTACCCACCGTGGTCATCCCCGTCGGTCCCATGGTGGTGGGCCATCACAAGGGCGAGGTCCTGGGCGCCTGCACCGATTGCCGCCGGCTCTGGAGCGCGCACCGCGCCGGCGAGATCGACGAAGACGAGATCGAGCGCGTCAACGGCCGCCTCGCCCCCTCGGTGGGCACCTGCATGGTGATGGGCACCGCCAGCACCATGGCCTGCGTGACGGAGGCGCTCGGCCTGTCGCTGCCGATGAGCGCCACGGTGCCGGCCCCCCATGCCGAGCGCATCCGCATCGCCGAGGCGAGCGGTCGCCGTGCCGCCGAGATGGCGGTTTCGGGCGGTCCGCGGCCGAGCGAACTCCTGACGCCGGCCGCCTTCCGCAACGCCCAGATCGTCCTGCAGGCGATCGGTGGATCGACCAACGGCCTGATCCACCTGACCGCCATCGCCAACCGGACGCCGCACGGGATCGACCTCGATGCCTTCGACGCCCTCGGGCGCGCCGTGCCCGTGCTCGTCGACCTGAAGCCCTCCGGCCAGCACTACATGGAGCATTTCCACCATGCCGGCGGCGTGCCGGCCCTGCTCCGGAACCTCGGAGCCCTGATCGACCTCGACGCCGCCACGGTCGCGGGCGGCACCCTGCGGGACGTGGTGGCGGCGGCCGAAGCGGTGCCGGGCCAGACCGTGATCCGCTCCGCCGACGATCCGATCAAGCCGGTCGGCGCCATGGCGGTGCTGCGCGGCAACCTCGCCCCGCGCGGCGCCCTGATCAAGCACAGCGCCGCGAGCCCGGCCCTGCTCCAGCACACCGGCCGGGCGGTGGTGTTCGGCTCCATCGCCGACATGACGACCCGGATCGACGATCCCGACCTCGATGTCGGGCCGGACGACGTCCTCGTGCTCCAGAACGGCGGCCCGAAGGGCGCGCCCGGCATGCCGGAGGCGGGCTACCTGCCGATCCCGAAGAAGATCCTGGCGCGCGGGATCAAGGACATGGTGCGCATCTCCGACGCCCGCATGAGCGGGACGGCCTTCGGTACCATCGTGCTCCACATCACACCGGAATCCGCCGTCGGTGGTCCCCTCGGGCTCGTCCGGACCGGCGACCGCATCCGCCTCGACACCGCCGGCCGGCGCATCGACGTCCTCGTGGACGACGCGGTCCTGGAGGCCCGCCGCACCGCCCTCGGCCCGGCGCAGCGACCGGACTGGGCGCGGCGCGGCTACGCGCACCTGTTCTACGGGTCGGTGCTGCAGGCGGACGAGGGCTGCGACTTCGATTTCCTGCGCGCCGAGCCGCCGCCGGACGGCGAGGGCTAGGGCCGCCATCGTCAGGCCGCGGGGGCGACCGCGGGGGATGCCGGCTGCCGCGTGAGGACGAAGAAGCCGAGGGCGGCGGCGGCGATGACGGCGCCGAACGCCGCCGCGATTCCCAGCACGAGGCCGAAGCCGCCCCGGTCGTGCAGGAGGCCGATCAACGGCACCACGAACCCGCTGACGGTGAAGCCGAGGAAGTAGCGCACGCTGTAGGCCCGGGCGCGGTAGAGCGGGGGCACGTAGCGGGCCACCATCGCGTCGTTGATCACGACCTGTCCGTAGAGCGCCGCCATCGTCAGCACGAGGCCGGCCAGAAGCGGCACGCCCGTGCTCGCCGCCGCGAGGCCGAGGCCGAGGGGCTGCAGGATGGACAGGCCGAGGAAGAGGACCGGCAGGCTGTAGCGGTCGATGAGGCGGCCCATCAGCAGTTGAGTCAGGGCACCGAAGGCGAAGACGAGGGTGGCCACCGATCCGATCAGGAACAGGGGCAGCCCGTTGCCGACGCGCTCGTCGACCACCTTGGGCAGGGCGATCGTGGTGATGTTGAAGGTCATCCCGCCCGCCACGACCGCGAAGGCGAACACGCAGAGGAGCGGGATCGGGCGCGCGACCGGGAGGACGGGCTTGCCCCCGGCCCGGCCCTGCGATCCGGCGCCGTCGCCCGGCACGAGGGCCAGGAACGCCGTCCCGCAGGCAAGGCAGACCAGGCCCGGCACCACGAAGGCCGCCTGCCAGCCGAACGCCGTGGCGAGGAGCGCCGTCACGCCCGAGGCCGTGGCGGCCCCGAGATTGCCCCAGACGCCGTTCACGCCGAGGTCGCGCCCCAGGCGCCGGGCATGGCTCACCAGCATGGTGGAGCCGACCGGGTGATAGATCGCGGAGGCGAGCCCGAGCATGCAGAGCCACACCAGGAACGCCGTCGGACTGCCCGCGCTCGCCACGCCGAGGCAGGACAGGCCGTAGCCGAAGAAGAAGATCGCCAGCAGGGTGCGACGCCCGAACCGGTCGGCGAGCCAGCCCATCGGCAGGGCGCAGAGCCCGAAGGCCACGAAGGCGCCGGTGGCGAGCGGGATCAGTTCGCCGTAGCTCCGGCCCGTCTGCGCCGCGATCGCGATCACCGCGGTGGGGTAGATCAGCAGGACGAAGTGGTCGAGGGCATGCGCCACGTTGACGAAGCGCAGGGTCCGGCGGGACAGGGTCTCGGCGTCCATCGGTCGGTCCTCTCCTCCGGCAAGCATCCGCGTCGGCTGCGCCTCGTGCTCAGACACCGGCAACCTTCCGCAGGGACTTGCCTCCCGTTTACCTGACCCGTTGAATGGCGTCGGGCCGAAGGCGTACGCGATCGGGCCAGGGAGACGCCGATGCGTTCGATCCGGGCGGAGGATTACCAGGCTGTCCCGCGCGCGGTCGCGGTGATGCCCAAGACCTTCGCGGCCGGCAGCGGCACGGACCGGCACCACCATCCGCGAGCCCAGCTTCTCTACGCCACCGCCGGCCTGATGATGGCGACGGCCGAGGACGGGACCTGGGTCGTGCCGGAAGGCCATGCCCTGTGGATTCCGCCAGGCCTTCCGCACGCCGTCGTCATGCACGGGGATGTGGCGATGTGCTCGGCCTATCTCGCGCGGGAGGCGATCGCCGGCTTTCCGAGCCGGGCCCGGGTCATCGAGGTCTCGGCCCTCCTCGCCGCCGCGCTGGCCGCCCTGACGAACGAGCCGGTGCTCTACGACGAGGCCGGCCGGGGTGGGCACCTGGCAGCCCTCATCCTCAACGAGATCGGACGCGCCCCGGAGACACGCCTGACCCTGCCCCTGCCGCGCGATGCCCGGCTCCGGCGGGTCTGCCTCGGCGTGATCGACGACCCGGCCGGAGCGCTCGATCTCGATGCCTGGGCCGCGCGGGCGGGCCTGAGCCGCCGAACCTTGACGCGGGGATTCCGCCGGCAGACGGGGCTCACCTTCGGGCAATGGCGGGCCAGGGCCCGCGTCGTGCGAGCCCTGGCCCTCGCGGCCGATGGGCGGGCGCCGCGCCAGGTCGCCGCCTCGGTCGGCTACCGCAGCCTCCAGGCCTTGCGGGACCGGACGGCGGCCCTGGTCGGGAGCGCGCGGGATACCTGACGGGATCTCCCGTCCCGGAGGCGGCGTCCGGTCGCGCCCGCGAAGCACACGAAAACGCCCGCACGGGCGAGACCGGGCGGGCGTCCTGATGGTGCCGTTGGCGTCAGGCGATCAGCAATCGTCGCCCTTCTTGCCGATCTCCTGGTTGGCGCCGGCATTGTTCATGGCGCCCACCGTCCCGGGCGAGGCGGGCTGCTGGCCGCCCGCGAGGTTCTTGCTGGACGTGCCGACACCGCCGCCCTGGTCGTTCTTGCCCTCCGAACCGGGCTTGTCGCCGACCATCTGGTTGGCGCCCACGTTGTTCATCGCGCCGACCGTTCCGGGGGAGGCGGGCTGCTGGCCGCCCGCGAGGTTCTTGCTGCCCTGGTCGGCCGTCGAGCTCTTGTCGTTCATGGTCTGCTGACCCGGGCTGGTGCCCTTCGTCGAGCCGGTGTTGCAGGGCGCGGCGAGCGCGGTCCCGGCCGTGATCGCGAAAATGGCAGCGGCGCCGGCAATCGTCGAGAATTTCACGTGGCGTTCCTCCGGAGATGTTATCGAGAAGTATAATTCTGTGCCCTGGGATCGGTTCCCCGACCGGATGGATCGTCCGGCAATAGAAATTGCCAACATATCTCTGCCCGCCCGTGTGAGATCGCCCGAACTCCGGCGCCGACCGCGCCAGATCCTGTCGGCGGTGCCGCTCTATGTTCGCAGCTAAGATCCTTTCGCAGCCAAGATCGTTCGACCGGCGGCTCGGCCGACGCGCTTGTCGAGGCCCCCCGCAGAGCCGCCCCTCCGTTCTGTCTCCACCGATCGATCCTGTTTTCGGGACCGGAGCCGTGCCGGCGGCGCGGCGCCCCCCCGGATGAGGCGGGGAGCCGGGCCAGCCCGATCCGGCGGAATCGCCCACCGGCCGACGCAAAGATCCGCTAGAGCCTGGGCATCCGGCCCGACGCCGCGAAGAGGTCCGCCATGTCAGAATTCCTGCCCGAAGCCGTGCTGAAAGCCTACGATCCCCAGCCCGCCGCGGACCTGCTGCTGGCGGCCTATCGCGCGGGGCGGCAGCTCGGCGAACTGCCCGAGGCCGTCCGTCCGCGCACGATGTCCGAGGGCTACGACGTCCAGGACCGGCTCGTGGCGGCGCTCGGCGCAGAATTCGCCGGCTGGAAGCTCGCCATCGGCAGCCACAAGGGCAAGCGCAGCTCGGGGGTCGGCCGCTCCATCGCCGGGCGGCTGCTGCGGGACCGGCTCCATGGCGACGGGGCCGAACTCCGGATGCCCCATGCCGGGGCGGTGACGATCGAGTTCGAGATCGCCTACGGGATCGCCCGCGACATCGCCCCCGACGCCCCCGTGGTTCCGGCGGCCGAGGTCGTCGGCGAAACCCGCGCGGCGTTCGAGCTCGTGCTGTCCCGCTACGTCGATCGGCGTGCCGTCGGCTGGCCGAGCTTCGCGGCCGACAATTCGGCCTTCCAGGCCCTGGTGCTCGGCCCCGTGCTGGCCACGGGAGACCTCGCCGAAGTGGCGCGCGGCCTCGTGGTCGAGGTCGACGGCGTGGAGCGGGTGCGGGCCGTGACGGGGGAGGACGAGACCGATCCCCTGGCCGCGCTCACGGACCTGATGGCCGTGGCGCGCGAGCGCGGCACGACGATCCCGGCCGGCAGCCTCGTCTCCACCGGCACGCTCTCGGTGCCCTTCGACCTGACCGGCCCGGGCCGGATCACGGCCCGGTTCCTCGGCCAGAGCCTCGGGTTCACCCTCCTGCCGGTTTGACCGGGTCGCCCGAGGGGCGCTCGGCCTCCGCCGCGCGCCGCGCCGCGCAGTCCGCCCGGATCTCGGCGCTCGACGATCCGAGGGCCGGCGGCATGCGGCGGACGGGCAGGCGCTCCCCGTCGAGGCGGTAGGGCGGGGCGAGGACGTAGGCGGTGGGATCGGCGTCGCCGCCCTGGGGCAGCACGAGGTTGCCGGCCCGGGCCCTGTCGGAGGTCAGGGCCTCGTGCAGGCCCAGCACCTCGCCGCAGGGGATGCCGGCCGCGTCCAGCCGGGCGATGAGATCGGCACGGGTCCAGCGGGCGAGCTCGGCCTCGATCGCCGGCAGGAACTGCGCGCGGTTGCGGGAGCGCTCCAGGTTCGTGGCGAAGCGCGGGTCCGCGGCGAGGTCCGGCCGCTCCAGGACCCCCTCGCAGAGGCGGCGATACTGCCCGTTGTTGCCCACCGCCAGCACGATGGGTCCGTCGCCGGCCTGGAACACGCCGTAGGGGGCGATCGACGGATGGGCGTTGCCGGCGCGGGCGGGGTCGTGCCCGCGCACCATCGCCTCCAGGCCGCAATAGGCGGTGAGCGCCAGGCCGCAATCGAACAGGGCGAGTTCGATGTGGCGTCCGCGCCCGGTGCGCTCGCGCTCGAACAGGGCGGCGAGCACCCCCTGGGCCGCGTATTGCCCGGTGAAGAGATCGACCGCCGCGAGGCCGAACTTCAGGGGCGGGCGGCCGGCCTCGCCGTTCAGCGCCATCAGGCCGGCCTCGCCCTGGACCACGATGTCGTAGCCGGGCCGCGTCGCCTCAGGCCCATCCGAGGCGTAGCCGGAGATCGAGCAGTAGATCAGGCGCGGGTTCTCGGCGCTCAGGTCCGCGTAGCCGAGGCCGAGGCGGTCGGCGCCGCCGGTCTTGAAGTTCTGCACCACCACGTCGCAGGTGCGGGCGAGGTCGCGCGCCACGGCGAGGCCCTCCGGGGTGGCGAGGTCGAGGGTGATCGAGCGCTTGTTGCGGTTGGCGGCGTCGAAGTACGAGGTGTTGGTGGCCCCCGTGCGCAGGCCCCAGTCGCGGGTGTCGTCGCCGCGCTCCGGGTGCTCGACCTTGATCACCTCGGCGCCGAGGTCGCCGAGGCACATGGCGCTCCAGGGCCCGGCGAGCACGCGCGAGAGGTCGAGCACGCGGATGCCGTCGAGCGGCAGGGGCCGCGCAGGGGAGCGGGAGCCGTCGTCGCGCGCCGTCGTCTCGGCCATGATCGGTTCTCCCTCTCGTGCGGGCGGCATCCGGAGCACCGCTTCAAGCCGCGCCTGTCTATCAGGTTTCGGTCCCGATCCCGGAACCGATTCCGGGCCGGACAGGTGGCCTCTCCGACGGAGCCTGTTAGGGTCGCGAAAACACAGAAACCCGAGGAACCGCCCATGAACGCCCCGACGCGCCCGCCCGGCTCCGCCGCGCCCACCGCCCCCGCCTCGGCGAGCTTTGCCTGGGACGATCCCTTCCTCCTCGACGACCAGCTCAGCGACGACGAGCGCGCCATCCACGAGGCCGCCCGGGCCTTCGCGCAGGAGGAGCTCCTGCCCGGCATCGTCGAGGCCTACGCGCAGGAGACCAGCAACCCGGAGCTGTTCCGGAGGATGGGCGAGCGCGGGCTCCTCGGCGTCACCCTGCCGGAGGCCTATGGCGGCGCCGGCGCGACTTACGTCGCCTACGGCCTCGTGGCCCGTGCCGTCGAGGCGGTGGATTCCGGCTACCGCTCGATGATGAGCGTGCAATCCTCCCTCGTGATGTACCCGATCCACGCCTACGGCTCGGAGGCGCAGCGCCAGAAATTCCTGCCCAAGCTCGCCTCGGGGGCGTGGATCGGCTGCTTCGGCCTGACCGAGCCCGATGCCGGCTCGGACCCGGCCGGCATGACGACGAAGGCCGTGAAGACCGACGGGGGCTACCGCCTGTCGGGGGCCAAGACGTGGATCTCGAACGCGCCCTTCGCCGACGTCTTCGTGGTCTGGGCCAAGTCCGAGGCGCATGAGGGCGCGATCCGAGGCTTCATCCTGGAGAAGGGCATGCCGGGTCTCTCCGCGCCCACCCTGAAGGGCAAGCTGTCGTTGCGCGCCTCCACCACGGGCGAGATCGTGATGGAGGACGTCGAGGTCGGCGAGGACGCGCTCCTGCCCAACGTCTCGGGCCTGAAGGGGCCGTTCGGTTGCCTGAACCGGGCCCGCTACGGCATCGCCTGGGGCGCCATGGGGGCGGCGGAGGATTGCTGGCACCGGGCCCGGTCCTACACCCTGGAGCGCAAGCAGTTCGGCCGACCGCTGGCCCAGACCCAGCTCGTGCAGAAGAAGCTCGCCGACATGCAGACCGAGATCGCCCTCGGGTTCCAGGCCGCCCTGCGCGTCGGGCGCCTGTTCGACGCGGGCCGGATGGCGCCCGAGATGATCTCGCTGATCAAGCGCAACAACTGCGGCAAGGCGCTCGACATCGCCCGGGTCGCCCGGGACATGCACGGCGGCAACGGCATCATGGGCGAGTACCACGTGATGCGTCACGCCCAGAACCTCGAGACGGTGAACACCTATGAGGGCACGCACGACGTCCATGCGCTGATCCTCGGCCGGGCGCAGACGGGCCTGCAGGCGTTCTTCTGACGGAGCGGGTCGGGACGCCGCGGGTCCACATCCGCATCAAGCCGCGTCCCTGGTCTTCCCCGGAGAGGACTGGCATCGTTTCCCGGGGGGAGGACACCGCGCCGTGGCTCAGAGGGACGTGATGCCGTCGCCACCCCGGCGCCTCGGTCGCCCGCCGCGCGGGACCGAGGGCGACGTGCTGCTGCGCGTCCTCGACGCCGCCCGGGTCGTGTTCCTCACCGAGGGCTTCGAGGCGGCGAGCATCGATGCCATCGCGGGCTCGGCCGGCCTCTCGAAGAAGACGATCTACGCGCGCTTCGCCTCGAAGGTCGATCTGTTCGAGGCCGTGTGCGTGCGGTTCATCGAGGAGAACGTGCCCTCCATCGAGAAGGTGGCGGCGGAAGCCGGATCGGTGGAGGAGCGCCTCCACCGCATCGCCCTGGCGATCCTCGAGACCGTGGTGACGCCGGACTGCATCGCGTTCCGGCGGGTGATGGTGGCCGAGGCCGGACGCTTCCCGGAATTCGCCCGGGCCCTCCACGATTTCGGACTGGCGCGGGTGGTGCCCCTGGTGGAGCGCTGCCTGGAGGACGGCGTACGCTCCGGTGCGATCGCGGTGGACGATGTCCGGCACGCGGCCGATGCCTTCCTGGGCCTGACCATCCGGGGTTTCGTCGACCGGACGGAGCTGGGCCTGGAGCGGCCGGGCATGACCCACGTCAAACGCGCGACGCTGAAGCGCTCGCTCGACTTCTTCCTGCGGGCGTGCCGGCCCTGACCCGGGTTCAGACGGCCTGCGGGGCGGGGCGCCGGAGGCCGGCCGCCAGGGGCAGCGCGCCCGCGCAGAGCGCCGCCATGCTCCAGAACGCATCCGCCCCGAACCGCCCGTAGAGCCACCCGGACAGGCCGGTCAGGACGGTGTTCGCGAGCCCGAGGCCGAGGGTCGCGTAGAGGGTCTGGGCTGTGGCGGCGCCACGGGCGGGTACGAGGTCGGCGAGGAGGCGCATGTTGGCCAGGTGCAGCAGCGCGAAGGTGAAGCCGTGCAGGGCCTGGCCGATCGCCAGCATCGGCACCGCCACCGTGGTCGCCAGGATCGCCCAGCGCAGGATCCCGGCGCCGGCCGCCAGCATCGCCGCCCCGGCGGTGCCGAGGCGCTCCAGCAGCCAGGAGCCGCACAGGACGAACACAACGACCTCCGAGAGCACGGCCAGGGACCAGAGCAGGCTGACGGTGCCGGGGCCGAGGCCCGCCGCCCGCCAGCGGATCACCGCGAAGGCCTCGTGCAGGGCGTGGCTGCCGATGACGAGGGCCGCCACCAGGAGCACCCGCCGGAAGAGCGGCACCGCGAGCAGGGCGCGCAGGGTGGTGCGGGTGGGCGCTTCCGGAGCCGGGGAGCTCGGGTGTCCGGTCCGCGGGGCCGCGGGCACCCCGCGGACGGCGAGGGCGGTGAGCAGGAACAGCAGCCCGCTCGAGACCAGGATGCTGGGCAGGCCGGCCCAGGCGACGGCCTGCCCGGACACCAGGGTCGCCAGGATGAAGGCGGCCGAACCGGCGCCTCGGACCCACCCATACGCGAAGGTCCTCTCCCGCTCCATCGCCGCGAGGGTGAGGGCATCGGCCAGGGGCGCGAGGGCCGCGAGGGCGAGGGCCTGCGCAAGGCCCAGGACGAGGAGCGCGGGGAAGCCGTGCCCCAGGAGGGTGGCGAAGGCCAGGAGCCCGGCGGCGGCGGCTCCGGCGGCGAGGACAGCCCGGGTGGCGTCGAGGCGATCCGCGATCCGCCCCGCCACCGGTCCGGCCACGAGGCGCATCAGCGTCCCGCCTGCGAGCACGATGCCGATCTCGGAGGCGTCGAGCCCGCGGTCGCCGAGGAAGCTCGGCAGGAACGGCGAGACCATCCCGTAGGCGGCGTAGAGGCTGCCCTGCAGGAAGACGAAGGCCGGGAAGGCGCCGAGGCCGGACCGGGCAGGGGGAGCGTGCATCCGTCCAGCCTCCCTTACCCACTCCGGGTCTCGGACGCCGCGTCCGGTTCCTCAGGGTGCCTTGATCCCTCAGGGTGCCTTGGCGGGCGGGAAGGCGGTGCCGGGGCAGTTGGCGGCCAGTCCCGTCTCGCCGATGCTGTCGGGCGCGCAGGCGGGGATGGCCGGACGTCCGCCATTCTCGATGCGCGCCTCCTGCAGGCGATCGTACTTCCAGAACCCGAGGCCGATCACCACCAGGATGGCGAGGAGGGCGGCGCCCGCCAGGGGCAACCAGCGCGGCATCAGCGGGCGCTCGCGCCGGCTTCCGGCACCGGCTGGGTGTGGGCGGTGTCGCCGTGCTTGACGAAGGTGAACAGGATCACCCCCGCCAGGAGAGCGACGGCGGCGATGAAGACGGGGAACAGGCGACGCATCGGGAGGAGACCACTTTGGTAGGACGACCCGTCGGAATCGCGCCGGCGGGTGTGGGTAACGCGCGGGCCGGGCCCGGGGTCGCAGGGCAGGGCATCACAAATTCGGCGAAGCGCGGCGGGGCGCCCGTCAGGCCAGGGTCGCGACCCGCTGGCCGGCCTCGCCGTAGCCGAGCCGCGCCCCCTCGCGGTTGACGATCCCGAAGCGCAGGGTCGCCTCCTCGAGATAGTCGATGGCCGCCACGAGGGCGCTTCGCGCCGGCTCCACGGCCTCGGGCTCGTCGTCGGGCGGCGTCTCGGCGAAGTTGACGGCGGCGATGAGCACCCGGTCGCGCTCGTCCTCGATCCGGCGGTCGCGCTCGACGCGGCCCCGGATATCGGCGTCGAAGGCCGCCACCACGGCGAAGGGGAAGTCGTCGCGGCGCGATCCCCGCGGATAGGCCAGGGTCAGGCGACGGGCGAGGTCGGCCGCACGCCGGACCTGATCCGCGAGCTTGGCCTCAGTAAACTTGCCGTCCATGGGACTCTCCGGCGCCGACGGGGCCGTCGGCGCGGGGGCAACGCACCGCATCCGGTCCCCGGTTCCGGCCGTGCACCAATGCCGCTCCGCCGCGTTATCGCCCCATGACCGATCCAGCCTCGACCGATTCCGCACCCCGCCTCGGCTTCTGCTGCAAGTTCATCCTCGAGCCACCGTCCGAGCCCTTCAAGACCCTGAAGGCCGCCCGCGAGGCGACCCTGCAGATGAACCTCACCCACGCCACCATGGCGCACCTGAAGACCCTGGCGCCCACCGCGCGCCGGGACAAGCTGGAGGGCCTCGTGCGCCACAACCTCGGTGCCCTGGAGCGGCAGGTGGCCTGGGTCGCCGCCCGGCCCGCGATCGAGCGCCTGCTGCGGATCGCCAGCAACGTCCTGCCCGGCTACACCCACGCGGTGGCGCGGGACCTCTATGCCGAGCCCGAGATGCGCCGCCTCGTCCAGGACGGCCTCGCCCGGATCGGCGCGATCGCCCGGGCCGGTTTGGTGCGCCTGAGCTTCCATCCCGGCCCGTTCTGCGTCATCGCCTCGCAGAACCCGGCGGCCCAGCGCAACGGCATCGAGGAGCTGGAGCATCATGCCGAACTCATGGCGATGCTCGGCTACGGCCAGGGCTGGCATCCGCACGGGGCCCACATCAACATCCATGTCGGTGCCCGCGACCCCGGCATCGCAGGGTTTCGCGCCAGCCTGCCCAAGCTCTCGCAGACGGCGCGCGATCTCCTCACCGTCGAGAACGACGAGAATTTCTTCGGATTGGACACGGTGCTGGAGCTGGCCGACGTCGTGCCGGTGGTGCTCGACCTGCACCACCACTGGGTCGAGAGCCGGGGTGCGTACATCGAGCCCGACGATCCCCGCGTCGCCCGGGTGCGCGAGTCCTGGCGGGGCGTGCGCCCCGTGGCCCATATCAGCGTCTCGCGCGAAGCCCTGCTGGAGGGGCATACGCCCGACACCCTGCCGGACTTCGCCGCCCTGACCGAGGCCGGTCACAACTGGCGCGATCTGGCCGCCCATTCCGACATGATGTGGAACCGGGCCGTGAACGCCCTGGTGGCCCGCCACATGGCCTGGGCGGATTTCGAGATCGAGGCCAAGTCCAAGAACATCGCCTCGGCCGGCATCGCCGCCGAGATCGCCGCGACCCTGCCCACGGCGCAGATCGAGGTGGCGGCCTGATGGGGCCTCGGCCGCGCAGCGCGCGTTTCAGCGCGCCGCTCAGTGCCCGTGGTCGTGCCCGTCGGGCTCCGGCAGGGTCAGGCCGAAATGGCTGACGAGGTCCTGCACCTGCCCCGGCGAGAGGTGGCGCGGGTTGAGGTTGCGCAGGAGCAGGTAGAGCTTGGCCGTCTCTTCCAGCTCCTCGGTCGCGAAGACCGCGTTCTCCAGGGTGGAGCCGGCCACCACCGGGCCGTGATTGGCCAGCAGCACCGAGGCGTAGCGGCCGGCCAACCCCCGGATCGCGTCCGCCACCGCCGGGTCGCCGGGCCGGTAATACGGCACCAGGGCCGTGGCCCCGGCCCGCATCAGGTAATACGGCGTCAGCGGCGGCAGTACCGCCTTGGGGTCGATCTCGGGCAGCATCGACACCGCCACCGCATGGGTCGAGTGCAGATGGACGATGGCGCGCGCCTCCGTGCGGCTGTCGTAGAGCGCCGCATGGAGCGGGATCTCCTTGGTGGGCGCGTGGCCCGAGACCAGGGCGCCCTTCGCGTCCAGGCGTGAGATCGTGTCTGGGTCGAGGAAGCCCAGCGACGCGTTGGTCGGCGTCACCAGCCAGCCGCCGTCGTCCAGGCGCAGGGAGATGTTGCCCGACGAGCCCGGCGTCAGGCCGCGCTCGAACAGCGAGCGGCCGAACCGGCAGATCTGCTCGCGAAGCTTCGATTCGCTCATGAAATCCCTTCAGGTCACCGGAGGAGGGGGCGATCTCAGGCGGTGGCGCCCGCGATCAGTTCGTAGCCGAGATCGACGGTCTCGGCCGGGCCGTCGGCGGCGAGGCGCTCGGCGGCGGCGGCGCCGATCTCCAGGCGCGGCGTGCGGATGGTGGTCAGCGGCTGCGGCAGGGCGGCGGCGATGTCGAGGGCGTTGAAGCCGAACAGGGCGAGGCGTCCCGGCACCGCGATCCCGTCCGCGAGACAGTGGAAGTAGCCGCCCAGCGCCATGTCGTCGTTGGAGAAGTAGACCGCATCGAGGTCGGGCCGGCGGCCGACCAGCCGCGCCAGGGCCTCCCGCCCGGCAGCGGCCGAAGAGGGTCCGGACGCGATCTCGCGCTCCGCCAGGGGGCAGCCCGCCTCCCGAAGGGTTTCGCAGAACCCCGCGAGCCGCTTGGCGGCGCGGAGATCCTGCGTGATGTCGTGGCCGACAAAGCCGATGCGGCGGTAGCCCCGTGCCAGCAGGTGCCGGGCGCTGTCGCAGCCCACCGCCCGGTTGGAGAATCCCACTACGATGTCGAGGCCGGCCCCGTCGGTGTCGATCATCTCGACGATGCGAATGCCGCTCGCCCGCAGGCGGGCGAGCGCGCCGGGCGTGTGTTCCAGGCCGGTGACGATGAGGCCGGCGGGACGCCAGGAGAGGAGGGCGCCGATCAGCGCCTCCTCCCGCTCCGGGTCGTAGTCGGAGACCCCGATCACGCTCTGGAAGCCGCCGCGGTCGAGGACCGCCGTGGCGCCCCGCAGGAGGTCCGGGAACACGATGTTGGTGAGCGACGGGATCACAATCCCCACGAGCTTGGCCCCCGCCGTGGAACCGGAGCCCGCCAGCATGCCGGCCAGCCGGTTCGGCACGTAGCCGAGACGCGCCACCGCCTCCGCGACCCGGTCCTGCGTGCGCTTCGAGAACGAGCCCTGGTTGCGCAGGACGCGCGAGACCGTGCTCTCGCCGACTCCGGCTTCGCGGGCCACGTCGGACAGGGTCACGAGCCGGCGCTCCGGCTCGTGCAGGGACCTCTGGACGTTCATCGTCGACCTTCATCTCCGGTCCCGGGCTGCACAGCCCATAGCAAGCTTAGTTGGCCGCAACAATGAGATTGGCAGCGCTGCCATCATCTGTTACGCAAGATGCAAACGCTGCCACAACGAGTAGTGCCGCAACAAGATGGTGCAACGCCAGAACGGCGACGTGCAACGCGCGCCGGCAGGAGGAAACATGAGCGTTCAGGCCGCAACCGCGCGGGGCGTTGATGCGCCCGCGGCGGATTTCGTCGAACAGACCTATCACAAAGTGTTCTGGCGGCTCGTGCCGTTCCTGATGCTCTGCTACGTGGTCGCCTATCTCGACCGCGTGAACGTCGGCTTCGCCAAGCTGCAGATGTCCCAGGAGCTGGGCTTCAGCGAGACCGTCTACGGCCTCGGCGCCGGCCTGTTCTTCATCGGCTACTTCCTGTTCGAGGTGCCCTCGAACGTGATCCTGCACCGGGTCGGCGCCCGGGTCTGGATCGCCCGCATCATGATCACCTGGGGCATCATCTCCGCCGGGTTCATGTTCGTGAACTCGGCCACCTCGTTCTACATCATGCGCTTCCTGCTCGGCCTGGCCGAGGCGGGCTTCTACCCGGGCGTGATCCTCTACACCACGACCTGGTTCCCGGCCCATCGCCGCGCCCGCGTGATCGCCGTGTTCATGTCGGCGATTCCCGTCTCGGGCATCTTCGGCAACCCGCTCTCCGGATGGATCATGGACGCCTTCAACGGCACCTACGGCCTGTCGGGCTGGCAGTGGATGTTCCTGATCGAGGCGGTGCCGGCGGTGCTGGTGGGTCTCGCGGTGTTCTTCTACCTCGACAACCGCCCCTCCGAAGCCAAGTGGCTCACCGCCGCCGAGAAGCAGGTCATCGAGCGCGACATCGCCGCCGACGGCGCCGGCAAGGAGCAGAGCCCCCACTCCATCGCCACCGTGTTCCGCAACGGGCGGATCTGGTTCATGAGCCTGATCTACTTCGCCTTCGTCACCGGCCAGTACGGACTGACCTTCTGGATGCCCACCATCGTCAAGGCGTCCGGCATCCAGGGCAACCTGAACATTGGCCTCGTCAGCGCGATCCCGTTCCTGTTCGCGGTCTTCGTGATGATCCTGCTCGGCCGCAGCGCCGACCGGATGCGCGAGCGCCGCTGGCACCTCATCATCCCGGCCCTCTGCGGCGCGGTGGGCTTCGTGGTCGCCGCCAGCACGGGGAGCACCGTCGTGGCCATCGCGGCGCTCGCCGTGGCCGCCGGCGGCGTGCTCACCTGCGCACCCCTGTTCTGGTCCCTGCCCACCGCCTTCCTCAGCGGCGCGGGGGCGGCCGCCGGAATCGCGCTGATCAACTCGGTGTGCAACCTCGCGGGCTTTGCCAGCCCCTACGTCATCGGCGCCCTGCGCGATTCCACGGGCAGCACCGCCGCCGGCATGTACGCGCTGGCCGGCATGCTGGTGATCGGCGCGGTCTGCGTGTTCGTCACCCCGAAGCAGGTGGTCAACCGCTGAGACGGCTGCGCCGACGGCCGGCGGCTCCGAAGCCCGCACCGTCATCCCGGGGCGCCGCAGGCGAGCCCGGGATGACGGGATGGGTCGCAGCACCGTCGTTTCGATTTGCCCGCTCCGATCCCTCCCTCCCATGAACAGGTCCCCATGAGCATCAACACCCAGACCCAGCGGGCCGCCGTGATCGGCCTCGGCTCCATGGGCGCCGGCATGGCCGGTTCGCTCCTCCGGGCCGGCTTCGCCGTCGCGGCCTGCGACGTGGACGCGGACGCCGTCGCGCGCTTCGCCGCGACCGGCGGGCAGGCGGCGGCGAACCCCGCGGCGGCGGCGGAGGGCGCCGATGTCGTGGTCTGCGTCGTGGTCAACGCCGCCCAGACCGAGGCCGTGCTGTTCGGGCCCGGCGGCGCTGCAGAGACCATGCGGGCGGGCGCGGTGTTCGTCTCCTCGGCCACCATGGACCCGGCCGTCGCCCGGCGCCTCGCGGCCCGCCTGGAGGAGACCGGCCGCCACTACCTCGACGCGCCGATGAGCGGCGGCGCCGTCCGCGCGGCCGAGGGCGAACTCACCTTCCTGGCCTCCGGCACGAAGGCGGCCTTCGACGCGGCCCGCCCAGCCCTTCACGCCATGGCCGGCAAGCTCTACGAGCTCGGCGACGCGGCCGGGCAGGGTGCCGCCTTCAAGATGATCAACCAGTTGCTTGCCGGCGTGCACATCGCCGCCGCCAGCGAGGCCATGAGCTTTGCCGCCAAGCAGGGCTTGGATCTCCGCAAGGTCTACGAGGTCATCACGGCGTCGGCCGGCAATTCCTGGATGTTCGAGAACCGCATGCCGCACGTCCTCGACGGCGACTACAGCCCGAGAAGCGCGGTCGACATCTTCGTCAAGGATCTGGGCATCGTGCAGGACATGGCGCGGGCGGAGACATACCCCGTGCCGGTGGCCGCCGCCGCGCTGCAGATGTTCCTGATGGCGTCCGGCTCCGGCATGGGCCGGGACGACGACGCCTCGGTGGCCCGCCTCTACGCCCAGGTGGCCGGCGTCGCCCTGCCGTCGCCCAAGGCCTGAAGGGAGAAGAGCCGATGCCGCGTTTTGCCGCCAATCTCACGCTGATGTTCACGGAGCGGCCGTTCCTCGACCGCTTCGCCGCCGCCGCGGAGGCGGGCTTCACCGCCGTGGAGTTCCTCTTCCCCTACGATCATCCGCCCGAGGCCATCGCCGAGCGCCTGGCGCGGTTCGGGCTGACCCAGGCCCTGTTCAACCTGCCGCCGGGCGACTGGGCGGCGGGCGAGCGCGGCCTCGCCGCCCTGCCGGACCGGTTCGCCGAGCTGCAGGCGGGCGCCGAGACCGGCCTGACCTACGCCAAGGCCACGGGCGTCGCCCGGCTCCACCTCATGGCCGGCATGGCGGATGCGCGCGATCCGGCGGCGCAGGACGCCTATCGCCGGGCCGTGGCCTGGACCGCCGAGCGCGTCGGCCGCGAAGGCCTCGACCTCGTGCTGGAGCCGATCAACGCCCGCAACATGCCGGGCTACTTCCTCAACGACTTCGACATAACCGCCGACCTCATCCGCGACCTGGGCCTGCCGAACCTGAAGCTGCAGTTCGACCTCTACCACTGCCAGATCCTGCACGGGGACGTGACCACCCGCCTGCGCGACCTGATGCCGATGGTCGGGCACGTCCAGACCGCCAGCGTCCCCGCCCGGAACGAGCCCGGCACCGGCGAGATGAACGACGCCTTCCTCTTCGCCGAACTGGACTACCTCGGCTACGCGGGTTTCGTCGGCTGCGAGTACAACCCGGCCGGCGGCACCGGGGAGGGCCTGGGCTGGTTCGAGCCCTACCGCGCCTCGCAGGTCCGGGAGGGCACCCGATGAGCCTCGCCCTCGGATCGGTGGCCGACGACTATACCGGCGCCTCGGACCTCGCCAACACGCTCAGCAAGGGGGGCCTGCGCACGGTGCAGACCATCGGCATCCCCGCCGACGACCTCGATCTGTCCGGTGTCGAGGCCGTGGTGGTGGCCCTGAAGAGCCGCTCCATCCCGGCCGCGGAAGCCGTGGCGCGCACCCGCGCGGCCGAGGCCTGGCTGCGCGGACGGGGCGCCGCCCACGTCCTGTTCAAGATCTGCTCGACCTTCGATTCCACCGACGCGGGCAATATCGGACCCGTCCTGGACGCCCTGCGGAGCGAGGCGGGCGAGGCCATCGCCCTCGTCACCCCCGCCTTCCCGGAAACGGGGCGCACCGTCTACCAGGGCAACCTGTTCGTCGGCGCGGTGCCGCTGAACGAGAGCCCGCTCAAGGACCATCCCCTCAACCCGATGCGGGACGCCAACCTCGTGCGGGTGCTGGGCCGCCAGAGCGCGTCGCCCGTGGGTCTGGTGGATTTCGCCACCGTGGCGAAGGGGCCGGACGCCGTCGCCGCGTGCCTCGACGCGCTCGCTGCCGAGGGGATCGGCGCGGCCATCGCGGATGCGGTGGTGGAGGCCGACCTCGAGACCCTGGGCACGGCGGCGCTCGGCCACCGGGTGTCGGTGGGCGCCTCGGGCCTCGGCCTCGGCCTCGCCCGGGCCCTGGTCGCGACCGGGCGTGCCGCCGCGCCGGACAGCGCGGCGGATCTCGGCGCGCCCGTGGGGGGGCTCTCCGCCTGCCTCGCCGGCAGTTGCTCACAGGCGACCCTCGGCCAGATCGCGGCGGCCGAGGCCATGATGCCGGTGCGCCGCCTCGACCCCGAGCGGATGCTCGTCGGAGAGGCCGAGACCGAGGCCGAGATCGCGGCCGTCCTGGCCTGGGCCGGCGAGCACGTCGGCGCCGGCCCCGTCCTCATCGCCAGCAGCGCCGAGCCCGAGACCGTGCGGGCCCTCCAGGCGCGCCACGGCGGCGACCGGGTCGGCCACGCCCTCGAGGACGCGCTGGCCCGCATCGCGGAAGGCCTGGTGGCGCACTGCGTGCGCCGCCTCGTGGTGGCGGGCGGCGAGACGTCGGGGGCGGTCGTGGACCGGCTCGGGCTGAAGGCCTTCCGCCTCGGGCCCGAGATCGCCGCCGGGGTGCCGGTGCTGCGCACGATGGGGCAGGGTGAGCCCATGCTGCTCGCCCTCAAATCCGGCAATTTCGGCGGCCGCGACTTCTTCTCCCGCGCCCTCGACCTGATGCGCTGAGCCTGAAAGGACGACCCATGCACGCACTGATCCTCGGCGCCGCCGGCATGATCGGCCGGCGCCTGACCGACGCCCTCGCCACGCAGGGCGATGCCCGCGCCCTCACCCTGGTCGACGTGGTGGAGCCGACCGCCCCGGCGGGCTTCACCGGCTCCGTCGTCACGGCTGCCGCCGACCTCTCCGTGCCCGGCGCGGCGGAGGCCGCCATCGCGGGCCGACCGGACGTGATCTTCCACCTCGCGGCGATCGTCTCGGGCGAGGCGGAGGCCGATCTGGAGAAGGGCTACCGGGTCAATCTCGACGCCACCCGGCTGCTCCTCGAGGCCATCCGGCAGGCCCATGTCGCCGAGGGCTATCGTCCCCGCGTGGTCTTCACCTCGTCGCTGGCCGTGTTCGGGCCGCCGCTCCCGGGCGTGATCCCGGACGACATGATCCTGACGCCGGCCACCTCCTACGGCACCCAGAAGGCGATGGGCGAACTGCTGCTCGCCGACTACAGCCGGCGCGGCTTCCTCGACGGCATCGGCCTGCGCCTGCCCACCATCTGCGTGCGGCCGGGCAAGCCGAACAAGGCGGCGTCCGGGTTCTTCTCCGGGATCATCCGCGAGCCGCTGGCCGGCAGGCAAGCGATCCTGCCGGTGCCCGATACCGTGCGCCACTGGTTCGCCAGCCCGCTTTCGGCCACGCAATACCTCCTGCATGCCGCCCGCATCGACCGCGCGCCCCTCGGCCTGCGCCGCAGCCTGACCATGCCGGGAATCTCGGCGACGGTGGCCGACGAGATCGAGGCCCTGCGCCGCGTGGGCGGGGACAGAGCGGTGGCGCTGATCCGGCGCGAACCGAATCCGGCCATCCAGGCCATCGTGGAGACTTGGCCGGAGGCCTTCGACACGCGCCGCGCCCTGGACCTGGGCTTCGAGGGCGATGCCAGCTTCGATGCCCTGGTGGCGCTGCATCTGGCCGAGACGCAGGGCTGAGCGAACGACGCCCTTTCGGCGACGACGCGTGTCCCGATCCCTTGCGGGGGAGGGACACGCGAGCGGACTCGGGGGGATCCCTGCGGAACGCCCTCAGCCCCGCACGCGGCCCTCGATCGGGTAGGCCGGGTCGTTGTAGCCCGGCGTCGAGGAGTGGCCGGTGACGACGTGGGCGTCGACGAGGGCCTCGTCCTCGTCCGTGAAGGTGTAGCCCAGCGCGCCCAGATACGCGTCCCACTGCGCCTCCGTGCGCGGCCCGGCGATGACCGAGGTGACGGTGCGGTTGGCCAGCACCCAGTTCACCGCGAACTGCCCCGCCGTCAGGCCCCGCGCGGCCGCATGGTCCTGAAAAATCCGGGCGATCACCAGGGATTCCGGGCGCCACTCCGTCTGCATCATGCGGGTGTCCTGGCGCCCCGCGCGGGTGCCCTCGGGGGGCGGGGCATCGGGATCGTATTTGGCGGTGAGCACGCCGCGGGCCAGCGGCGAGTACGGCACCACGCCGAGGCCGTAATGGGCGCAGGCCGGCAGGTGCTCGGTCTCGGGCATCCGGTTCAGGGCGTTGTAGTAAGGCTGGCTGACCACGGGCCGGTCGATACCGAGGTCGTCGCACAGGCGGCAGATCTCGGCGACCCGCCAGGCCCGGTAGTTGGAGACGCCGAAGTAACGGATCTTGCCCTGGCGCACGAGGAGCGCGATGGCGCCGATGGTCTCGGCGAGCGGCGTCGTGTGGTCCTCCTTGTGGAGGTAGTAGACGTCGATCACGTCGGTGCCGAGCCGCTTCAGGCTGGCCTCGGCGGCGCGCAGCACGTGGGCGCGCGACAAGCCCCGGTCGTTGGGGCCCGGTCCCATCGGGTTGGCGACCTTGGTGGCGAGCACCCAGGCCTCGCGGTCCCGGCGAAGCGCCCGGCCCACCACCTCCTCGGACCGGCCCTCGTTGTAGACGTCGGCGGTGTCGAGGAAGTTGATGCCGGCGCCCCGGGCGCTGTCGATGATGCGGCCGGCGGTGGCCTCGTCGGTGGGGCCGCCGAACATCATGGTGCCGAGGCAGAGCGGCGAGACCTTGAGGCCCGAGCGGCCGAGATTGCGGTACTGCATCGTGGCATTCCACTCCATCAGGGGCGCTCAGGCCCCGTCGCGTATCCATTGCACCACGCCGGCGGGCTGGCGAAAGTCCTCCAGCGCATGAACCCGCGCCTCGGGCAGGGCCGCGCGGGCCATGGTGGCGAGGGCGTGGCCGGGGCCGAGTTCGAGCACCCGGGTCGCGCCGAACTCACCGACGCCCTCCAGGCAGGCGGCCCAGTCCAGGGTCTGCGCCACCTGCGCGGCAAGCTTGGGCAGGCCCGCCTCCGGCCGGAACACCGCCGCTCCGTCGAGGCCGCTGAGGAGGCGCGGGGCCGGACGCGGCGGGGTCGCCAGGGGAGCCTGCGCCAGCCGCTCGGCGAAGCGCGCCGAGGCCTCGGCCAGGAGCGGCGTGTGCGAGGGAATGTGGACGGGCAGGCGAACGGCCCGGGCCGCGCCCGCCGCAAGGGCCTGGGCGCAGAGGGCGTCCAGCGCCGCGACGGGGCCGCCCACCACCACGCTGTCGGCAGCGTTGCGGATCGCCGGATGGCACCCCTGCGCCTCGGCCAGGGCGAAGGCCCGCGCGGCAGGCAGGCCGCGCAGGCCGGCGAGGCCGTAGCCGGGACCGGCCGCCGCATCCATCGCCTCGGCGCGGGCGGCGGCGAGGTGCAGCACCGTCTCGGGCGCGAACAGGCCGGCGCAGCCGAAGGCCGCGAGATCGCCGATGCTGTAGCCCACCACCACGACGCGGGCGGCCTGAGCCCTCCGCACCAGGGTCCAGGCGGCTAGGCCAGCCACGCAGCACAGGATCTGCCCGATCCGGTTGGCGTGCAGGTCCTTCCCTGAGCGCACGAGGTCGCGCGGATCCTGACCGAGCAGGGGGGCCGCGGCCGCGAAGACGCCCTGCGCCTCGGGCAGGGCGGCCGTGAGGTCGAACATCCCGGGATGCTGGCCGCCCTGGCCGGAGAGGAGGACCGCGAGGGTCATGGGCGATCGACGCTCATGGTCGCTCCCAGGCGTCGACGAACAGCGTCATGGCCAGCAGGTCGGCCGCTCCGCCGGGGCTGAGGCGGCGGGCGACGAAGGCGCGGTGCAGGTCTTCCGCGTGTGAGACCCAGTCGTCCCGGGCAATGCCGCCCTCGGCGAGGAAGCAGGCGGCTTCCGCCCGGGCGAAATCGAACCCCTCCGGGCCGCCACGATGCAGGAGGTTGGTGTCCTCGAGGGCCGCGACCAGGGCGAGGCAGGCCTCCACCCGCGCCGCCTCGGGCGACTCGGGACGGCGGGCACGGGCCCGGCGCAGGGCCGGCAGGCCGGTGCCGTAGAGGGTCGGGAAGCCGGCCGCGGCCTCGGCCGGCGCGCCCCCGACCCCGTGCCGCCGCCGCGCCCGCGCACCCGGCGCGTGCAGCAGTTCGGGGCCGTCCAGAATGGCACCGGCGTAGCGTGCGCGGACATGGGCGCCGAGGCTCCCGGCCGCCGGACGCCGCCCCAGGGCGCCGGCCGCCGCGCCGAGGAGGCCCAGGCCGAAGATGGCGCCCCGGTGGGTGTTCACGCCCCCCGTGGCCGCCCGCATCGCCGCCTCCGCCGCGAGGCCGATCCGGCGCAGATGCGCCATCCCGGCCCCGGCCGCGCCGGCCTCGGCCAGATCCGCGAAATAGGGCTCCAGGGCGGAGGCACTCGCCCGGAAGGTGCCCGCATCCATGTCGGCATGGCTGCCGCTGTCCACGTGGCTGACGAGGCCGGGCTTGGGATAGGTGGCGAGCTCCAGGCGCAGGCAGTGCGTGGCGAGGCGGGCGATTGCGTCCGGGCCGCCGACAGTCGCAGCGGGGACCCGGGTCTCCGACGGAGCCGCGGGCATCGGCGAGAGGGCACGCATCGGCATGGCTCAGGCCGCCGGCGTCAGGGCGGCGCGAAGGGCCGAAACGGGCCGGAGCTCCAGCCGCTCCAGGCCCTTGACCAGGACGGTGTCGCCGGGGCCGGCCGCCTGCAGCTCGCGCCAGCTTACGGCGAAGCCGTCGGCGACGCCGATCTCGCCGTCGAGGCGCATCGGCGCCTGTGCCGCGAGATCGGCGAGGCCGTCGAGGAAGGCCGGGCCGACGGGACCGGGCCAGAGCAGGTCGAGGTCGGAGGTGGCGGAAAGGTAGGGCAGACCCGTCAGGGCCTGCCAGAGCAGACCACCGAACACCCGGGGCACGCGACCATGGGCGGCCCCGTGCGCCAGGAGCGCGTCGAGGGCGGGCTGCCAGGCGGCGGGCGCGGCCGCC
Source organism: Methylobacterium sp. Leaf94 (assembly GCF_001426045.1). Classification (NCBI taxonomy): domain Bacteria; kingdom Pseudomonadati; phylum Pseudomonadota; class Alphaproteobacteria; order Hyphomicrobiales; family Methylobacteriaceae; genus Methylobacterium; species Methylobacterium sp. Leaf94. The sequence continues at coordinate 31,418 of NZ_LMRM01000021.1, forward strand.
CGCGCCTCGGCCAGGGTCAGGCCGGGGCGCGGGCGCAAAGCCGCGGGCGGAAGCGTGAGGCCGATGCGGCGCTTGCCGAGGCAGGGCGGCAGCGGCAGCCCGGCCGGAACCAGGGTGCCATCCTCGCCGGGCCCGCGGCGGCGCACGATCACGGGCCAGCCGCACGCGGCCCAATCGGCGAGATGGGGAATCCCGTCGAGGTCCGGCCGCTGCGCCAGCAGCGGGCCCCAGGCGGCGGGCGCCACCGTGAGCAGGTCGTGGCGCGCGACATCACGCACCCGGCGCCTCGCGCAGCACCCGGTCCTGCGCCTCGCGCACCACCTGAGCGGCGATGTCGTGGGCGAGGGGGCGCCCGCCCCGTTCACGGCCCAGCGCGTCGCGGGTATCGGCCGCCGGGCTGTCCGCGATCAGCGCGGCGACCTGGAGGCCGAGGGGCTTGTCGGGGTCGAGGACCGCCTGCACGGCGCCGGTCTGGACCATGTTGTCGAGCCCCGGCGCGAAGACCGAGGTCGAGCGGGCCATGTCCTGCAGCGTCTCCAGGGGCAGCTTGGTGACGCGGGCCACGGAGGGGAGGTCCATCACGCTCGGATGGGCGCCGGGCAGGGCCGCGAGCACGCGGGTGGCGAGCGCCGTGGCGATGAAGGCCCCGGCCGCGCTGTGGCCGTAGAGCAGGCCGAGGGTCGGGTGCCCCTGCGCGTCGGCCAGCAGCAGCGCCTTGGCCAGATGGGCGAGGTACTCGTTGAGGCCGAGAAGCTCGTCGCGCCGGCTCATGCGCTGGCTGTCGGAATCGATCAGGACGAGGATGGGCGTGCCGCCGCCCGCCCGCACCACGTCGAGGACGCGCCCCGCCAGGAAGCAGGCGCCCTCGATGCCCAGCGCCGTGTCGCCGTCGATGCCGATCACGGCGAGGCGGCCGCCACCGAGGGGGCCATCGCCGGATATCAGGCCGTCCGCCACCGTGACGGCGTGGCCCGCCGAAAAGAGCGAGGCGAGGAGGGCGTCGAGGGGCATCTTATCGGGCATGGTGCGGCCCCTCCGGGAGGCGGGCGAGCAGGGCGTCGAAGCCCTCGGTGGTCAGGCCCGGCACGGCGGCGGGGTCGTTGACGCCGAGGCGCCCCCAGATCTCGGTGGCGTCCCGGGCGTCGCCGAAGCGGTCGAGGCGAGCCTCCAGCCGGGCCTGCTCGGCCTCGATCGTGGCGAGGTCGAAGGCCGGGGCCGCCGGGATCGCCGCCAGGGCGGCCCGCCGAAACGCCCCGATCGTGTCGTCCACGAAGGCGTCGGCGGCGCCGATGAGACGCCGGTGCTTTCCGCCCATGGTGCGCCACACCAGCGCCCGGTCGCGGGAATCGAACTCCTCCGCGCCCTTGTTGGTCTCGATCACCTCGGGGCCGGAGACGCTGAGGCGTCCCCCTTCGGAGATGATCAGGCGCGCGCAGGTGCCGGCGACGAGGCCGCCGCCGCCGTAGCAGCCGGCCCGCCCCCCGATCAGCCCGATGACCGGGATGCCGGCGGCCCGCGCGACCGTGATCGCCCGCATGATCTCCGCGATGGCGGTCTCGCCCGCATTGGCCTCCTGCAGGCGCACGCCCCCGGTGTCGAACAGGATCAGCAGAGCGGCAGGCTTCACGGCCAGCGCCGCCCGCAGCAGACCGATGAGCTTGGCGCCGTGGATCTCGCCGAAGGCGCCGCCCATGAAGCGGCCCTCCTGGGCGGCGACCAGCACGTCCTGTCCGTCGAGGCGGCCGCGCCCGACGATCATGCCGTCGTCGAAGGCGCGCGGCAGGTCGAACAGCGGCAGGTGCGGGCTCATCCTCCGCTGCTCGGGGCCGACGAACTCCTGGAACGTGTCCGTGTCGAGGAGGCCGGCGAGGCGGGCGCGGGCGCTGGCCTCGTACCAGCTCTGGTCGAGGGGCGAGGAAGAGAGGGAGACGGGCTTCCAGTCCATCACGGCATCTCCATCAGGCGGGCGCCCTGGGCGAGGCGCAGGGACACGGTGTCGGGGCGGGCGCCCCCGTCGTTGATGGTGATGGTGAGCCCGCCGGGCTGCCGGCGGGCCACGAAATCCGCGACCACGGCGGCCCAGACCTCCCCGTACCCGGCGATGGCGGTATCGATCTCGACGTGGCACGCGTCGGGGGCGAGGTTGCGCTCCAGCAGCACCTCGAGGTTGCCGGAGGCGACGACCCCGGTGATCGCGCTGGCCCGCGTGCCGGGGAGCGCCGTCCGGGTGGCGTGGCGGAAGCTCAGCTTCTCCATGACGCGAAAATCCTCACCAGTTCCGGAACTTGGCCGGCGGCTCGTAGAGGCCGCCCGACCAGTGCACGAGGTCCTTGATCGAGCGCGCGGCGAGCAGCGAGCGGTCGGCGTCCAGGGGCTCGATGCCGAGATCCTCGGGGCGCCGGATGATCCCCCTGGCGCGCAGGCGCTCCACCTCCGCGTGGTCGCGGCCCCGGCCCACCTCGGTGTAGCCGGCCACCCCGCGGATCGCCTGCTCCCGCTCGTCCGGGGTCCGGCACAGCAGCAGGTTGGCGATGCCCTCCTCGGTGACGATGTGGGTGACGTCGTCGGCGTAGACCATCACGGGGGCGAGCTCGAGCTTGAGCTTGCGCGCGAGTTCCAGGGCGTCGAGCCGCTCCACGAAGGCCGGGACCAGCTTGTCGCCGAAGGTCTCGACGAGCTGCACCACGAGCTTGCGCCCGCGCCGGAGCGCCGGGTCGCCCGTGCCGCCGGCCTCGCGGCCCGCCTTCATCCAGGTGTCGGAGGGGTGGCGCCGGCCGTGCGGATCCGAGCCCATGTTCGGGGCGCCGCCGAAGCCCGCCACCCGGTTGGTGGTCACGGTGGAGGAATGGCCGGCCAAGTCGATCTGCAGGGTCGAGCCGATGAAGAGGTCGCAGGCATAGAGGCCGGCCGTCTGGCAGAAGGCGCGATTGGACCGGAGTGAGCCGTCGGAGCCGGTGAAGAACACGTCCGGCCGGGCGCGGATGTACTTGTCCATGCCCACTTCGGAGCCGAAGCAGTGGATTTGGCTGACCCAGCCGGATTCAATGGCCGGGATCAGGCTCGGATGCGGGTTGAGCGCCCAGTGGGTGGCGATCCGGCCCTTCAGGCCGAGGCGCTCGGCATAGGTGGGCAGCAGCAGCTCGATCGCCGCGGTGCCGAAGCCGATGCCGTGGTTGAGGCGGCGGATGCCGTATTCCGCGTAGATCCCCTTGATCGCCATCATGGCCATCAGGATCTGCGTCTCGGTCACGGCGCCGGGGTCGCGGGTGAAGAGCGGCTCGACGTAGAACGGCCTGTCGGCCTCCACCACGAAGTCCACCCGGTCGCCGGGGATGTCGACGCGGGGCACCCGGTCGACAATCGCGTTCACCTGGGCCACCACCACGCCGTTCTTGAAGGCGGTCGCCTCCACCACGGTGGGCGTGTCCTCGGTGTTGGGGCCCGTATAGAGGTTGCCGTCCCGGTCGGCCGAGACGCCCGCGATCAGGGCCACGTTCGGTGTCAGGTCGATGAAGTAGCGCGCGAAGAGTTCGAGGTAGGTGTGCACCGCCCCGAGCTCGATCTGGCCGCCATACAGCATCTTGGCGATGCGGGCGCCCTGGGGACCGGAATAGGAATAATCGAGCCGCTTGGCGATGCCCTGCTCGAAGATGTCGAGATGCTCGGGCAGGACGATGCCCGACTGCACCATGTGCAGGTCGTGGACCCGGGCCGGATCGCAGGCGGACAGGCCGCGGGCGAGGCAATCAGCCTGCTTCTGGTTGTCGCCCTCCAGGCAGACCCGGTCGCCCGGCCGGAGGATCGCCTCGAGGAGGTCGACGACCCGGGCCGCCGGCACGACCTTGCCGTCCGCATGCGGCCGCGCCCTTTCGAGACGCGCCTCGCGGGCGGTGCGTTCCTGACGCCAATCCGTCATCCTGTCCGCCCCCTCGTCCCAGCCTGCGTATACGGCATTCCGCGATCGACACCCTACGACATGCCGAACCCGATTCATTCCCTCGATCAGTATTCCAAATTGCGAAACTGTCAATCAACGGTATACTGAGAGCAATTAAAAACGAATCGCCGAATACGCAGGAGGAACGCTCCATGCCCCGTGCATTCCGATCGCCGTCCCCCGTCACGACGACGCGGAGCCACGCCCGATGACCATCCTCGGCGTCGCGCTCCTGGCGCTCTGCACCCCGATCGGCGTGTTCCTCGGCGACCGGCTGGGCATCGCCCTCGGGGTCAAGGCCAATGTCGGCGGGGTCGGCCTCGCCATGATTCTGCTCATCGCCGCCCGGTCCTGGCTCCTCGCCCGGGGCAAGCTCGGCGGCGGCATCACGCTTGGGGGTCGAGTTCTGGTCGACCCTGTACATCCCGATCGTGGTGGCGATGGCCGCGCAGCAGAACGCGATGGCGGCCGTGCGCGGCGGGGCCCATCGTGCTCATCGCCGCCACGGTCCCATGACCCCATGCTGGCCATGATCGAGCACGTCTTCGTCGAGCAGGGCCTGGTGGCCGCCTTCGCGACGGTCGGCGCCCTGATGCCGGCCTCGAACCTCGCCAGCCGTTGGCTCACCGCCGGCCGGGTCCACGGCTCGGCCATCGCCATCGTCCTCGGGCTGGTGCTCGCCTATGTGCGGGCCTCTATACCGGTGGCAGGAAGGGCGTCGCCGACCGGCCGGCCTTCGACGGCATCGGCCTGATGGGCGGGGCGATGCTGCGCGACTTCGCCATCGTGGCCACCGCCTTCGAGGTCGACGTGCCGGAGGCCCGCCGCGCCGGGCTCCTCGGCGTCCTGGCCTTAGGCCTCGGCCCCGTGATCCCCTTCATCCTCGGCGCCCTGACGGCGGTGGCCTTCGGCTACACCGACGCCGTCGGCATCACGACGATCGGCGCGGGGGCCGTGCCCCACATCGTCGGGCCGGTGACGGGGGCGGCGCTCGGCGCGGACTCGGCCGTGATGGCGCTCTCCATCGCCACCGGCGTCACCAAGGCCGTGATGGTCATGGTCGCCCCCCCGTCGCCCAGCTCATCGGTCTCGACAATCCGCGCTCGGCCATGGCCTTCGGCGGCCTGATGGGCACGGTGAGCGGCGTCGCCGGGGGCTTGGCCGCCACCGACCCGAAGCGCGTGCCCTACGGCGCGCTGACGGCGACCTTCCACACCGGAATCGGCTGCCTCGTCGGTCCGTTGCTGTTCTACCTCACGGTTCGGGCCATCGTGGGATGACGGATGGGGTCTCGCGCGTCGCGGGCAGGGAGCGAACCGGGGGAGAGCGGATGATGGACGCGGGCACGATGGACGAGCCGGTGGCGGAGCGCGGACTCCTGTCGGACCAGATCCGCAACGCGCTCACCGACGAGATCGCGGCCGGGCACCTCGCCGCCGGCACCGCCCTCGACGAGCAGGATCTCGCCGACCGCTTCGGCGCCTCGCGTACGCCCGTCCGCGAGGCGCTCCGCCAACTCGCCTTCAACGGGCTGGTGGAGCTGCGCCCGCGCCGGGGGGTCGTGGTCACGCGCATGACGCCCGAGCGGATCATGGACATGTTCGAGACCACCGCCGAGTTCGAGGCGATGTGCGTGCGGCTCGCCACCTACCGGATGACGCCCCTGGAGCGGTCCCACCTGATGGACCTGCATGCGCGCTCCGGCGACATGGTCGCGGCCGGCGACGTCGACGCCTACGATGGCTTGAACCGCAGCTTCCACGAAGCCCTCTACGGCGCCACGCATAACGGCTTCCTCAAGGAGCAGGCGCTGGCCCTGCGCACCCGCCTCTCGGGCTTCCGCCGGACGCAGCTGCGCTACGGGGACCGCATCCAGGGCTCCCGCGCGGAGCACGGGGCCATCCTGGCGGCGATCGCCGAGGGCGACGGCGAGGCGGCCGCCCGGCGGATGCGCGCCCACATGCTCAATGCGGCCAGCGCCTTGCGTCATTACATCGACGCCCACTCCGACGTGTGATGCAACACACACATAGGCGAGACCACATCATCCGAGAGAAATGCGCCAAACGCATGCACTGGGTGTTGCAGCGCACGCCGTTCCAGAGGGGCGGGTCCTATATCAGGCTCATACCAACAAGAACGGCCCCCGGACATCTTGGACATGATCCTCGCATGTTTGACGGAGACCGGACCTGTACTGCTGGATACGACGACTATGAACACCCGTCTTGCTTCCGCCGCCGTCGCCCTGGTCCTGACCCTCGGCGCCCCCGTCACCTCCGCCCTCGCGCAGAGCTACAACGCCCCGGCTGGTATCCCCGCCGCCGCCGCGCCCGGCAGCCGCGTCGTCGGCGCCTTCGATGACGTGACCACCGGCTCGCTCCGCCGCCGCGCCGACGACTCAGCCAAGGCCGGCAATGCCGAGCAGAACAACAAGCCGACGGCCAATTACGGCACCACCTCGGGCGGCCCGGCCTACTGAGGCCACGCCCGAGGGACGGCGCGCCGGTCCGAGGCCGAGAACCACCCGAGCCGATGACGGCGGGGCGCAAGCCCCGCCATTTTTGTGCGTAGGGGGTCAGCGCGCGACGGAAGCGGTCAGCGTCATCCCGAACAGGATCGCGCCCCAGAAGAACCCGACCCCGGCGAACAGGCGCACCAGGGGCGGCTCGTGGCGGACCGCCATCGACACCCGGATGATGATCGCCGCCATGCACCGACCAACCCGAGCTCGACGAGCCAGACCTGTTCGAAGGGGCGCGTCGCACCGAGCGCGACGTTCACGGCAAGCAGCGACAGGAGCGCCAGGACGGTGCGCACCGGCGTGAGCAGGCCGTACCGGAGGAGGACGGGCCGAGGGTCCGGAAGGGCTTGCGCAGCGCCGCCTCCTACCGGTTGACCCGGTGGAGGGCCGCGAAGGCGACGATCCAGAACCTGAGATGCCCGGCCGCCGCCTGCACCGCCTCCGGATGGAGCAGGCGCAGGATCAGCGCCGTGCGGAACAGCCCGGCGAAGAGCAGCCGTTCCGTGAGCAGCCAGGCCCCCATGCCCAGCGTCGCGGCGCAGCGCTGCTGACCAAAGGTGGCGAAGGGCTCGGCGCGCGTCACGCCGACGGGTTCGGCGGCGGGGTTCGCGCTCACGTGTGGTGGCTCCCGGTCTCGGGGGCCTGGATCGGGCAGTCCTACGGGACCTTCGGCACCGGCGGAACCCCGGCGAAATTGTGCGGCGGAGGCGGGGAGGCGGCCTCCCATTCCAGCCCCTTGGCGTCCCAGGGTCTGAACGGCCGCGACCTGCGCCTGGCCTGATCGAGGCGGGAGAGGGGCGAGGCAGCACGCTGGCCGATCGGCCCACCCCGCTCTGTGACGGCTACGACGCCGTACGGGGCGTCTCCGCGCCCTTGATCGGGCGGATCCTGAGCCTCGCCGCCGCCGCAACGGTTCGGGAGATCAGTCTTGGGCGTCGTCCTGCCGCACCGATGCGGAAAGGGCGCGGCCGGCTTCGGAACGTCGAAAGCCCGCCCTGGATTTCACCGGGGCGGGCTTTTTGTTGAGTTTGGTTGCGGGGACAGGATTTGAACCTGTGACCTTCAGGTTATGAGCC